>CALMWT010000065.1 GCA_937870855.1 uncultured Taibaiella sp.
ATACCATCCAACTTCTCATCACCCCCTACTACCACATTAGTATTCCGCACCTGCGACAAATAGTTGATATTCGGCAGCGTATGAAGATGCTCCAACACATAATACATCCGCTCCTTCTGCTCTTCACGGCGCAGCTTATAAATCGCACTACTCTTATCATTCACATTACCAAACAATATCGCATCCGTAGGGCAAGACTGCTGACAAGCCGTCTTAGCCTCCCCATCCTTCAGCGGACGACCATCCTTCTTCGCATTCAATTTTGCCTCTTGCAGTCGCTGCACACAGAATGTACATTTTTCCATCACCCCTCTACTACGCACCGTCACATCAGGGTTTAGCACCATCCGCGTCAGGTCATCATTCATATCATCGCGTCTGCCATCTTCATAAAGGTTATCATCAAAGCAATCCGCCCCATTCCAATCCATCCAGTTAAAGTGACGTACTTTATACGGGCAGTTATTAGCACAATATTTTGTACCAATACAACGGTTGTAAGTCATCATGTTCAACCCCTCCGATGTGTGCGGTGTCGCCGCCACCGGACAAACGTTTTCACACGGTGCATTATCACAGTGCTGGCAAAGCATCGGCTGAAACACAGTTTGAATTGTGTCTGGATCGTTTGGCATTCCGGTAAAATAACGGTCAATGCGCATCCAGTTCATTTCCTGTGCCTTCAATACGTGCGTCTTACCCACCACAGAAATATTATTTTCTGCCTGGCAAGCAACCATACACGCACTGCAACCAATGCAGCTTGTAAGATCTATAGACATTCCCCAGTGAATACCCGGAGAAACAAAGTTGGGGTAAAGTGTACCATTTTCTCTAAAGCCCTCATCAAGCGTTTGAGCCGTAGCTGCACCTGAAGCGCCATGTGCGTCGTTCGCATGTCCGCTCGCTTCATGTTTATCTTCCCAGGGAAGGTGTGCATAATGCCCAATTTCCTTTTCACGCTCTTCCATGAGGTGGGTAGGATGTTTGGCAAACTCCTCTAAGCTATATTCATGAATTATAGGACGACCCTCATAGCTATAGTGCGTTTGAGTAATTGCCACATCATGGTAGTCAGAAGTCTTTTCTACACTTACAGAGGCATAGTTGTCGAATGTCATTCCATTCCAGAAAAGGAAGGGATATGCATTCTTGCCGGTATTGGCGGCCGCGCGTCCTACTTTTTCGTTTCTACCATAGCCCACAGCTATAGCAATCACATCATTGTGCATTCCGGGAACTACCACAATAGGAAGGGAAGTGGTAATACCATTTGCCGTAAGTTTTATTACATGCTTTTTCAAATCTACCTGGGTAATGCTTGTAAGAGCGGCACCGAGATCATAAGCGGTTTTAGGAGAAACGCAAGCGTAATTGTCCCAGGTTGCTTTAGTGATCGGATCGGGTAACTCTTGTAGCCAGGGGTTATTACTCATCCATGCCCCACGACCCATACTTATTTTTTCATAAACGACCAGTTCCTTTCCTCCGCCAACTTTTTTTGCTTGTATAGCGCTGATTGCTGCTGCAACATTCCCACTGAAACCTGCGCCAGACATTGCCGGCTCACTTGCAGGTTCAATAACTCCATCCTGAAGTGCGCGGTCAAAATTTTCCTGGCTACCCAGCTTTCCTATCCAATACTGATTCCAGTATTGAGCGTAATTGGTTGTAGCGCCAGCCCATGTCAAAAGACTGTCTTGAAATGCACGGGTTTTGAAGATGGGCGCAATACCCGGCTGCATTAAACTATAATATCCGGACTTAGGTTCTGCATCACCCCAGCTTTCAAGAAAGTGATGATCTGGAATTACGTATTTACACTGTTGCGCGGTTTCGTCCATGCGTTCTGAAAACGAAACAGTGACAGGAACTTTCTTTAAACCTTCAGCGAATTTTGCACCCTGGAAATATTCATACACAGGATTTACGCCGTGAATGAACAAAGAGCCAACTTGACCTGCATTCATCGCATTTACCAGATTCACCAAATCAGCATCAACACCTTGTTTGTAATTGCTTGTCGCAGCCCAATTGATGGTAGTACCGTTAGCCCCAATCTTATCATTGATTGCGTTTACGATTGTTTGAACATTCACATCGTTGGACCCGCAAACAACTAAGCCATTCCCTTTCTTTAAATCTATGGCTGCACTTAATATTAATGAGTTCAACTTCTTGCTTCCGAAATTTGGACTGGCATCGGAAATAACAGCATTATACAATGCCATTGCCACAGCACCAATTTCAGAAGGTCGGCAAACCGCACGCTCATCCGCCTTAGCGCCAGAGATAGTATGCGTAGGCTCAACCTGATAGTGCTTAGACATTTGTAAGTTCTTAGCACTTATTCTGCGTCCGGAGCTGTATTGCTTTGCAAATTCTATTGGAGAAAGCCATGTACCGAGAAAGTCGGCATCAAGGCTGAAAATTGTTTGTGCTTTATCAAAATGATAGGAAGGAATAGCACGCTTACCATAGCTTGCTTCATTGGCAAGTATTAAGCCACTGTAAGAAACCGGATCGTAAACTATATGCTTTACGTTCGGATACTTTGCAATAAACTGATTTATAACTTCTTTAGTAGTAGGAGAAACAATAGAGCCGGTGAGTAGGTAAGACTGTCCGGTATTAGCAGCCAAACCCTCCATTATACGTTTATCAATTGAAGCAAAAGTTGCTTCATGACCTTCTGCATAAGGCTGGCGCAAACGAGCAGTATCATACAGGTTCAAAATGGAAGCCTGAACACGGGCAGATGTACCACCACGAGTAATTGAGGACTTCTCATTACCCTCTATTTTTATTGGACGACCATCGCGTGTCTTGATAACAATAGCACAATAATCTCCATTGTCAACATAAGTTGATGCGTAGTAATTTGGAATACCCGGTACAATATCCTCAGGCTTTATAGCATAAGGAATCACTTTACGAACAGGCATTTCGCAACTTGCAGCCAACATAGCAGCTGCTGTGCTGAACCCAAGATATTTCAAAAAATCGCGGCGAGGGGTAGTAGCGTCAAGCAAGTTGCCACTCATATCGAAAGGCAAATCCTCTCTGAACTCGTCCTGAGCAACTTCCTGATGAGCTGTAATGCCATTCAGCTCTTCTATACCCTTCCAATATTGTTTTTGACTCATAGATAATTCCAAATTCAAAATGAAAAATGCAAAACCGCATTCTTATCTATTCCCAATGCAAAGTCAAAATCATCTTTTGACTTTTGAATTTACTTTTAAATTAATAGTGACACTTCATACACTCCGTTCCGCCAATATCTTCTACGGTGACAGTTGTACGCTTTCCTGCCTTAATTTCTTCGTGATATTTTTCGAAAATGGAGTAGTAATTGTTATCTGCAAATTGCACTTGTGTCTGACGGTGACAATTTACACACCATCCCATTGACAATGGTGAAGATTGATAAACTTCATCCATGTTATGAATATCGCCGTGACACTGCTGACACTGAACCTTACCCACTTTCACGTGTTGCGCGTGGTTGAAATAAACGTGGTCTGGTAAGTTGTGGATCTTAACCCACTCAATAGGACGTGAAATAATATCACCGTTTCCATCGCGGATATAATCCTTTTTAGAAGGATCCCAACCTGCGTATTTGTATAGTTTTTGAATTTCGGCTGTACCGTCCACCTCTTTGCCTTCTGCGGTAATAAGCTTTTCAGTTCCTGTATATTCACTTACTTGCTTATGGCAATTCATACAAACATTTGCAGACGGAATCAATGCATGGCGGCTCTTTTCTGCGCCTGAGTGACAATACAGACAATTGATTTGATTGATACCAGCGTGTACTTTATGGGAATAAAAGATTGGTTGCTCTGGCTGATAATTTTCCTGACGACCTAACTCAACAGCTCCATTTACAATCCAGTAACCACTAAAAATGAACAACAAGATTACAGCAATAGCAATCACAACTTTATTCCGATAGAAAGGAACTTCTTTTTCATTTGGCAAACCTTCTTTTTCATTTGCTACACGACGCAAACCATAATTGGCACGCCATAAAACAATCACCAATGCCAGAAGAATAACTGTAATGAAAGTGTATAGCCATGCGCTGCTATTACCAGCATCAGCAACGGGCGCACCCTCTGCCCCCGGTGCAGGCGCAGCAGATGGAGCTTTAAAATCATTTACATAAGTCATGATCGCATCAATCTCTTCATTGGAGAGATTAGGAAACGCGGTCATCACCACTTTGTATTTATCAACCAGTTCTTTGGCATGTGCATCACCACTTGCAAGAACAGCCGAAGGATTCTTAATCCATTTGTACAACCACTCCTTACCATGCGGATGTTGATCGGTACCCTGAAGAGCCGGACCTGTAGCCTCTTTTATAGGATGGTGGCAGCTTGCACAGTTTGAGTTAAACAGTGCTTTACCGTCTGGTTGAGCAAAAGCAGAAACATTGCAGAATAAAAGCAGGAAGATTATAAAAACTGAGTTCTCAACAATTTTTCTAAACATTGGCTTATTTAATTCTGTCACAGGAATAAGATTGAAAATTAACTTTCCGTTAGATAAAGCTGGGCGCAAAACTACAACACAAAGAGTGAAAGTTGTACACCTCAAACAAAAAATACTTTCCTTACTGGGCGCGGCTTTCAGCCGAATTGGAATTGTGACAATGTTTGCGTGTCATTTTTCTGTCACCATATTTTTTTATGAAAAATTCACAAATAATTCTGAATCTGTTACGTGGTGATGAAACCACAAAAGGATTACCGCAGCAATCCTTTTGCATCTTTAGGAAAAGTGGCTCACTTAACGAACTTGATCGTGGTGATTTTGTTGTTATCTTCCAATACGCCTATGTAACTGCCAGGCGTAAGGAACGACACATCTATTGCATAATCTGAATTTCGCATCTGCTGACTAACTACTTTCTTCCCACTGAAATCATAAATGCGGAGGGTGGCATTTGTATGTTGGGTAACATGGATAAGGTCTTCGGCAAACCAAACCTTAATGTCTGGCGAAGCATTTTGCATTTTCGCTGTTATGATATGGCTGTATTCCGAACTACCTTCTTCATTCATAATTTGCAAGCGATAAAAATTTTGCGCTGAAGGTTTTTCATGCAAAAATGTATAACTACTTCCGTTCGTTTTCAGGCTTTTCACTCTACCTGCTTCAGCGAAAGTCTTTCCGTCTTTAGAATGCTGAACAATGTATTCTTTCAGATTGGACTCCGCTTCTGTCTTCCAGAAAAGCCGCATGATGCTGTTGTCGGGAATGGCTTCAAAAAATGAAAGTTTCAAAGGCAGAGTGTTATTTACAATATTGTTGGTGTAAACAATGTCATCAATAAAAAGATTTGCCTGGTTATTGGTTGAACTTTCGGCATAAAACATAAAATCGTCTAAAACCGTGTTGGAAGCAATACCCGGATTAGGCACACTCGTCTGATATACCCCATTTGCAAAAAGATCGGTATAACCCGCGGCCAGTGTGCGCGAGGAATTGTTTATGTCGGTGTATGTAACAGATGACGTACCGTTGTTCATGTATAATGCCACAGTTATTGGCGTGCCGTATGGAACAAAAAGTGGCGCAGTGGGATCGCTATACCAACCCGCCAAAGGAACCCGAACAGATAATGCAGCACTCGATGCGCCTAAAACCAAACGTACACCGGCAAAAACTTGTGTACCTGAAAATTGATTTGCATTGGAAAAATTAGCGCCGTTACCAGCAAAAAAATAGAATGTACCACTGTTTACATTGCTTGCTATTGAATTTACTGAGTCTCCGATGGAAAATGTGACTTTAATTCCCATTGTGGTAGTAGGGTTTGAAACACCATGCAAAGAAAATTTGTTTACCGATGTACCTGTAGGTGCTTGAATACGAAGCGAACTATTGCTTCCAAAACCGGAATGGGTTTTTACCACAATTTTTCCTCCACCAGTTCCTACCCGGGCATAAGCGGTTGCGCCTCCAGATGGCGTGGGTAAAAATGTGGGACTGGTAGTGCTGCCCGAAGTAATTGAATCTGCAATAGTTCCAAAATTATAGTTGTAAACCTGTGCCTTGCTTGTGATAACTGAACTAATTATCAGGGAGGATAAGAGTAAACGTTTTATCATAAAAAAGCATTTTACTCAAAGATAGAACGAAACCTTAATTTGTACGAAACAATTGATATTATTTTCTAACAGTTGGACGTAATCATGCTATGCCTCGAACGAAACCTGTGAATAATTTACCAGACCTTGCAGTGGGGGATTTAATTTTCGGATGGCAACCCGTACCTTATTTGCCTCAACAAATTTGCTTTTGATTGCCTTATGAATATTTCCCACAAAGGTTTCAAGCAATTCTCCTTCTTTTGAAAATTCTTCCAATACTATCTGATGCACGATGGCATAATCAATGAACGGAAAAGCATCTGAATTATTTATGTCAACAAACACATCAATATCTATTTCAAAATTGTTTCCGTGAATTTTTTCTTCCGGATACAAACCAATTTTAGCGTGCAGTTTTATACCATGAAGTGAAACTGTAAACATTCCGCAATATAGTGAGCCTACTTAAATCTTACATCCGCAGAATAGGGTTCTACGCCCACTTCATACCGCCTGGGCTGTCGCTGAAAAGTAGTAAGATCGAAAGTGTGATAATACCCATTTCTACCGGCGCAGGAAGCACTGTGATGTGGTGCCGGACCATCCTGACTCGCATTTCTGCTGGCTACATAAAAAACGGAGTTTACATCATCAATTGCAATGCCGTGCGGTTGGTAAAATGGTGCGTCAATTCTTACCGCTTCATAAGTATTATAATTAATTGCGTAAACCGATCCTCTAAAACCTACCGCAGCGTCATCCTCCATACAGGTAATGAAAATGTAAGGGCGGCTTTTGCTTATCGCCATCTCCTGTGGTTTTATGCCTACGGAAATTACCTTGATCAAAGTATCGGCATTAGCATCCATCACTCTTACTTCATTAGAAAATTCGCAGGTCAGAAAATACTTTGAAAAATCCGGTGTCATTGTTATTTCGTGCGGGTCGCGCTTACCTGCTGAAAAGGATAAAGGTTGGTTGTCAATTTTCACTTGCTTAATGCCCGGAGTTGGCGATAACGAAAGTTTGTACACCACATTACCATATTGTGCAGTAATGAAAAAAGTAGTGAAGTCTGCATTATTGGCGATTCCATGTGGATATTGCAAACCAGAAAACTGATTGACGATCTGCATTGTTTCTGTATTGATTAGGACCACCTTTCCATTGGGTGCAGGTCGCCAGTCGCTTAGTAACATTTGCTTCCCATCGGGCGATAATTGAAATACATTCCATGAACCCACTCCCACGTGCATTTCGTCCACAATCTGATCTGTTTCTGTATCAATCTTCTGAATGTACTCGCCACCAAGAAAGCTTACGTAGGCAAATCGCCCATCATTACTCACACGAATGCAATGGGGATTTTCAATACCCGCAGTTTTACCCACCTGAATATAGTGCATCACCACTTTCTTCTCCGCATCTATCACCGCAACAAGATCACAGCCTTGCATTGTGAGGTAGATTTTTTGTCGAGTGGCTGCGTCCGACCCAAAAGGAACATTATTATTTGCATCTGGTGCGCCTTCCATCACCCAATTTCTCAGGGTCAAATATTCTTCTTGTGATAGCGGAGGACCGCCATACGGCATTTTCATGTTGTCGGGTGGAATGAGTCCAAACGCTTCCCACGCATTGGTGAAATACAGTAACGAACTATTCTCAACATTAAAAGGTACTATCGCTGCTCCCGTATTGCCGCCATTGAACAAATGTTCCCAGGAATCCATTCTCAAACCACCTCCCGATATCTGATAACTCGCTTCATTGTGACAACCGGAGACCGCACATTTTGTTTCCATGATCTTCGCAACCGCATCGGGGTATTTACCTTTTGCAGCAGGAGGAGTGGACAGGGCATGTACTTCATGCTTACACGCACCATACAGAATACTGAAGGTCGCCACTACAAAAAATAAAAATGGTCTGAAATTCATAAATCAATGCTACTAAAATTACTGACTAAAGACCTCCCTGACAAATCGGACATGGGCTGTATTAATTGCTGTAATTATCTTGTGCGCATTCTATGAGATACCTTCTGCTCCTATTCTTTGCATTCGGCATTTCACCGGCGTGGTGTCAGCACCGTGAGACACAACCGGCGGCAACCCATATTGTAATTGAAGAGATAAATATTTCAGGGAATAAAAAAACACGAGACGCGATCATTTTACGCGAATTAAACATCGTAAAAGGACAGGTCGTTCGGAGTGATTCAATTCCAATTTATCGAAAATCAGATAGCCTTCGACTTGCCACTGTAGGTCTTTTCACACATATCCATATTTCAGTTGACACGCTTATCAGCCGCAACATAATCTGGAATATTCATGTTAAAGAGCGATGGTTTATAATTCCTGAACCAACTTTTCAACTCGCCGACCGCAACTTTAATGTTTGGTGGAATGAGCAGAACAGGGATATCCGCAGAGCCATTATCGGGGTGACTGTAAGGCATAAAAATTTTCGCGGAAATCTTGAAAATCTGATTGCCACTGTGCAGGTTGGTTATACAAGAAAGTTTGGGTTGGAATATTTGAAACCCTACATTGACAAGCAGCAGAAACATGGATTTGGTATTGCCTTTGCCATAGCGGAAAGTCAGGAAACTTTTTTTACAACCGACAGTAATAAATTCAGATTCATCAAAACCAAAGACCAATACATTTTGCGGCATTACGAAGGATCGGTGGCCTATACTTACCGCCCGGCTTATGCGAGCAGACATACACTAAGGTTAGGCTATAAACATCTGAATATCGAAGACACGGTTGCCAAGCTAAATAGTGAATACTATAAAAATGGAAGTTCGAATCTGAAGATGATTGAATTATCCTATCGGTTTGAACAGAATAAAACGGACAATTGGAATTATCCTTTGCGGGGAACTAAAATTATTGGTCAACTTATTTCACGGTTTGGTATTGAAGGAATGAACCATCAATCGTTTGCAACACTTGAGGTTGGAAAATTTTTTAACCCTGCGGGCAAATGGTATATCTCCACAATTTTCAGAGGTAGATTGAGTTTCCCTGATGAACAACCTTATGCACTTCGTACTGCGCTTGGCGGCAAGTTCGACTATGTAAGAGGATATGAATATTACGTGATTGACGGTTCACATTTTGGTGTATTGCGTATCAATTTCAAACGAGAGTTGTTGAACATTACTATCGGAAAAGTTGGGTTCAAATATCTCCCGGTCATTCCTATTCGCATCTACCCAAAATTGTTTGCAGATGCAGGTTATGTTCACAATCAATTTAGCGGAAACAGTTTCTTAAATAACAAACCACTCTACGCTGCCGGAGTAGGAATAGACATTTTTACTTTCTACGACATTAAAATCCGCCTGGAATACACCATCAATCACCTCAGGCAAAAAGACTTATTTTTACATTTCCACAGTGAGTAGTTGTTGGTTTTACAAACAATGTGTGGCTGTTGAATTACCAACAACTATCAACCATCACAACCATCAACCATCAACCATCAACTAACAACTATGCTTGTTGCCATATACAACAGAACATTTGACGAAGGCAATGTACCGTTTCTGAAAAGCATTCTTCAAAAACTGAATGATCATCATTTGCAAATGATTTTCTTCAAAGATTTTTACGAAAGAATTGCTCCTCACATTTCCTTTCCGAACACACCAAAATTATTTACTTCAAAACGCGACCTTCCATCTCATACCGACATGTTATTTAGCCTGGGTGGCGATGGCACCTTGCTCGACACGATCACTTACATCGGCTCTTCCAACATTCCGATTATCGGCATTAACCTGGGCAGGTTAGGATTTCTTGCTGCAATACCTGAGGAGGAAATTGACAATGCTATACTGTCTTTAGTTCGTGGATCTTATTCAATTGACAAACGCACACTTATTCACCTCGACAGCAGCGTTCCATTATTCGATGGTTCTCCTTTCGCGCTCAATGAGTTTACACTTCATAGAAAAGACTCCTCGTCCATGATCAAGATTCATACTTACCTGAATGGAGAATTTCTCAACACCTATTGGGCAGATGGACTGATCGTAGCCACACCAACAGGCTCCACTGGTTACTCTCTTAGCTGCGGCGGGCCTGTAGTATTTCCACAGGCTTCAAGTTTTGTAATTACTCCGGTAGCGCCACACAACTTAAACACACGCAGCATTGTGGTACCCGATGACAATGTTATTTCGTTTGAAGTGGAAGGTCGGGCAGAGCAATATCTGTGTACAATGGATGCCCGGACGGAAGCAATAACAAGCTCTGTGCAATTGGCAGTGAAGCGCGAAAATTTTACCATTTCGCTGGTGCGCCCCGACGAACACAACTTTCTTAAAACTATCCGCCAAAAATTATATTGGGGAATTGACAGACGGAATTGATTCTCATTTACGTTAAGGGTAAAATGCACAGGAATATTGCAGCTATTGTTTACTTCACTCATTAACCTTTCACTATTAATTTCAATCTGCTATTTTTGAATATGCTTAAACAAATCGCTTGTTTTTTTGCCCTGATAATTTCTTTCACAAAAGTCGAAGCACAAAACTATTACAGCGGCTCTGAGTACGGCGTTTCGGTTGGAGCCTCCCAATATTTCGGCGACCTTAATGATGAGTATGGTTTTCGGTTTATTCGTCCGGCAGTGGGCGGCTTCGCCAGATTTCACCTCAATCCTTTTATTGCTGTGAAGGGTGTTATCAACTACACACACGTTGGCTATTTCGATAAATATTCAAGCAATGTTTACAATCAGAAACGAAATCTCAGTTTTCAAAGCAACATTTTTGAAGCAGCCGTGCAGGCGGAGTTTAATTTTTTCAGATTCACAACCGGTGAAATTGGCAACCGATGGACACCTTACCTTACTGGTGGCGTAGGCGTTTTTTATTACGACCCGTGGGCAGAGTATGGAGGTAAAAAATACAACCTCAGAAAATTAGGAACTGAAGGACAAAACGCAGGATTCGATGACAGAAAGTACGGCAAGTTTGCAATGTGTTTTCCGGTAGGTGTGGGTTTTAAATACTGGCTGCGTCCGGGTTTGAATATAGGATTTGAAATTGCCGATCGTCTTACAACAACGGATTACATGGACGATGTAAGCACTACTTATGTGGGTAACAATTATTTTCCCAACGATCCGCAAATACAAAATCCTGCCTATTTTTTGCAAGACCGTTCTATTGAAGTTACGCCATCGGATCCGCTGGGAAGAGAAGGAAAACAAAGAGGTAATTCCAGCACTAAAGATCAGTACATGATGTTCCTTTTCCATCTTTCTTTTCAGTTGAAAGTGTACAAATGCCCCGCATATATGAACCGGGGAATCACGGACTTTTAGAGAGGGAAGAGGGATTAAGGAAGAGGGAAGAAGGATTAAGGAAGCGGGAAGAAGGATTAAGGAAGGGGGAAGAACAGAAAAGTATCTTTATGTAATGAGGCCTCTCAACTGCAAGACAAGAGCTATTTGTTTGCAATTTCAGTAGTGCGATTGTATCAGCATCTTTCCCATAATAAAAATGAGTTTGTTTTAAGCAAGCAGTTGCTTCGGTCAGGTACAGCAGTAGGCGCATTGATAGCAGAGGCAAACTTCGCACAAACCAAACCCGACTTCATCACTAAGCTGAGTATTGCAGCAAAAGAAGCTCAGGAAACTACCCTTTCCCTTCCCTATTCCTTTACGCTTATCTCAATCGAAACATTCACCCACTCGCCATCAAACTTTGGCTGATACCGCTCATAAAATTTTATCGCAGGCTCATTCCACTCAAGCACCTGCCACATTATTCCTGAAAAATGTTTTTGTTTGGCTTCTTCGATAAGGGCATCCATAAGCTTGCTACCAATTCCTTTACAACGCCATTTTTTGGTAACGATTATATCTTCCAAGTACATGCGTTGTCCTTTCCAGGTAGAGTAACGTACGTAATACAAAGCAAAACCAACAATGGTTTCAGCTTCCCCTCCTTCGGAGGGGGTTAGGGGAAGGCTTTCTTCGGAGGAGGTCTGGGGCACGCTAGCCACATGCGCCCACCACACACGATTTTCCCCAAAACCACTTTCTTCAAAATGCGGAAGCGACACCGTTACTTCTCCACTGGCGCGCTCATAATCAGCAAGTTCCTGGATCAATTCCAATAACCTGGGACAGTCCTCTTTTCTTGCAGAACGTATAGTGACAGTGGGTGCAGTTGCAGGCATGTGTTTTAATTAGTCATTGCAATAGTAAATTACAAACCACGTTATTACAAAAGACCGGGTTGCGAATATTGCGTTAAACACCGAATGGTATAACGCATAGCTGTAACTTTAATCGGATTACTAAACAGCATTTAACCAAAAGCACAAGACCAAACAATGAATACACAAGGTGAAATTTTATGGGTGGATGACGAAATAGATTCACTGAAATCGCAAATACTTTTTTTAAAAAACAAAGGCTACGACGTTACCTCCGTAAGCAACGGACATGACGCGCTGGAACTATTGAAAGAAAAGAATGTGGATGTAGTATTGCTCGATGAAAGTATGCCGGGACTTACCGGACTGGAAACCTTGTCGCGCATAAAAGAATTTTTGCCACAGCTTCCGGTAGTTATGGTTACAAAAAACGAAGCCGAAAACATTATGGAAGAAGCGATCGGTTCGCAGATTTCTGATTACCTGATAAAGCCTGTAAATCCAAATCAGGTGTTGCTGTCACTCAAAAAAATTATTGACACAAAGCGCTTGGTTTCCGAGAAAACTACGCAGGCATATCAGCAGGAATTCAGAAATCTCTTTATGGCACTCAGCTCTAATCCCGATCATGAAGAATGGAAAGAGTTGTATCGGAAACTGATTTACTGGGAGCTTGAAATGGCACGCAGCGATAGCTCTGAAATGATGGAAGTATTGCAATCGCAAAAGTCTGAAGCGAATACAGAGTTTTATAAGTACGTGTCGAAGAATTATGAAAAATGGATCAGCGGCAAAGCTGAAGCTCCGGTGTTTTCGCACGAGCTTATTAAAAGAAAAATCGCCCCACACTTAGAACAGGGAAAATCAACTTTCTTAATTCTGATAGATAATCTGCGCTATGACCAGTGGAAAGCTATTCAGCACATCATTACCGATAGTTTCAGGCTTTTGGAAGAAGATATGTTTTACAGCATTCTTCCTACAGCTACGCAATACAGCCGCAATGCACTTTTTGCAGGAATGATGCCCGCAGACATCGAAAAGAAATTTCCGAGCGAATGGAAGAACGATGATGACGAAGGTGGCAAGAATCTGTATGAAGCAAGGTTTCTTGAAGGACAGTTGAAGGATTTGAAACTTGACAATCTTAAATGGCAATACACCAAGATCACGAATAATGAAGATGGTAAATTGTTTGAAGACAACATTCACAACTATCTGAACAACGACCTGAATGTGATTGTGTACAACTTCGTGGATATGCTCTCACATGCGCGCACCGAAATGGAAGTGCTGAAAGAACTTGCAAGCGATGAAGTCTCTTACCGCTCACTAACAGTTAGTTGGTTTGAGCACTCGCCTTTACACCGTGCCTTGCGCAAAATTGCAGATAAGAACATCCAGATTTTCATCACTACCGACCACGGTACTGTGCGTGTAAAAACGCCGAGCAAATGTGTGGGCGACCGCGCCACTACTACCAACCTTCGTTACAAACACGGACGCAACCTCCAATATGAAGACCGCGATGTGCTTGCTTTCCGCGATCCGAGAGTGGTGGGTTTGCCAAGACCCAATGTCAGTTCTACATTCATTTTTGCGAAAGAAGATGTTTTCCTTTGCTACCCCAATAATTATAATCACTACGTCAATTATTATCGGAATACTTTTCAGCATGGAGGTATTTCGCTGGAAGAGATGATAGTACCGATCATAAGGTTGGAAAGCAAATAAAAAGAAAGAGTCTGGCGAAACACCCGGACTCCTTTTTTCTTGGCACAATTATGATTAGTGATTGCATTGCAATTAATTTGGTGCACAATCAATAGATTTTTAGTATGAACAGATGGATAATGGGGCTGGCAATGGCTCTTTTTGTGATATTGACAGGATGTGACGAGAATGGAAAAATGAGGCTGGGACGTAAAAAGATTTTTACAGAGCGCGATAAAAGCATAACCGCACAAAACAGCTTCACCGATGTGTTTTTAGACAGTATGCGCCTGGAGCAGTATATGAGTGGCAACAATATAGACTCTGCTACCGCACAAAACATGCGCAGCTTTTACAACAGCCGCAATTACCAATACGCATGGTTTACCAAAGACGGCCTAAGCGAACCTGGCCTAAGCTTTTGGAACCTACTCCTCAGTTTCATCTCAATGTCGAAAGACAGCAGCC
>CALMWT010000066.1 GCA_937870855.1 uncultured Taibaiella sp.
CTACAAATACGCCAAGGTCCCGACCTGCTTTGATAAAATCGGATACAATCAAAAAGTATCCTGCAAAGCCCATTGTTTTAACCGTGAACAGCTCGAATCGAATACGTTCTTCTATTTCTGGGGTGAGTTCTTTATATCGTTCCTTCGCTCCCGTCCAGGTCAGGTGTTCGAGGTAGGCATCCTGATCGTCGTGAAATTCTATGGGTACTTTGAAATGTGGAAGCAAAATTTCACGCTCCAGTTTCAGCGGCTTTATCTTGTCAACTATCAGATTCGTGTTGTCAATCGCTTCCGGTAAATCCGCAAAAAGCGTTGACATTTCAGTTGTGTTCTTAAAGTAAAACTGATCGTTGTAAAATGCGAAGCGAGTGTCTTTTGGTTTTGCTTCGTCATCGTCTGCAAAATCCTTTGCTTTGGTAGTGCTTTGTTTTTCTCCTGTATTGATGCAGAGTAAAATATCGTGAGCGTTTGCATCTTCCCGATCTACATAATGCGAATCGTTGGACGCGATAATGGGAACATTATACTTTCGGGCAAACTTTACCAGCGTCTCATTTACTTTTATTTGCTCCGGTATATCGTGGCGCTGGAATTCAACATAATAATCTTCCCCAAACAAATCCAACCACCATTTGAATTCTACTTCGCCTGCATCTTCCCCTTTTCTCAAAATAGTTCTTGGCACGGAGGCACCGAGACAACAAGTTGTGGCTATCAATCCTTCATGATATTGGAGAATTAGCTCCTTATCTATTCGCGGATATTTTCCATAAAGCCCTTCCATAAAGCCCAGCGAACAAAGCTTCACCAGATTTTTATAACCTGTCTCATCTTTTGCAAGCAACAACTGATGGTAACGCTGATCTTTATCGTCTTTAGAAAACTGACGTTTGTGCCGGTTTGCTACCACATAAAATTCACAGCCGATAACAGGTTTTACTACAGGTTCAGTGATCTCTTTTCCTTCTGCTGTAGTACCAACTACTTTTTTATTTTTCCATGCCTCTGCCACAAATTCAAACACACCAAACATATTTCCATGATCGGTGATAGCCATGGCCGGCATTTCATCTTTTGCTGCTTTTTCAAATAGTCTTGAAATATTGGAAGCTCCATCGAGGAGCGAAAACTGTGTATGATTGTGTAAATGTGAAAACTTCATAGAGAGAACTGCACACTCGTTCGCAGGCTCACAAAATAACAGAAAATAGAAGTGAAGACTTGTTATAGTTTTCCACCGGAAGGCATGAAAAAAGCCCGGCGAACCGAGCTTTAACTTTCAATGAAAATTCAATTATTGTTTGCTCACTTTGATTGTTTGTGCATTGCTGCCATCTGTGTATTTCACCAGATAAAACCCTTGCGCCAAACCTTTCATGTCAATGGTAACAGTTTCCTTATCCATGCTAATTGTACGAATTACTTTTCCGGTAAGGTCGGTAATACGAACCAGTGCATTGTCTGCCTTTGTACCACGAACCACAACGGTTAGTTGATCGCTTACAGGATTAGGAAATGCCTGAACGGTGAAAGCACCTTCCCCTTTCAGAGTTGCAGAAACAGTTTTTGAATAGTAGAATTTGCCGATTGCATCCATCATTTTAAGACGATAGTGATTTACACCACTTACAGGCGCTTCATCCCAGTAAGTATAGGTTGATGCTTCGCCTTTTGCATTGATAGTAGCAAGTTTGCTAAACTCAATTCCATCCAAACTTCTTTCCAGTTCAAACACATCTGATTTGAATTCGGCTTCAGTAAACCAGTTGATACGGTTTCTGTTTCCAACATTCTCCGCGTTTATGTCTCGCAGTGTTATAGAAAGTGGAAACCCTCCAATGGTCAAATCATCAAGTTTGGCAGGTGCACTACCCAAGCTTGGGTCATTTCTCCATTCTATTACAAGTCTGGCAACACCACCGGTATAGCTGGTAGGAATTGTAAGATTATAAGGAGTCCATGCTGATAATACATTGATTGAGGCAAGTTGTGTAAGACCGGTTGAGGCAACAATTTGAGTTCCCGGAGTTGGCTGGTAACTTGTTGGCACCATCCAAACCCTGATATAATCGCAGCAGGATTCTCCAACAACATACGCATTGAAAGTAAGAGGCACTGTCGTAGAAAATGATGTAAGATCTAAGTCGCGATAAGCATGTACCGCACTCGCCAATATATTGTCATAACTGTTTGTAAGTCCACCATCGTTTGATACATACAGTCCGCCGGTACCAACATTTACGCCAGGAGCACCCACATACCATTTGTTTGCCTGAGTTCCGTTTGACACTGTCCAATCTGTTGCTCCGGTTTCAAAGTTTTGAGCATAAGGGAAAACTGTCTGAGGAATTTGCGTGGTGAAAAAACTATACGGACCTCCATTTGTGCTGGAATCATTTGCACTACATAAAGCTCTTACGTAATAGCTATATTGAGTATTCGGAGAAAGTCCGGTCAAATTGTAAGGTTTATTTGGAACTGTTACCACTGTTCCTGTTCCTTGTGTAAAACCAGTTGGTCCGTATTCTACTCTCCATTGTGTAGCGGTGCCATTTTCCACCCAGTTTAAGTCTGCCGCGCTGCTTGTTACATTATTTGCAACCAGACCCGACGGCACAAGACAAGAAGGAGCAGGAAGAATTACTATGGTATAATCTTCAAACTCACCACTGATTACTGAACATGGACCAGCAGGCCCGGTGTTTGGAGTAAAGGAAATACCTATCCTCATTCTTGTGGTAATAGGAGTGGCTGTGGGTGGAATGGTAATAGACGTAGAGAAAGTATTGTAGTACGCAGCCGATGCGTAAACTTGATCACTAGCTTGTGCAAAGCTGCCATCGCCATCGTAGTCAATCCAGATTTTTACACCAAACGTATTTGTGCCACTTCCAAATGCTGCATTAAGCGTGAATATATTACTTGCTGCAACTGTTAGTGTATCTGTAGTTGTAAAATCGCCATAGCCACTTGTCGAAAATCCTGAACCGACTTTGTTGATGTTCATAATGCCACCCGCAGTTGACAGATTATTGATGTAATAAGTACTGTTTGTTCCGCCAGGAGTGCAATAGCAAAGAACAACAGGGGAAATACTTACGGTAACAGGAGTTGAAATATCAAAGCCACCGCCATTGGTACAAACGATTTTCAAACGATAATCTGTAGCCACAGTAATGCCTGTAGATGCAGTGTAAGTTGAATTGCTATTAGTGCCTGGAGCAGGATCCCACGTGCTGGTAGTAGTGTTGTAATATTGCCATTCGTAGGTAAGACCTAAAACACCATTTGTAGTGCCGGTTGTAGAAAGAGAGAACGGAATAGTTGGACAAACAGATGCCGGAGAAGTAATGACACCAGCCGTTGGATTGCCAAAGCAGTTGTTGCTTGCATTGATGTTAATCAGATAGTCTTCATACTCCCCAAATACACCAGTATTGGTACACGCCGATGTTTTTGCAATACCCGACTGATTTGCCTGCCTTACCCTCATTCTTGTTATACCGGTTAGCGCGAGCGGATCAATTACAATATTCCCGCTGTAGATATAATTAGAAGGTAAAGGAGAGATTCCGCTGGAAGTACCTATCAAAGTGTATTCGCTGGTGTCAAAAGTTCCGCTATGATCGTAGTCAATCCATACACCCACGCTTGCCGGATTGGAATTGATATTTCCTGTTACCGATATAGAAACTGTTTGTGCCTGAACTACGGTTGCAAGTGCGCCAAGACCAGAAAAATCACTATAGCCCGATGTGTTTGTGCAGAATGTAGAATTGTTGTTCAGCACATCGAAAGTTACATTTACTATTCCCTCGTTCACACAGCCGCTTGCAGGAGTGCAATAGCAGTTGTAAAACGGATTGATACCCACCGTCACTAAATTGGAAACGCTGTTGCCTCCGCCATTGGCACAGGTGATTTTCATTTGATAGTCCATTGCACTTGTAATGCCCCCTGTGATTGTATAGGTTGCAGTGGTAGCACCGGTCATTGTACTCCATAATCCTGTACCTGCGGGAGCTTCTTCCCATTGCATGGTAAGTCCAAGTCCTGTAGTATAACCTGTAGATTGCAGCGTAAACGGTGCATTAACGCAGGCAGCTACCGGTGCGGAAGCTGTACCCGCAGTTGGTGTGCCCGAACACTGAACCAATGGTATAATGTCCACAGTATAATCTTCATATTCTCCATTCAGGTTGTTAACGCATGGTCCCGCAGGACCAGTATTTGGCGTAAAGGAATTACCTATTCTCATACGCGTTTGACCTGGTAATGCAGTGGGAGGAATTACTATTGTCTTGCTAGAGGTATTGGAATAACCGGAAGTTATATGTACTTGCTCACCAGCATCCGTAAACAAGCCATTTTGATTCCAGTCAATCCAAACCTTAGTGCCAAAAGTACTTCCTGTGGTGTAAGTAGCATTGTATGTAAAACTGTCGTTGGCAAGAACCGAAACTATCTGAGAACTAAAGTTTCCATAACCGCCTGATGAAAGTCCGCTGTTTGTGTTGCTGATGTTTGAAAGCCCGCCTGTAGTGGTGAAGCTGTTGATAAAATAAGTGGTGTTGGTAGTGTTAGTAGGAATACAATAGCACTGCGCAAACGTTGTTACGGCAATGGATACAGGGGTTGTAGCAGCAGTTCCATTTCCATTGGTACAAGTAATTGAAAAACGGAAATCAGTTGGACTTGTGATGCTTCCCGTATAAGTCATCAGGTTATTTGTTCCCGGTGCAGGACCCCAGGTGGTAGTAGCTGAATTGTAAACTTGCCATTGATAGTTCAATCCTGTTACGCCACTGGTAAAGCCGCTTGCGGTTAATGTAAAATTGACCGAAGGGCATACTGTGGTAGGAGCAGTCGTAATGCTTCCTGCATTTGGCGTGCCTGCACATGGAATGCCTGGATTTATAGTAATCAGGTAATCTTCAAACTCTCCAAATGCGCTCGATGTGATACACGAAGAAGTATTTGTTATTCCATTTTGATTTGCTGATCTGATCCGCATACGGGTGATGCCGGTGGTGGCATTTGCATCAATCGGAACATTTGCCGAGAAAATGTAGGGAGTTCCACCCGATGGTATAGTTACCGTTGCAGATCCAAGACTTGTATATTCTGTTGCTTCAAAAATGCTGTTTTGGTTAAAATCAATCCATACGCCAGCACTTGCAGGGTTGGAATTGATCTTTGCCTTTACGGTCAGCGCTAACATATCGCCTTGATTTACCGAGGCAACCGATCCGAGATTAGCATAGTTAGTATAGCCCGAGGAGTTTGTACAAGTACCAGAAGTATTACTAAAAGTGCCAAACGCTACGCTGTCTATTCCTTCATTCACACATCCGCTAACCGGTATGCAATGACAATTGTAATAAAGGTTTTGTCCAACATTTACAAACGTGGCTGTTGTGCTTAACGTAGCTGCTGTACAGGTAATAATTACACGATAGTCTGTGGGTGCAGCCTGGCTGTTTATTGTGAAAGTGGACGATGATTGTGGCGCACCAAGTGACGTAAAATTATTAGTTCCTGCGGGGGAGGATTGAAATTCGTAAGTCACGCCTGTTATCACAGGTAGTCCTGACACACCTAATGTGAAAGGTTGGTTGGAGCATGCGTTTGTTACACTTGCTGTAGTCTGTCCAAGCGGTGGTTGGCTGTTACAAGGAGCGGGAGGGGAAAATGTAAAAACCTGATTGTTGGCAGGTTTGGTGCTGATGTTTGTTACGCTGCTTGTACTGCTTACTGCTGGAGTTGTTACCGATGTTACATTAAGATAGCTACCATTGCCCGATCCTGTTGCAGAGCCTATTCCTATGGAAGCGGTACCTGAATTTACTGAACCGGTTTCCTGGCGGTAAACAAATTCAATAACGTTTGTTGTTTCATATAGTTTCACCTGAAAGCTCATTACAGGATTTGCAGAATTCCAATTCCACTCCCAATTTCTCCACTCTACAGTCAGAACCCTGTTTGGTGCAATACCTGTTAATTCGTAAATCGCCTTGCTGACATTACCTGTTGCATTTCCGTCAAGGTCATCCCAAAGTGGTGCTATAATAGGACGAGAAGTTGCATTGGCAGTTGATAGATTATTAGCCGTTAACACAGCCGTTCCGCTACCTAAGCTGATAAACCCATTGGATGCCATCTTAAACTGAGTGTAGGTAGTGCCCTCATAAACAAAGTTGAAGCCAATGTTTTGAGCCGGAGAGATATAACTATCTGCTTTTACTAACGGAAGATCGGTTCCCAATGCATCATTCACCTGGGTGTAGGTTCCAATGCTATGAGCAAATCCATACGTGGTCACATTTTGTGCGTTTGCAATGTTGCACAATAGAATGAAAGACATTAATAGCAAATGCTTCCATCGGTTTCTCTGGTGTAAAAAAGTAATCATGAAAAAAAAGTTTTTGCCTACTCTGAAAAGGTTTTCGGCGTTCCCCTTGGTAACCATTTTCTAAACAATCACCAAGGCAGGTAGGATGTAGAAAATAGGATGGTCAACTATAATTCAAAGGTAACGGAATTATATTTTAAGAAGTTGTTGGTGATTGCGCACCGGCAGGAAGAGTGTAGCTTTTTAAAGAAAACTACTTACACGTTTCAACAGATTTGCATTAAACTTCAAACACGAAGAAGCCGCATTCATACCCAAGTTTTTGAAGAATGGGTCGGGCGACATTGAAGACCTTAATTCCGTTTTCTGTTTGCGCTTCTAAAATACCCGCGTGTGCATGTCCGTGAAATGCTGCGACTACGTTTCTTCTGTTTAATGGCTCTGCCAAACGCGAAGAGCCGAGGAACGGATAAATAACTTCGGGTTCACCCAATATAGTTTCTTTAATCGGCGCATAGTGCATCACGGCTATTTTCGGAATATCTGCATTTTCCTGGTCGAGCCTGGCAAGTGCACGGTCAAGGTGCAACGCTTCATCTACTGCTTCCTGTACAAATGCCTTCATTGCTCCTTCCCCAAACATAGAAAGCATGTGGTTGTCAAAACCACCGCCGAATCCTTTTACTCCGGCAAATCCTACACCTTCTATAATTACAGCTTCTCCATCCAGAACGTGAACACCTCCGGTAATCATTATTTGCCGGATTAGTTTGTGTCTGCTTTTTTCATAATCATGATTGCCCAGCACTGCAACTATGGGAACCTGACACGCTTTCAATTCTTCTGCAAGCACTTCTGCTTCGCCTTCGTCACCGGTATCTGTAAGATCGCCGCAAATCAAAAAAATGTCTGCGATGTTGGAAATGGTTTTAAAACAGGGCGACCATTTGCCACGATCGGTTTCCCGAACATGAATATCGCCTACTGCTGCAATTCTTATTTTTCCATTTTCACCCGGCATTCCTATACTGTTTTGATGGTGGACGATTTATAATCCCACTGTTTTACATCCACACTGTACTGCGTATTATCTATTATCGGCCCACGACAAACTCTTTCTACTTGCGATGGTAATTCGTACTGATCGTTTGCGCGGGAAACTAACTCATCGAACAACCATTTCGGAATGATGTCGTGGAAGTCGGTAGGATAAACAAACTGAAACAAAATGATGTGCGCAAGCAGTAAATGCCAGTGAGGATCTAAACGTTGGAGCAACCTTTTCCAATCAAGATTTTTACCGTATTTCAATATCACATGGTTGATGTCTGCACCATCAAAGCGCTCACGGTTCATCACATAACTCTTGCACCAGATCAATTCTTCTGCCGGTAGAAATTTTACGTTCACACCACAAAATTCTCCTTCCGGCGCATGTTGCAGCCAGCTATCGTCCACACGACAAATATTATTTACGGTATCAAAAATCAGATCAATAAAGTATTCGCCTTTATAAATTTTCGCCAGCCAGCGGACATCATACATCACGGTTTCATAGCCACGCTCGGCAAAGAATTTCATCACCTTCGGATAGTCAGATGGCTTCAGGAAAACATCGAGGTCTTTAGTGTCGCGGTACAAACCGGTGTAGTGAAACATAGCGAATGCACCGCCCAACATAAATTCTACTCCGCTCTCATGTAGCAAATTCAACGCTTCTCTGTAAAACGCATGTGCTTCTTGTTTTTCTTCTTCCGTTTCAATTGGTTTCGGTTGCTCTCTGCTCATTATTTGCTATTAATATTTTCGTAAGAAAAGCTAAATAAAGAACGTGCCAGATGGAGGAGGGGAAAAAGGGAAAGGGAAAAGGGAAAAAGGAAAAGCTGTGTGAAATCATTCAGGATTTCCATGGCAAACCTTCCGTCTGTGCAAAACCCTTATCTTAGGAGCAATGAAGGGGATAATGAGATTATTGCAAGCTGTAATGATACCGTTGCTAACAATTGCAGTTGTTGTTTTGCTGAATACACCTGTAGGTTCATTGCCGGCTCTGGGCAAATTGCTTGACCCTATCAATGGATGGGCAGCAAATGCAGAATCGGCTTCCAAAAACTTCAGCACCGAATTTTCAATAAAGGAAATTAAGCAGCCGGTTTCTGTGTGGATGGAAGAAAGGATGGTGCCCCATGTTCATGCCTCCAACGATCATGATTTGTATTTCACACAAGGATATATTCATGCTTATTTCCGGCTTTGGCAAATGGAATTTCAAACTCATGCAGCGGCTGGGAGGATTGGAGAAATTGTTGGAGAGAAATGGGTGACGGATGAAAAAACCAAAGAACGAAAAAATGCAGTGCTCGAATTCGATCGTGGGCAGAGAAGAAAGGGAATGGTGCATGGTGCAGAAAATTCGCTAAAATCAATGACCATTAATCCCCGGACAAAAGAAATGCTTGATGCTTATACCGCAGGTGTGAACAGTTATATTTCTTCTTTGCGGTTTAAAGATTATCCCATCGAGTACAAGTTGATGGGCTACGCACCAGAGCCGTGGACGAATCTGAAATGCGCTTTGCTTTTGAAAACAATGGCTGATGATCTTACAGGTTACACAGAAGATTTTCCCCTCACAGTTTTGAAAGACCATTTGCCGAAAGAAGAGTTTGAATTTCTTTTTCCCCTGCGATTAAAAGGAAGTATTCCAGTAATTCCTGAAGGGACAAAATTCGATGCGCCATCACTTACCATTCCGCAAGCGCCGGGTGATAGTGTGTGGTCACGCCTCGCCCTACCCCCCTCCCAAGGAGGGGGAAGCACGAGTTCAAGCCTTCCACTTGAGAACACCACTACAAAAATTCAAAATTCAAAATTCAAAACTCAAATTGAGAACACCACTACAGAAATTCAAAATTCAAAATTCAAAATTCAAAATTCTGAAACGGGTATCGGTTCCAACTCATGGGCTATCAGTGGCACACACACAGCCAGCGGCGCTCCTATACTTTGCAATGATCCGCATCTTGGATTAAATCTTCCAGCACTATGGTTCGAAATGCAATTGCAATCGGATGGCATGAACGTGTATGGTGTTTCATTGCCGGGCGCACCCGGAATTATCATTGGTTTCAATGATTCTATTTCATGGGGTTTTACCAACAACTACCGCGATGTAAAAGATTTTTACGAAATAGAAGCAATAGACAAGCACTTTTATAGGTTCGATGGAAAATCAAGACCGTTTGATAAATGGATAGAGACAATAAAGATTAAAGGTCAGCCGGATTTTATGGATACGGTGCTATACACTTTGCATGGTCCGGTTAATTACGATGAGAGTTTCCCTGATCCTTTGCGCACCGGAAAAATGTTTGCAATGCAGTGGATGGCACACCGTGGAACGAATGAATTGCTTGCGATCCAGATGCTCAACAAAGCGAAAGATTATGCTGGTTTTACAGAAGCAATTATGCACTTTCAATGTCCTGCACAAAACATAGTGTATGCCGATCGTGCAGGTAACATTGCCATGTGGGGACAAGGACAATTCATCAATAAATGGAAAGACCAGGGACGCTACGTGATGAAAGGAAATACAAGTGCAACAATGTGGAGACAAAACATTCCGATGGCTGAAAATCCGCATGTGCTCAATCCGCCGCAAGGTTATCTCGCATCAGCCAACCAGATCACTACCGACAGCACTTATCCTTACTGGTACAATGGGTATTTTCATGATTTCAGGGCGTGGAGGATAAATGAAATTTTTAGAGGTGGTATGAATGCTTTTGATTTTACAAAAACCCTTGAAAATTGTAGTGTAGAAAAAATGACGCTCATGCAAAATGATGAACAACCATTCTTGCAGAATAGCCTTGAAGGCTTTTATTCTCTCGCTTTTTCCAACTCTAACCATACAAGGACTATAAGTTTAATAACGCGTCAGATAGACAATTTTTGTGGAGTTACCCAAAATGAAACTGTAGATAACAGTATAATGACAGCATTTCAAGTATGGTGGTACTTTATCAACGAAACAATATGGTGGGATGAATTCTCCGCATTAATATTTCCCAAGGAGGAAAGAACAATGCAACTGATGCTTTCTGATTCTACGAGTAATTTTTACGACGATAAGACAACTTCTAAAAAGGAAACATTTAAGGATGCAATAGAACTAAGTTTACAACAAACAGATGATAGCCTTAATAAACTGGAGAAGAGTTTAGGCTCACTCGAGTGGTACAAAGTCAAAGGAACACAACTCACGCACCTTGCCAAGCTCGATGCTTTCAGCTATAAAAATTTAAAGATTGGCGGATGGGGCAACACCATCAATGCAGTGAAGAAAACACACGGTCCTTCATGGCGAATGATCGTCGAGATGGGAAGAGATTCAATTACCGCTTACGGTGTTTATCCCGGTGGACAATCAGGGAATCCCGGCAGTAAACATTACGGTACGTTTGTAGATCATTGGGTAGAAGGGAAATATTATCAGCTTGCATTTTTGCCAAATCAAGAAAGACAAAGCAACAAAAACATCAAGTACACCTGGACAATTAAACCACAATAACCTCTACGAAACTTTACGCTTCTCTGCGTCCTCTGCGGTAAAAAAATAACAGCAACGTGCGCGAAGGCTCGCTAAGAAACCATAAAGACCCATGTATAATTAAACCCACAGGAAACTCTGCGAAACTTTGCGCATCTCTGCGTACTCTGCGGTAAAAAAATAACAGCAACGTGCGCGAAGGTTCGCTAAGAAACGCTAAGAAACCATAAACACACATGTATAATTAAACCCACAGGAAACTCTGCGAAACTTTGCGCTTCTCTGCGTGCCCTGCGGTAAAACAATAACAGCAACGTGCGCGAAGGCTCGCTAAGAAACCATAAAGACCCATGTATAATTAAACCCACAGGAAACTCTGCGAAACTTTGCGCATCTCTGCGTACTCTGCGGTAAAAAAATAACAGCAACGTGCGCGAAGGTTCGCTAAGAAACACCAAGAAAGATTGAAACACCGAACTATTAAACAAGAATAATTCAGAACTCAAAACTCAAAAAGTGCGTTTACTACTTGCGATTATACTCATAGCGCTGCTTTCATTTGTAGCAGAATATTTCCTTCCCTGGTGGAGTTTGGCGGTTGTTTGTTTTTCTGTGGCTGCGTTTTTCCGTTTTAATAATGGCAAAGCTTTTCTTGCAGGCTTTCTCGGTATTTTTCTGCTCTGGTTCGTTGCAGCATTTATTAAAGACTATGCGAATGAACATATCCTTTCCTCGCGCATGGCGCAGTTGTTTCATTTACCCAATTCAATAATTTTTCTTTTCATTGGCGCGTTAATAGGAGCAATAGTTGGCGGACTTGCAGGATGGAGTGGAGCAGCCGTAAGAAATTATTTCGCACAAAAACGCTAAGAAAAATCGCACAGAATTTATTCAAGAAATCCCTTAATCTTTTAATCCCCCAAATCCCAGTTCAGACATCATACTTAGCCGCAAAGTGTTTTTGGTCTTCCTTTATTTCTATAAATTCCGGTTCAGACAATTTCACGTGAAGGCGCGAAACCGCAAAGTGTTTCTGGTCATCTTTTAATTCTATAAATTTCGGTTCAGACTATTTCACGCAAAGAGCACTACGATAACAACGTTTACAAAAGAAAAAGAAATGTCGTTGTGTCTTTTTTCTTTTCGTAGTGTTCGTGGCGGGAAACAAACTAACGTAACATGCCGATAAAAATTCAAAGACTAATAGCCATACTTTCTGTGGTGTTGTTCCTTGCAAAGCTTACTGCATGGTATCTTACCCATTCTGTGGCCATTTTTACCGATGCACTGGAAAGCACCGTGAATGTGATCACAGGTTTTATCGGTTTATATAGCGTTATGCTTGCGGCAAAGCCCCGCGATCTTAATCATCCTTATGGGCATGGTAAGGTGGAATTTATATCTGCCGCCATTGAAGGTTCTTTGATTTTCATTGCAGGTGTGT
Source organism: uncultured Taibaiella sp. (assembly GCA_937870855.1). Taxonomy (GTDB): domain Bacteria; phylum Bacteroidota; class Bacteroidia; order Chitinophagales; family Chitinophagaceae; genus JAFIGV01. Next base: position 12,352 of record CALMWT010000066.1, read on the forward strand.
TTATCATTTATGAAGCTATTGGACAGCTTATCGAACCCACGCCATTACACGAACTCGACTACGGCATTCTCATTACCGGAGTGGCAGGATTAATCAATTTTTTTGCTGGCACTTACGCTATTCAGCAAGGAAAAAAGCACAAATCGGCAACGTTGGAAGCGGCAGGAAAACACCTTCGTGTAGATGCCTACTCTACGTTTGCTATCATAGCGGGCCTGGTGTTGCTTCTTATTACCGGGTGGCAATGGTTAGACAGTGCAGTAGCATTAATTTTTGCTCTGGTAATTATTGTTACCGGATATAGGGTAGTGCGAAAATCGCTGGCAGGAATTATGGATGAAGCAGATGAACATCTTTTGGAGCAGGTTATTGACTTTATTCAAAATAATCGTCGTCCACAGTGGATAGACATGCACAATATGCGCGTAATACAATATGGCAACGTAATGCACGTAGATGCGCACATGACTTTACCCTGGTACTACCGTGTGGCTGATGGCGAAAAAGAAATTCATTTGCTGGAAGAAATGATCGGAAAGCATTTTGGAAACAAGATTGAAATATTCGTGCATATAGATGCCTGCGCGCCGTATTCCTGCAAACTTTGTGCGCTGCCCGATTGTCCGGTACGGCAAGAAACTTTTAGGCAACAAACACTCTGGAGTTCAGAAAATGTGTGGGTGGACAGCAAGCATGGAAAAGCCGTTGAAACTTAATGCGATATTTATTCCTGTACTCTCTTCAAATTCATTTCCCTCACACTCGATACAATGATCGGGTATTTTTCCAGCGTTACGTCGGAAGGATCAAGACCAAAACCTCGTTCTTCCGACAGACTTATTTTTTTCAACCAGAAATAACCCTTCATTATCAGGTGGTCGAAGAAAGGTAGTTTGTTGTCTTTAGAAAGAAATTTTTCCATTACAATAAAACGAAAATCTCCCATCACATTATTTCTGCTCAGCGATTCGTAGCGGCTCACCACATTTACTTCCTTATTTACTACGAGGTCTTCCACCACTTTGCGAAACATCATTTGTATTCTATGCTCCACCCGAAATCCTAACCGAAATTCTACACGGATAATTTCATTGGGAATAATAGTCTGCACGGTGTACTCCATAGTGTAGGGATCGTCCAAAACATCTACATGCACAAACCAATAGATGTCTGCGCGTTTTGGTTTCCGGTAAAGAATGGAGTAGATGATCTTGTGCTCAATTTCCTTGGGGTTGTTGGCGCTACTAAGGTAAACGAGGTGGGTAGAATATTTGGGAATAGTGCGGTCGTTGCTAAGTTCCTGAAGAATGGGAACATAGTCTTCCAGCCTTACAAACTCTACATACCGGTTCTTGATTTTGCGCGATTTAAACCAGGTAATCATCACTAAAAACAAAACTCCCGCAACAATCAATGCCACATACCCGCCATGAGGAAATTTTTCAAGATTAGCTATAAGAAAAGAAAATTCTATGGTGAGAAACACGGCCAGATAGCCGATGATCCCAATCAATGGTACGCGCTTTATGAACATGTAATAGGCAAAAAGCCCCGATGTCATAATCATGGTAAATACAATGGCAAGTCCATAAGCAGCTTCCATATTAGAAGACTTACGAAAGATGAGAACTATGGCTACGCAGCCCACGTACAGCAGCAGGTTGATGCCGGGTATAAACAATTGTCCTCGTTCTATGGTGGGATAATTGATTTTCATTCTCGGCCATAAATTCAGTTTTATGGCTTCGCTTATCAGTGTAAAAGAAGCGGAGATCATCGCCTGGCTGGCAACTATTGCGGCAAGGGTTGCTATCACAATTCCTATTATCAAAAACCAGTCGGGCATAAGTTCGTAGAATGGATTGTGACGTGCGGAATCCCAAATTGTTCCTTTTTGCGTCAGTAGCCATGCGCCCTGTCCCAGATAATTCACAATGAGACAAGCTTTCACAAATACCCACGACACGCGAATATTTCCTCTCCCACAGTGACCCATATCGGAATAAAGCGCTTCTGCCCCGGTAGTACAAAGAAAAATTCCCCCGAGCAGCCAAAAGCCTTTTGGATATTGGGTTAGCAACTCGATAGCGTAGTACGGATTGAATGCTTTCAGCACGGATAGATTATC
>CALMWT010000067.1 GCA_937870855.1 uncultured Taibaiella sp.
GGAAAATGAACTGGATACAACGCCTGCAAATACAGACCTAACCGACATACCCGGATTAGTGGTGATATCCACTCCGTTATTTTCCAGCATTACTTTTTCTTCTACAGGATGCCTGTATTTTCCAAAGCTTTGGGAAATAAAACCTTTCTCTACCGGCCATGGTAATTTGCCGCGATTGCTTTCAAAGTTTGCTGATAATGCAGCGACTTCAGGAGTAAGGTTGTTGATGTAAGAAGTAGTGGGTTTTGCTACATTGCTTGCCACGGGTCTGCTTTCGTTTGAAGTAACCATAGGTTTGTTTGTTGATGACGCAGTTGCAGGTGTGTTTACACTTCCGCTAACGCCAATGCCACTTGCGCCTCTGTTGGCCATCATTCTTCTGTTCTCTTCATCTTGCCTTCTGCGATCTTCTTCCTCAGCTTTCTTTCGCGCTAATTCTATTTCTCGCTGAATAACTTTTTGAATTGCCAAATCAACTTGTCTGGTAGCCTTTCTGTTTTTTTCAATTTGCTTCGAAAGGTCTTTTTCTCTTCCTTTCAGTTCTCTCACTACCTTATCTGTTTCGCTTGCCTCTCTTTGCACAGCAAGTCGCTGCTGTTCTTCCGCCTTTCTCAAAATATCCTTTTGCGATTTCTCAGAATTTAAGACATCAATTTTATGCTCAATTTTCTTGTGCGTTACGCGTATTTGCTCGGCCTGCTCCTTCCGATGATCGCGGTATTTCTTCAAATATTTTAGTCGTCTTATGGCTTCATTAAAATCATTGGAAGAAAAAAGAAAGGCAAGCATATTGTACGATGCCCGGTTTTTGTAAGCATAGCGTACAGATTGTGCATACCGCACTTTCAGCATGTCGAGGTTTTGGCGCAGCGCTTCAATTTCTTTTGCAGAGTATTGAATGTTTTGGTTGATGGCAGATATTTCCTGGTTGATGTTGCCAATCAGTTTTTGCCGTTCTGCAAGTTTGCTTTGCAGGGCACGAAGTTCGGCAAGTGTTGCATTTTTATCTTTTCGGGTAAGTTCAAGTTGCTCCTGCGTTTCGCGGATAGCTTGCAAAATGTTTTCTCTTCTTTTTTCAAGATCAGAGCGCGACTGTTGCGCGACAGATGCCAACGAAAAAAAGCAGAATAAAATGATATGGAAAATGCGCATGCGCAGGTTATTTAAAGGTGCAAACAAAAATAGCCAAATATCCAGCCTATCCCAGGTTGCCCACCTTTTTTATGATGATTTTAAAAGCAATTTCCATAAATCTTCCCGGCCTATTTTTTTATTGCAATCCGTTTGCTCATTTTTGTTTCAAATAGGAACTATGCTGTATTCAATGACGGGCTTTGGTCGGGCGGAAGGAATGGTAAACGGGCGACAAGTGGTTGTAGAAATAAAATCGCTTAATGGAAAACAGTTTGAAGTGGCGGCAAAACTTCCTCCTATTCTTCGTTCGTATGAATTGGATATTCGCAATTTGCTGAATAGTAAATTGATGCGGGGCAGTATAGATTTCAACATTGCTGTGAAGCAGGAAGGCGCTTCAAAGCCAATGACCATCAATACAGATCTTGCCATTTATTATTACAAAGGCATGAAGCAGATTGCAGACCAGTTGCAGCTTTCGGAAGACAATGTGCTCTCTACGCTGATGCGAATGCCAGAGGTTGTAGTGCCGGAAAGCGATGTGTTGCCTGAAGATGAATTTTCCGAAGTAATAAAGATTATTGAAACAGCTACTGGTCATCTTATGGATCATCGCGGGCATGAGGGCGCTGCTTTGCAAAAGGATCTTTCAGAAAGAATAAGAAATATAGAGGCATTGCTGGAGCAGGTTTTGCCACTTGAAGCGCAGCGAACAGACAAACTGCGCAACAAAATGGGCAATGCACTTCGTGAAGGTGTAGGCAGTGAAAATATAGATCCGAATCGCTTTGAGCAAGAACTGATATTTTACATAGAACGGATAGACATTTCGGAAGAGAAAACCCGCCTTAAACAACACTGCACTTATTTTCAGGACATCATTCTTCAGAAGGAAGTATCGAAGGGCAAAAAACTTGGTTTTATTTTGCAGGAGATAGGAAGAGAAATCAACACACTCGGAGCAAAAGCAAACAACGCGGAGATCCAGCAATTGGTAATTGGAATGAAAGATGAGCTGGAAAAAGCTAAGGAGCAAATATTGAACGTGCTATAGAAAAAAGGAACTATTTCCACCATGCAATTTTCATCATTTCGAATTTTCATAACACTGGCCACAGTGCTTGTTTTTACAGGCTGCATGAAGTCGCCCTATTTTCAGAAGGATGTAGCAATTCCTAACTACCAATGGAAATATGATTATCAGCCGGTTTTCAAAATTGATATACAGGACACGGCAGCACTGTATAATTTGTATTTTATGATTCGCCACACAGAGGCATATCCGTACTCTAACATCTGGATGTGGATTTACACTAAAGAACCCAACGACACTACGTTCAAACGATCAAGAATAGAAATTCCACTTGCAGAAAAATCAGGAAAATGGCTGGGAAGAGGAATGGGCGAAATATGGGAGCAGCGTATGCCTATTACTCGCAATGATGCGCCGATGATCTTTGATAAAAAAGGCACTTACGAAATAAAATTCGAGCAAAACATGCGTGTAAATCCTTTGCCGGAAATCTTGCAGGTAGGATTGAGGGTAGAGAAACTCGGATATAAAAAGTAAATTGAAAATGCAAAATGCAAAATGTGAAAGGTAAAAAGGTAAAATGAAAAAAGTGTAGACACACCATACATTCTGGCTTTTCTTTCTCGTGGATTTTTCATTTTACTTTTTACATTTTTCATTCCAACTTACTCAATGCGCTTCTTCAACATCATATATCTTCTGCTTTTAGCCTACACTATTGCAGCAATGCTTTTTTGGGGATTTAGCCTGAACAAGCAAAGCAAAATAATTTACGAACAGGAGCTTTTCCATCTTCGATCGCAAACAGATAGTATTTCGCAACCTGAAATTTTTGCAGCCCAAAGGGAAAAATTTGAAGAAAAAAGAGAGCGTAGAAGAAAGCAATATCTGGGAGAAGGCAGTACATTTTTAGTGGTGATCCTCATTGGCGCCGCAGTAGTTTATTCTTCATTTCTTAGAAGTATTCGGTTGTCGCGGCAGCAAAATAATTTCATGCTTTCAGTGACGCACGAATTAAAATCTCCAATCGCAGCTATGAAGCTAAATCTTCAGACGTTGGAAAAGTACCAGCTTGATGAAGAAAAGAAATACACGCTGATTGATAAATGTATCAAAGAGGCGAACAGGCTAAATGATCTCTGCAACAATATGCTTCTGGCTTCGCAAATGGAAGGGAGACAGTACAAAGCCACAAAAGAAAAACTAAGCTTTACAGAGTTGGTAGAATATGTTACCAAAGAATATGCGCAACGTTACCCTGACCGTTTTGAAACTGCAATTTCAAACGAAGAGAATGTATTGACCGGAGATAGGTTAATGCTTCAGATGGCAGTCAGTAATCTGATTGAAAATGCCATAAAATATTCTCCTTCAAGCACAGGAATTATAATAAAACTATCAGAAACCTCCCGCCATATTTCTTTGCAGGTAATTGACGAAGGGGTAGGTATTCCGGACAATGAAAAGCATAAAATATTTCGCAAGTTCTATAGGTTGGGGAATGAAAATACCCGAACAACAAAAGGCACCGGACTTGGTTTATATCTTACCCAAAAAATAGTAAGACAGCATAAAGGGAAAATCTCCGTAAAAGATAATGTGCCTACGGGGTCAATATTTGAGTTAATTCTGCCGCTTGCATAGTTGCTTCACTCATTTCAACAACTTCTTCTTCAAAGATTGAAAGATCCACTTTAAACGTGAGCCTGTGATAAGGTGAAAAACCATGTACGCTCATTTGCTTGCGGTGGTGAGGTGTGCCATAACCTTTGTTTTGCTTCCAGTCGTAATGAGGAAATTCTTCGTGCAGCTTTTTCATGTATTCATCACGATGTGTTTTTGCAAGAATGCTCGCTGCTGCAATGGGAGCATAGATCGCGTCCCCTTGTATCACACACTGATGAACAATTCCGAAATAAGGGGAGAAACGATTGCCATCTATCAACAACAATTCCGGGCGAACGTGTAATTGGTCAATGGCAAGATGCATTGCTTTGAAAGAAGCCTGCAAGATATTAATCTGATCTATTTCTGCATGATCTACCGATGCTACTGCCCATGCCAGCGCTTTCTTTTCAATGATCGGCCGAAGTGTGTTTCTTTCCTCTTCTGTAAGCTGCTTACCGTCGTTGAGTAAGGGATGTCGAAAGTTTGGCGGAAGAATTACAGCCGCAGCAAACACAGGTCCGGCAAGGCATCCACGTCCTGCCTCGTCGCACCCTGCTTCTACAATTCCTTTTTTGAAAAAATATTTCAATGCTGCGCTGCTTGTAAAATAATATTTTGGAAGTGCTGAAAAAATCTAAACCTGCATATTACAGCATTATTGCTCTACGGTAGCGGTTGTTTGTTTCGTAGCCTGTGCCAGTTCTTTTATCAACATCGGGTCGCGCTCTATGGCATTGCCAACCACCACTACGTTTGTACCTGCTTTACAGTTTGCATAAACTTTCTCAGGTGTAGTAATACCACCTCCTACAAACAACGGAATCTGAATGTTTGAACTTACTTTATGAATCATTTCCTCAGAGATAGGAATGCGTGCACCGCTTCCGGCATCCATATAGATGATGTGTTTTCCTTGCAGCTCGCCAGCCCAGGCAGTACAAAGAGCAATGTCGGGCTTGTTGGCAGGTATGGCTGCCGAGTGGCTCATATAAGAAACGGTAGTTGGCACGCCGCCGTCCACCACCATATATCCTGTGGAGATCACTTCAAGTCCGCTGGCTTTTACTGCGGGAGCAGAAACTACGTGTTGTCCGATCAAAAGATCGGCATTGCGACCCGAAATTAAAGAGAGATACAAAAGCGCATCTGCATAAGGTGTTACCTGCGCAGGGCTGCCGGGAAAAAGAATTACAGGAATGTCCGACTCTGATTTAAATTTTTGAATGCAGGCATTCATTTGATGCTCAACAATCAGACTTCCACCAAATAAAAGAAAATCAACTGCTGCATCATTACAAAGTTCTGCGAGGTAAGGCATCTCGGAAGGGGTTACCTTATCGGGATCTACCAACACCGCAAAACCACTCTTGCCTTTCTTTTTAAGGCTACATAAATCCTGATAAATCTTTCCGGTCATAAGCTTTGTAGCACAAAAAAAAGGAAATAATCTTTCTTATGCTCCTGTAAAATTACATTCCGCTGTTCTGCTTTCTTAATTCGTCGCGTATATCCATTAGCAATTGCTCTTGTGGCGATGGCGCTGCGGGTACTTCGGGAGCAGCTTCAGGTTGTCGTTTCAAGCGATTCATTCCTTTCACCATCAAGAAAATGATAAAGGCAAGAATCATAAAATTGATAACAACAGTGAGGAAATTGCCCCATGCTATTACCGCTCCCAGTTTTTTAGCTTCTTCCAGCGAAAGCGTGGGATTAGCTACCACGGCATCTCTTACAGGTTGCGATAATGCCAAATAAAAATTTGCAAAGCCTTTATCTCCTATCAGCAAACCTATTGGCGGCATGATCACATCATTCACCAACGAATTTACGATAGTGCCAAATGCACCCCCGATAATCACACCCACTGCCAGATCCATCACATTTCCTTTGAGGGCAAACTCCCGGAATTCTTTTACAAAACCCATTTCGTGCTTTTTTGATTAACGCTGCCAAATTATACAATAAGCTGAAAAACTCATATTTCAGCTATCCTGCTCATTAAGGCTATTTGTTTTTCAATGCAGTCCATAAATAAAAGAATACTCTGGAAACTTTTTTTACGAAAAATGTTTCCATAGTTTTGCTGCCGTTATTATGGAGCCTCTTACTAAAATACTAAGTGCATCCGCTGAATTGTTTCGCCAATATGGTTTCAAAACAATTACAATGGACGATATAGCGCGCAGGGCGGGTATTTCTAAGAAGACACTTTACCAGCATTTCGCCAATAAAAATGAAGTAGTGAATGAATCGGTAACATGGTATAAATGCCAAATTACCGAGATGTGCAACGCTGCTATGAACGAAGCTGAAAACGCGATACAGGGCATGGTTCACACTATGGGCATGTTCGACAATATACACCGCCAGGTAAACCCTATGGCAATGTATGAGCTGGAGCGCTACTATCCTGAAGGTTTTCAAAGGTTCCGCGAAATTTTATTGAAACAGGATATTTCTGCCCTTAAGGGAAATATAGAGCGGGGCAAGGAAGAAGGACTTTATCGGGCAGAGATTGATGCAGACGTTATGGCTCGCTACCGGATGGAAATTTCCCTACTGTTTTTTCATCCCAATCTTTTAGTAACCGACCGCAACAATATGCACCTTGTAGCGCGTGAAGTAGGCGAACATTTTCTCTATGGCATGATGACACCCAAAGGAGAAAAACTTTATCAGAAATACAAAGAAAAATACCTAAAGACAGTTTCAAAAATATGAGACGATACGTGTACCGTTTACCTCTACTCATAGCCTTGCTCGCTTTTTATAGCAATGCTTTCTCGCAAGAATCTGCTACACCCCTTTCTTTACAGAATGCATTAGACTTTGCTGTGAAGAATAACATAGCAGTGAAGAATGCACAACTGGATGTACTTATTCAGGAGGCACAAAATGCACAGGTTACTGCGGCGGCTTACCCCAGAATTAACGGACAAGCACAGGGCACTGTTTATATTGATCCGATGCAGTCCTTTGTGCCGGGCGAATTCATTGGTCAGCCCGGAAGTTTTGTGCCCGTGCAGTTCACACCCAAGTATGCATCTAACGCATACATCAGCGGGTCTCAACTTTTGTTTGATGGCAGCGTTCTGGTGGCGCTTCAAGCTCGTAAAACCATAATTGAGCTTGCGAAACAAAATGGAAAACTTACCGAAGAAGGGATAAGATACAATGTGCAGAAAGCCTATCATTCGCTGGTAATAGCGCATAAGCAATTCGAAATTTTGCAAACTACATTGGGCAATGCGCGGGAAATGTCCAGAGATATTCATGCACTGCACGAAGCAGGATTTACAGAGAAAATAGATGTGGACAGAACCGATGTGCAGATCAACAACCTGGCTTCGGATAGTATGCGCATCGCCAACCTGCTGCAAGTAAGCGAACAGCTTTTGAAATACCAGATGGGCATGGACATTAAGCAACCCATTGTGCTTACCGATACGGCAATTGATGGGCATGTATTGCAGGCTTCTACACTGGCTGAGCAGACTTTAGATTACAACCAAAGAACGGACTTTAATTTACTGAACACCCAGCAAAGGTTGAATGAATACAATTTAAAACGCTACCGCTATGCAGCCTATCCGAGTTTGTCGGCAATGGGAAATATGGGATACAATTATGCAACCAACTATTTCAATGAGTTGTTCGGATCGCAGTATGTCTGGAGTTCATTCGTGACGCTGCAATTGAACGTGCCGATATTCAATGGTTTTCAACGAAGAAATCAGGTTAAGGAAGCAAAGCTTGCTATTGAGAAAACCAAAAACAATATTGAAAACCTTCGCCGCACCGTTGATTTCCAATCTACATCAGCGCGCAGCAATCTTCGAAATGCACTGTTGCAGGCAGAAAGCCAACGCCGGAATGTAGCGCTTGCCGCAGGTGTACTTGATCTTGCAAGAAGAAAATATAAAGAAGGCGTAGGCAGCAACCTTGAGGTGACGCAGGCGCAAACCGATTTTTTGCAATCGCAAAACAACTATTTCAACGTGTTACTCAACATCACAAATGCTGAGGCTGATTTACAACAAGCCTTAGGTCAATTCAAATAATCAAAAACAAAAAATTCCACTCAATATACTTTTATGAAACGCGCCGTTTATCTTGTATTAACCACTATTATCCTCGCATCTTGCGGCGGAGAAAAAAAGACGGAAAATAAAACTGAGGAACTTACCAAGCTTAAAAAGGAAAGAGCAGCAATTGACCAGAAGATTGCGAAAATTGAAGCGGAAGTAAGCAAGAATAATCCAGGAAAAGCAACACCGGTTTCGGTAATGACTTTACAACCTCAATCTTTTAATTCCTTTATTGAAGTACAGGCTTCTATAACCGGTGATGAAAATATATACGCTGCTCCGCAAGCATCGGGAACAGTAACTAAAGTATTAGTAACACCTGGGCAAAGAGTATCGAAGGGCCAAACATTGGCTATTCTAAGTGCGGCCGATTTGGAACAAGCAATTCAATCAACACAATCACAACTTTCTTTAGCGAAGACCTTGTACGAAAAACAACAAAAACTTTGGGCACAAAATATTGGAACACAGGTTCAGCTTCTTCAAGCACAAACACAATATGAAAGTTTATTGAATCAGAAACAGGCTCAAGAAGCACAGCGCAATATGTTCAAGATTGTAGCGCCTATTAGTGGAGTCGTAGATCAGGTAGATGCTAAGGTTGGAATGATGTCTGCCCCAATGGTTAACGGCATACGTGTAGTGAGCAAAGACAAATTGAAAGCAAGCGCCAGCCTGGGTGAAAACTATCTTGGTAAAGTGAGCCAGAATGATCCTGTGACGCTCGTGTTTCCTGACCTAAATGATTCTATGCGCACTAAGATTAGTTATGTAGCACAAGCGGTTGATCCGATTTCTCGTGCGTTCAACGTAGAAGTAAAACTCGGGTCAAATGCAAAGCTGCACCCGAATATGAGTTGCAAAATGAAAATTGCAAATTATCAGAACAGTAATGCAATTGTGGTTCCGGTAGCAGTGCTTCAAAAAACAGCACAGGGCGAAATGCTTTACGTGGCCGATGGAAATAAGGCGCGCAGTGTGGTAGTGCAAACCGGAAGAAATGCGAATGGCATGGTAGAGATTCTCGGGGGATTGAAAGCCGGTGACAAAGTAATCACTGCGGGTTTTGAAGATCTCGACAACGGAGAACTTGTAGCAATCCAGTAAACACTATCAACAACGAATTGACGTATGAAAGACAAATTCAAAGAGTTTAAGCCATCGAGCTGGGCGATTGACAATCGTACAGCCGTATATATCATAACGATCATCATTACGCTTGCAGGTTTGATGACCTATCTCAATCTTCCGAAAGAAAGCTTTCCGGAGATTAAGATTCCACAGATTATTGTACAAACTTTCAACCCTGGCACTTCTCCTGAAAACATGGAGAACCTTGTTACCAAGCCAATAGAAAAGCAGGTAAAAAATCTTACCGGTGTAAAGAAAGTAACCAGCAATTCTTTTCAGGATTTCTCTGTAGTGATTGTTGAGTTTACCACCGATGTGGAAGTGGACAAAGCAAAAGAAGATGTAAAAGATGCGGTGGATAAAGCGCGTCCTGATCTGCCACAAAATTTGCCCAACGAGCCGGAAGTAAAAGATATTGACCTTTCCGAACTACCTATTTTGTATGTAAACATTTCCGGCAACTACGATCTCAATCGCCTGAAAAAATATGCTGATCGCATTCAGGATAAGATTGAGGAAATGAAGGAGATCAAGCGTGTGGATATGGTCGGTGCATTGGAAAGAGAAATTCAGATCAATGTTGATCTCTTTCGTATGCAGGCATCAGGTTTGACTTTCGATGATATAGAACGCGCGGTACAGGCAGAAAATATTTCAGCAACTGCCGGACAGGTTTCCATGAATAATCAGAAGAGAATTCTGAGCATCAAGAATGAATTTAAAAGTGCAGAACAGATTGGAAATATTATTGTCAAAAATCAACAAGGCGGGGCGGTATATTTAAAAGACTTTGCTCAGGTAAGAGACGATTTTGAAGAACAAAAAAGCTACGCGCGTCTCAACAATCAAAATGTAATTACGCTCAACATTATCAAGGCATCTGGCGAAAACCTTATCGAAGCGTCAGACAAGATCATGGCATTGCTCGATGAGATGCAGCAGGAAGAACTACCGAAAGATTTGAACATTGTTATCACCGGCGACCAGAGCGATCAGACAAGAACTACAGTGCACGATCTGATCAATACCATCATTATCGGTTTTGTTCTTGTTACTATCATCCTCATGTTTTTCATGGGTGTAACGAATGCGTTGTTCGTGGCAATGTCCATTCCGCTTTCGTGCGCAATAGCATTTTTAGTAATGCCCGGAATAGACTTCACCCTCAACATGATCGTGCTGTTCTCATTCCTTCTTGCACTGGGAATTGTAGTGGATGATGCCATTGTGGTGATAGAAAATACACACAGAATTTTCGACAACGGAAAAGTGCCGATTAAAACAGCCGCCAAAGCAGCAACCAGCGAAGTATTCCTGCCGGTATTGACGGGAACAATCACAACGCTTATGCCGTTCATTCCACTTGCTTTCTGGAAAGGCGTAATTGGTTCGTTTATGTTCTTCCTTCCCATCACACTTATCATTACGTTGCTTGCTTCGTTATTGGTGGCATACATCATCAACCCTGTGTTTGCAGTTGATTTTATGAAGCCGCACGATCAGGAAAATCCCATGTCGCGCAGAAAGTGGGGTAAGAAAGATAAGATCACACTCATCATTTTTGCAGCGCTTGCAGCTATCTGTTATCTCGCAGCAGCATGGGGCATGGGTAACTTCATTGTCTTCATTTATCTGTTTGTATTGCTGGAAAAATTTGTCTTCTCAAAATGGATACACACTTTCCAGACAAGGACGTGGCCGACTTTTCAAAACTGGTACACCAAATGGCTAAAGATTTCGCTGGCACATCCCGGAAAGGTTATTGCCATCACCATTGCACTGTTTGTATTCTCCATAATACTTGTTGCGGTTCGCGGCAAAACACCGGTATTCTTCCCGGATCAACAGCCCAACTTCACTTATGTGTATCTGAACATGCCGGTAGGAACCGATCAGGCTTACACCAATGAAGTGTTGCAGGAACTGGAGAAGAAAGTAAACGATGCGCTTAAAGATGATAGCGGAAAACGCACACCGATTGTAAAGTCTGTGATCTCGAATGTAACGGTTGGAGCAGTAGATCCAAACAGTGGAGAGATAGGAGATTTCCCGAATAAAGGAAAAATCACCGTTGCTTATGTAAAATTTTCTGAGCGAAAAGGAGAAAGTACAGTGAGATACATGGAGCGAATTCGTGATGCTGTGAGGGGTGTGCCCGGTGCAGAAGTAACGGTTGATAAAGAACAGGGAGGTCCGCCATTGCCCAAGCCAATCGTAGTAGATATTACCGGAGATAATCTTGATTCGCTCGTTGCCACTTCTGAAAGTCTGAAACGCTACCTCGAAAAGAAAAATATTGCTGGGGTAGAAGAACTGCGTTCCGATTTTCAGGTGCGTAATCCTGAAATTACTTTCAATATAGACCGCGAACGCATGAACCGTGAGGGCATCAATACGTTCACCATTGTAAACAATCTCCGCACTGCAGTTTTTGGAAAAGAAATATCCCGTTTCCGCGATCAGAATGATGATTATAAAATTACTCTGAGGCTAAATGAAGAGCAGCGCGGCAATATTGATGCTGTGCGCAACATGCCCATCGTTTATCGAGATATGGGAATGGGTGGGGTAGTAAGACAAGTGCCTGTAAGTGCGTTCGCAGATGTGCAGTACAGCACTACTTATGGCGGCATAAAACGTAAAGACCAAAAGCGTATCATCACACTTTCTTCAAACGTACTTACAGACTTCAACCCCAATGAAGTGGTTGCAGACATTCAACGCGAATTGAACAATTACAAAGCGCCATCCGGTGTTTCCATAAAAATGGGCGGACAGCAAGAAGACATGGCAGAAACAATGGGCTTTCTCGGCAATGCTTTTATGATCTCCATTGCACTTATCTTCCTGCTGCTCGTCATCCAGTTCAATTCCTTAAGCAGAACGCTTATTATTCTTAGCGAGGTAATTTTCTCCATTATCGGTGTGATGCTCGGCCTTGGTATTTTCCGCACCGACTTCTCTATAGCCATTTCAGGTATTGGTATTGTAGCCCTTGCCGGTATTGTGGTGCGCAACGGAATTCTGCTCGTAGAGTTTATAGACATTATGCTCAAAGAAGGCGCTTCGCCCTACGATGCTATTGTAGAAGCCGGCCGCACCCGTATGACCCCCGTGCTCCTCACTGCCATTGCCGCTATACTTGGGTTAATACCGCTCGCCATCGGCCTTAACATAGATTTCGGCGCACTCTTTAGCGAACTCAATCCCCACATCTACATTGGTGGCGACAGTGCCGACTTTTGGGCGCCGCTTGCCTGGACTATGATCTTCGGACTAAGTTTCGCCACTTTCCTCACCCTCATTATTGTACCTGTATTAATGCTACTCAGCTTCCGCTTCAAAGCGTGGCTCAAAGCAAAAACTACCAAACCCCATCCACCCACCACTTAATCCTTTCTCAAATACCCCAAAAAGGAACGCCCACCAAGCGTTCCTTTTTACATTTCACCTTTTACTTTTTTTGGGTCCAGGGCTATTGCTACTATTTGGCTTCAGGGGCGATAGCACCGTTCGTGGACTTTGCTACTATTGGGCTTTGCCCCATTAATATACAAACCATCCAATAAAACCCCAAAAGCACCGCCCAAAACTCTTCCAGCCACCTGCAAAACCCTTCCAGCCACCTGCAAAAATGACGGAGGGGCTTGAAAACTGCCAATAAATGCTTGCAGGGAGGCTTGCAAGCAATCCTCCACGCCCTGCACTCAATCCTCCACGCCCTGCACGCGAGCCTCCACGCCCTGCACGCGAGCCTTCATGTCCTGCACGCGATCCTTCATGCCCAGCACCCAATCCTCCCACGCCAGCACCC
>CALMWT010000068.1 GCA_937870855.1 uncultured Taibaiella sp.
GTACGGTGGTGTGAGAGGACAGGTAGGGAACTAATTCCTACCTTCCTACTCGATTGAACCGCACATCAGCCGCAAATGGATCAATTGTTACCTCGTAGCGTTTGTTGTTCAAGGGTTGCAGTTTATGAAAATCGTACACGCTGTAGTATCCGTTGCGCCCTTCACACACAGATGAATTGTGGTGAGGAACAGGGCCGTCCGGGTCAATGTTTCTGCTGAAGACAAACAACTTTGCATGCACATCATCTACAGCCAAAGCATGAGGCATGTAAAAGCGGTCAGTGATTTTAGCCACAATTTCGTAAGTATTGTAGTTGATGATGTATACAGATCCTTTAAAAATTGGAATGGAAGAAACATCGTTCATACAGCTCACAAATAAATAAGGCTTGGTTTGAGCAATAGACATTTCCTGTGGCGTAATGCCCACCGAAATAGTCTTAATCAGCGTGTCGGTATTTGCATCCATCACGCGCACTTCATTACTGTTTTGGCAGGTAATAAAATACCTTGAATAGTCAGGACTGAATATAATGTTGTAAGGATTTGGGCCGCTTGCCTGAGTGTGGGGAGGTTTTCCGTCTATACTTATTTTTTTAGTAGAAGTACCTCCGGTGATTTTATGGACTGTGTTTCCGTATTGCTCTGTTACATAAATGGTATTTAGGTCGCTGGTTGCAGCAATGCCATGCGGAGAAGAAAGCGCACTATTGCTACTTATATTTGTAACCTGACCCGAAGCGGTGTTAATGCGTAATAAAGAATTCAGGAAAATATTGCTTGCGAGTATTTCGCTTCCCGTTTTAGAAACATGCAGCACATTTGAATTGGGGAAACCGATGCTTATCGCATCTACTACTTTATCTGTTTTTGTATCAATTTTTTGAATGATTTCGTTTGCCCAGAGATTCAGATATGCAAAGCCGTTGGTCGCTGTTTTTATAGCATAAGCAGTTTCTATTGTTACCTGATCGCCAACTGGAATATAGCGCATCACCACATTTTTCTCCGCATCTATTACCGACACAAAATCGCAACCTTGATGTGCCAGATATATTTTCTGACGGGTTGCTTCGTTGCTGGCAAAGGGAATGTTTCCGTCTTTATCAGGCGCACCATTCATCACCCAATTTTTTAGTTCTAAATATTCTTCTCTTGATAAAGGAGGATTATTAAGTGGCATTTTCATGTTGTCAGGTGGTATAGGTCCAAAATCTTCATGGGCATTTGTGAAATACAGCATAGGGCTGTTTTCCGGACTGAATGCTACAATGGCCGCGCCGGTATTTCCTCCATCTAGTAAATGTTCCCAACTGTCGAGTAACAGTCCTCCACCAGATGTTTGATAGCTTGCTGCATTGTGGCAGCCTGCCGTGGCACATTTGGTTATCATGATTTTGCTGATGGCGGGTGGGTACTTGTCATCAGTGACTGGTGCAACTATTTGGGAAGGTTGATGTTTGCAGGCATTCAGCAACAATGCGAAGAAAAAAGTACAAAACAGACGAATTAGTTTGCTCATCAGAAATACGATTGAAGTAAAAATAGGCAATCCGCTTTTGTTGCACGGAGTGATAGTATGGATAACCAATGAAACAAATGATGACCTTTCTTCTTTCCTGCGATTAAGCGTAGGAAAACAGCGTATCTAACCTTCCGACTTCCTATAATCAAGTATCTTGTAACGGATATTGATTGGTATGTCTGAAGTGCATGTAGTAACTGTTGGAGAGGAAGTGAAGTTCATTGAGCAACTGAAGCGCAATGATGAACAGGCTTTGCGTTCTTTTTACACAGAAAACTACAAAGGCGTGGAGCAATATGTGATTCAGAACAGCGGCACAAAAGCAGATGCAAAAGATGTGTATCAGGAAGCCTTTGTCGCCGTTTGGCGAAGTATTCAGCTTGATAAATTTAAGCAGCAAAGCAATGGTTCAATTCATAATTATCTGATAAGAATAGCGAAGAACAAATGGATGGATGTATTGCGGAAAAGAAAGAAAAACAACATTACTTTTTTGGCTGAATTCAGTGAGGAGACGGAACAGGTTTTCAGGGAAGAGGATTCAGGAGAGGAGCGTTTGAATGACATGAAAAAAGCTTTTCAAAACCTCGGTGCGCAATGTAAAGACGTGTTGACAAGATTTTATTTTAAAAAGCAAAGCTTAAAAGAAATAGCTGCTTCGTATTCCTGGACGGAAGCAACCGCAAAGAATAATAAATACAGGTGCCTTCAAAAACTACGGCAGTTCGTAAAAAATGAAAGTTAACAGTGAACCATAACTAT
>CALMWT010000069.1 GCA_937870855.1 uncultured Taibaiella sp.
GAATTAGTTTTTAAAGTCAAAACATCAAGCTGCCCCGGACGACCGGGGCAGTTTGGGTTTGAGCAGCATCAAAAGAAATAGGCCCACGAATTTTTGATGTTCAACCATATTCATTAGTTTTAGCTGAAATTTTTTCTGTACGATATGAGGTATTTATTAGCAATTGTAAGCCTGTTGATTTTGTTTACTGCTTGTAATAAAAAAGGCGAAACCACGGTAACGCGCGAAGATGAATTGCGGAGTGGTAAATGGAAAATGATTGCGGGTACGCATAGGTGGGATCCTGCAATTGGGAAAGACACAACGATACATTATTACGATTCTTTGCCTGCTTGTAAAAAGGACGATTATTTGATTTTTGCCAACAGTTTTGCAGGTACGCAAAACAGCGGCGAGAAGTGTGATCTTTCAGAGCCTGAGGCTATAGATTTTCGTTGGTATTTGGAGAATAACGGAACCAAGATTAATTTCTACAACGCGTTTCAAACTTTCCTGCATCAGGAGGCAGTTAGTGCGCCGTTTTTAACTTACGGACCGTCGGAGTTTTCCATCAGATATTTTGAGTTTGTGAAAAGTGGAATAGATTCTTTTCGCAACGACACCGTAACGTACACGTACACATTCCGAAAGCAATAACCGGTAGTTTACTTTATTAGAAACCACTGGTATATGCCGGTGGTTTTTTGTTCATCATATTTTCATCATAGGGCAAGTTGTACATTTGCAACCATCCCAATAAAACAGACGATAAGTTTATGATTCATATTACTTTCCCAGATGGCGCAGTAAGAGCATATAGCGATGGCTTTTCTGCGCTCGACATTGCAAAATCAATAAGTGAAGGGCTTGCGCGCAAGGTGCTTGCTGCTGAAGTAGATGGAGAAGTATGGGATGCAACTCGCCCTATCAACCAAGACGCTTCTTTGAAATTATTAACCTGGGATGATCGCGGTGCGAAATCCACCTTTTGGCATTCGTCAGCTCACTTGATGGCGGAGGCTTTGGAAGCACTGTTTCCGGGAACTAAGTTTGGTATTGGCCCCTCTATAGAGAACGGTTTTTATTACGATATTGACCTTGGCGACAAAACCATAAGTGAAGATGATCTGAAGAAACTGGAAGAGAAAATGAAAGAGCTGGCAAAGCAGAGCAATGCTTATCAGCGTAAAGAAGTGCCCAAAAATGAAGCGATAAATTATTTCAACGAAAAACAGGATCCTTACAAGATTGAATTACTTGAAGGCTTGACTGACGGGGAAATCACTTTTTATACCCAGGGTAGTTTTACTGATCTGTGTCGTGGTCCGCATATTCCGCACACTGGTTTTATAAAAGCAATTAAACTTACCAATATAGCCGGTGCATACTGGAGAGGGAATGAAAAAAACAAAATGCTTACACGCATTTACGGCATTACTTTCCCAAATCAAAAGGAACTGGATGAATACCTCGCCTTGCTTGAAGAAGCAAAGAAACGAGACCATCGTAAACTTGGAAAGGAGTTGGAGCTATTTACTTTTTCTGAAAAAGTAGGAAGTGGACTTCCACTGTGGTTGCCAAAGGGAGCGATGCTGCGTGAACGCTTGCAGCAGTTTTTACAAAAAGCACAAATGGCGAGTGGATATGTACCTGTTATTACGCCACATATTGGGAGCAAGCAGCTTTACATTACCTCCGGGCATTGGGAGAAATACGGCAAAGATTCTTTCCGACCGATTACCACGCCACAAGAGGGAGAGGAGTTTATGCTTAAACCCATGAATTGTCCGCACCACTGTGAGATTTATAAATCCTCCCCACGCTCTTACCGCGATCTTCCTTTGCGGCTTGCCGAGTTTGGAACCGTGTATCGTTACGAACAAAGTGGAGAGTTGCATGGATTGACTCGTGTACGCGGTTTTACTCAAGACGATGCGCATTTGTTTTGCCGTCCCGATCAGGTGTTGGAAGAATTTAAAAAAGTGATTGACCTGGTGATGTATGTATTTACTTCCCTTGATTTTGAAAACTTCACCGCACAAATTTCTTTGCGCGATAAAGACGATAGAAGCAAGTATATAGGTAGCGAAGAAAATTGGGAGATTGCAGAACGCTCCATAATTGAAGCCGCCGGGGAAAAGGGTTTAAAAACTGTAGTGGAATATGGCGAAGCTGCATTTTATGGGCCTAAGCTCGACTTTATGGTAAAAGATGCACTTGGGCGTAATTGGCAATTGGGAACCATACAAGTAGATTACAATCTTCCTGAGCGTTTTGAACTTGAATATGTAGATGCGGATAACACGCGAAAGCGCCCGGTGATGATTCATCGTGCACCATTTGGATCTATGGAACGGTTCATAGCTGTGTTGTTGGAACACTGTGGAGGCAATCTTCCACTATGGCTTTCACCTCAGCAAGTAAAAGTGTTGCCCATTAGCGATAAGTATAACGAGTATGCACAGTCGGTTGCAGATGCGTTGAATGCCGAAGATATTCGTGCGGAAATAGATGATCGTAGCGAGAAGATTGGAAGGAAAATACGGGATACGGAATTGATGAAGGTTCCGTACATGCTGATAGTTGGAGAGAAAGAAATGAATGAAAACAAAGTAGCAGTTCGCAAGCATGGTGAGGGCGATAAAGGAGCAATGGCAACGGAAGAATTTGTGAAAGAAATGAGATCAATAATTAAAGAGCAAATGAGCGGAAAGAAAGTTGCAGCGACTGCCTAAACTTTTTAAATGAGTAATAGTTTTTGATATTACAAATGCGCTATTTTTGCCGTCATTATTAATAAAAATTAATGCAGAAAAGAAGTAGAGGACCTTTCATAAGACCAAGACAAGTACAAAGAGAGCATCGTCTTAATAACGAAATAACCGCCCCGGAAGTTCGTGTGGTGGGAGAAAATATCGAACCTGGCGTTTATCCAATTGCAAAGGCGGTACAAATGGCCACCGAACTTGAAGTAGATTTAGTTGAAATTTCTCCGAATGCAGTTCCGCCTGTTTGTCGTCTCATTGACTACCAGAAATTCCTCTACGAAAAAAAGAAAAAAGACAAGGAACAAAAAGCAAAATCCAAACAATCGGAAGTAAAGGAAATTCGCTTTACGCCAAACACCGATGAGCATGATTTTGATTTTAAGTCGAAGCACGCTGAAAAGTTTTTGCAAGATGGCAATAAAGTAAAATGCTATGTTCAGTTCAAAGGTCGAGCTATAATGTTTCAGGAACGCGGAGAGTTATTGCTACTCAAGTTTGCGGAACGTCTTGCAGAAGTTGGTTCATTGGAATCCATGCCTAAAATGGAAGGAAAAAGAATGATTGCCATTTTCACGCCGAAGAAGAAAAAATAGGTCTATCCGAGATAGAGAAATTATTTTTGGAAATTTTAATCTCATTTTTATCTTTGTGTTTCAATTCGTACAAAGCAACTTAGCATAAAGAAGTTTTCATGGTGATAGGGTTTATAGGGGCTGGTCTGATCTCAGACTGGCTTTCTCTTTTTTAGTCCGCTTTGTTTTACCATTATCATCTTTGCTTATCGAAGTAATTCACAATTATTTTCTGTTACATTTTCTTTTTTTAAACAATTATATACATTTGTCTCAGTTTTCATAGTGATAGGGTTTATAGGGGCTGGCCTGTTCTCAGGCTGGCTTTTTTATTTTAACTTAGGCCCTTGTACTACATGAAATTCACTATGGGTTATCGGGTGGCGGCTTTTCTCGCCTGTTGTTTTCTCTCTTTCCATCTTCAGGCTCAGCCGTTATCAGTTTATGTAAATCTGCAAAATCAAATAATGGTTTGGGACGATGGTATGATCCGCAAGATTGACTATCTCACCCCCATATCAATGAAAACAGGTCGCACGGCAATTCCTTACCTCGACAATTCCCGGTCATTTAAAATTTACTACGGCGGTGGAGTACGCACCATAAATATTGGCTTTACCAACGAATATCATGTAACCGACAACCTTGTAGCTTTTCTAAATGCAAGGTCACTGAATGTTTTCGACAATGGAGTAGTGAAAAACTTGTCGTTGCTTGCCCAACAGTATTTTTTAGGAGATAGCATTTTGTTGTTTCACGATGGTGTTAGAAATGAATTCAAGGCTTATTACAATGGCGCAGTTTTCCCAATTGAAAATTTCCTTGCAGGCAATGCGATTGAAGCAGTGAAAGTATCGGACAATATTGCGGCTTACGACAATTATGCTAACCAATTTCGCATCTTTTTTCGGGGGAATATTATAGCGCAGGAAGATTATGCAGTAAGCAGCTTTGATGTAGGCAGAAATACGGTTGCTTACATTGATCTCAACCGTCAATTCAAAATATTTCACAACGGAAAAACGATCATTGCAGAAGATTTTCCACCTGAAAACTACACGGTGGGCGATAATGTTGTTGCGTATGTGTCGAACGACGGATATTTCAAGATCTTTTATGAGGACAGTATCCACACGATTGGCTTCTTTCGCCCACAATACAGAGTAGGAGACAACGTTGTAGCCTATCGCGACGGGGGCGGATATTTCAGGGCTTTTTATAAAGGAGATATCACTACGTTGGAAAGTTATTATCCCGACAATTTTATCGTTCAATACAACTCCCTTGCTTATGTAAACAGAGCAAACGTATTGCGATTGTTTACTGAAGGCGAAGTTTATGATGTGTCAACAATGTTCAACAATGAGGCACAATCTTCGCAGGAAAGTTGGCAGTTGTCTTACGATGTGCTTAAATATCGGGTAGGGATGAATCTGTTTAAGATTTACTACAAAGGCACAGAGTATTGAAACAATTCTCTGCTGCTACAAATAGCGTTTAACAAGCCGGAGATTGTGCGTTCTTTTTCTCAAAGATGTGCTTATAATTCCACCCTGGTCTATTCTGTCAATAACTACCCGTCCGGTAGCGCCCGTTGCGTGTAGAATATTTTGATTATCTAACAGCATACCTACGTGAATAATCTTTCCGTCTTCATTGTCGAAAAAAGCAAGATCACCACACTGCCCATGTTGGAGGAAGTCAACCATCTTTCCTTCATTTGCTTGCTGATACGCATCGCGCGGCAGCTTCTTTCCGCAAAGTTTGAAAGCCATTTGCATTAATCCCGAACAATCAATTCCTGCATTGCTTCTGCCGCCCCAGAGATAAGGTGCGTGCATAAATTTAAGTGCCGCATCTTTCAAGTTTTCGCAGGTACATGTTAGTTCAACATTCTTCAGTTTCTTTCCCTTAAACTTCCCCGTCTCGTTTCCCAAAATCAATTTGGTCTCAATTAAATCAGATCCCAGTGGCACCCACATTTCCGACTGTTCAAATACAAACTTGTCGCTGTTGCTCCCTGATATGTATTTCACTGTTTTTCTGTATTCTTTTTTGCCAATTGTGGTTAGCTGTCCGGCGCGACACCAGCCTTCGTAATTATCCCATTCAGTCCGTATTCTTGCCCAGTCGCCGTTGTCTATTTCCAGTATTTCCGCTTTTTCTCCAAACAACATTTGGCTGGTCTGTTCGGAACGATGTGAAGGTTCTTTTTTTAGAGGAAGAATAGAGACGTTGCAATAACTATAGGAAAGCACCATGAGAAAATTAAGGGCACAATTTACAATTAAATCGGAGGGCTAAGTGTGGGTGTAGTTGCATTTCCTCAAACAGATTCTTTTCTTAACTTAGCGCGCCGAACCCTTGCCGTCTTAATTTTTTCAATCATTGCAAGAGAGTCGTAAAAGGTATTTTTATCAGACTAAAAGTTACACATCGTTATGGAATCCACAATTATTGCCTCCATCATTGGGGTGGTGGCTATATTAATAGGTATATTTCTTGGTAAGCTCATATTTGCGAAAAACACTCAAAAACAAGTAGAAGAAGCAGATCATACCGCCAAAAAAATTATTGATGACGCAAAAGCACATGCCGAAACCTTAAAAGAGAAGAAAATACTTGAAGCAAAAGAGCATTTTCTTCAATTAAAAAGCGAGCATGAAAAAGAATCTTTGCTAAGAAATCAAAAGGTTGCAGAAATTGAAGGACGCTTAAAGCAGCAGCAACAAAGCTGGAATGATAAAAACGCAAGTCTGCAAAAGCAAATCAATGAGAATGACCTTTTGAGACAAAATCTTGATAAACAACTGGAAGTTGTTACTATCAAACGCACAGAGCTTGAACGTCATCAGGAAGAGCATATCCGCCGCCTCGAAAAAGTAGCAAATCTTAGTGCGGAACAAGCAAAATCAGAACTGGTAGAACTTGTAAAAGAAGAAGCCCGCACCAAAGCAATGTCTCATGTAAAAGAGATAATGGAAGAGGCTAAAGTAAATGCGACCAGAGAAGCTAAGAAAATTATCATTCAAACCATTCAACGCACTGCTGCCGAGCAAACCATTGAGAATGCAATTACTGTTTTCAATCTGGAAAGTGATGAACTGAAAGGACAAATTATTGGTCGGGAAGGTCGCAACATTCGGGCACTGGAAGCCGCAACAGGTGTTGACCTTGTGATTGATGATACCCCAGAAGCTATCGTGTTAAGTTGTTTCGATCCGCTTCGCCGCGAGGTGGCGCGCTTGTCGTTGCAACGCCTGGTGCAAGACGGTCGGATTCACCCTGCGCGCATCGAAGAGGTGGTGGAAAAAACAAGAAAGCAGCTTGAAGAGCAGGTAATGGAAATTGGTGAGCGCACTATCATTGAACTTGGTGTGCATGGGTTACACAAAGATCTGGTGCGCATGATCGGAAAGATGCGTTTCCGTTCTTCTTATGGTCAAAATCTTTTGATGCACTCAAAAGAAACTGCAAATCTCTGCGGCATCATGGCATCGGAACTCGGTCTTGGACAAAAAGTAGTTAAGCTTGCAAAACGTGCCGGTTTGCTGCATGATCTTGGTAAAGTGCCCGATGAAGAAACAGAGTTGAGCCACGCATTGCTCGGTGCAAAACTTGCAGAAAAATGCGGCGAGCATCCGGCAGTGGTGAATGCAATAGGCGCGCACCACGACGAAATGGAAATGAGCTTTATTATCTCGCCTATTATTCAGGCTTGTGATGCCATCAGTGGCGCTCGTCCGGGAGCAAGACGCGAAATGATGCAAAGCTATTTGCAACGCATCAAGGATCTTGAAACGCTCGCTATGGCTTACAAAGGTGTAGAGAAGGCATACGCAATTCAGGCAGGTCGTGAGCTTCGTGTAATAGTGGAGGCAGAGAAAGTAAGCGATGCAGACAGCGATCGTTTGTCTTTTGAGATTGCAGATAAAATTCAAAAAGAAATGCAATATCCCGGTCAAATAAAAGTGACGGTAATTCGGGAACTACGCGCGGTGAATATTGCGCGATAAAAGCAACAGTACTTTCAACAAAAGATCCTCCGCCAGGAGGATTTTTTTGTTTTACTAGCAACCTGAGTTCGGGTTAAGCGCAGAGTACTAGTTGTTGGTAGAAAGCGTTGATTAGTTTTGGAGATGTTTCTTCAATATCTTTTCTGATGGAAGGTTTCTTTGGGAAGAATGAATAAGCTGCAATTGCGCTCATCAGGTTGAGCAAAAAACCATTCAGAGATCTGTGTCCAGGTAAAAGGAAAGTATTTCTCCCTTGTCATTGATGACCAGGTGTAGTTTAAAGCCATAAAACCATCCCATGCTGCTTTTGCCTACTTCGGCTATGCCTGCAAAAGTCTTATTCCTTTTGATGCGTTTGTTATGGCAAGCCCTCAGCACTGTAGAATCAATGAAGGAGATACAAGTACATTCACCTCTGCAACAGTGGTGTAGAAAGAGCATAAAAGCTACAGTACAACGCTTATCAAAAACACGCCATTTTTGAACAACTTTCTGAACTCGTAGAATTTTACGATTCGATTTCTAACACTACAATGGGCTTTACCAGTCCTGGGACGCTTGCGCTTTTTAATTTGCATACGTATGTATTCACGTCAATTAAGGGAACACTTGAATCAATCAAGGAAATACTTGCTAAAGGACGAATAAACGATGCGTATGCTCTCCTCCGAAAGTATTACGATTCAACGGTGATAAACGTCTACACCAATTTATACCTGAAAGACCATTATGACTTTGAAAATCTTATCGTCAAGCACATCGATAATTGGCGAAAAGGAAAAGACACTATTCCTGAATATCGCGTAATATCCAAGTACATTTAAGATTCAGATCGCCTTAAACCAATAACGTTGTGGTCGCACCGTACGACCCCGTGAGTAAAGAAATGTTTCTAAATGAGTATCACATATCTCATGACCTGCAAAAAGCGATGGCAACGTACGATTCAGAACTATTCACCTTTATTCTTCTTATCCAGCAAGCAGGTCTGCCAAGTAAACAGGCAGCCATGGAACTTCGCCCATATTTAACGGAGACCGAGCCGAGTTTTGATCCGTATAAGTATCTAAGGATAGAATAAGAAAATCCCAGCTCGAAAGCTGGGATTGTTACGTTCATCATTGCGAGATGTTGACTTCGTTGCTTCCGTCTGGATTTACCATTAATATCGACGACTTTTGAAACAAAGACTGGGCATTCATAACGGAAGAAGTGGTTTGCGTTACAAATAACTTATCAAGATGCTTACTGTAAGACAAATAACCATACACTTTCGCATTGCAGGAGGAAGTTAAATGTACTAGTTGCCTCGTTTGCATATTGACTGAGTATAAGCCCTGATTGGCATAACACAATACTGTTTCCTGCCTCACAATCGGATTTCTGAAAAAGTTGTCACCTTCTAAACGTGCTAATACTTCCTTTTGTAACGTTTTGATGTTATAGATACCTAATTCCCTGTCAGCCGTGTACGCAAACAAACTATCGTTGAAGAAATAAATGTTCGTACCATATTGATATAAACCATTTAATACGGTAATGAACCCACCTGTTTCATCATAAAGTGCGCGCACATTATCTGCACGGTCAGCTATGAATTTATCATGAGTATAATTCCAGGATGGCGTATATAGGTTTCCGGTAAACGTTAACTGGATCAAACTGTCACCGTTATCTTTAATTTTCCAGATGTTTGCATCTGACAGGTTCAACAATATCCAGCCGTTGGTGCCCCAGCGGGGCGAAAAAATAATACGCCCTTGAAAAATTTCCCTTGATTTTCTAGTCACGGCATCATAAATGTAAAGGCGACACAGACCATTATTAAAAGGTCTCTTCACAAACAGGATTTCTGTGCCATTTGCAGGGTTTATGTCTGTAAAATAACTGTAGGCGCTATCATATAGATATTCCCAGCCGTGAGCTGGTCCATTAGGTATCGTGGAGCACTTACTTGCAACATCACCTTTATTACAGCTAACACAAACTATGAAGCATATAACACTCAGAATTTTCAGCATCTTTTCTATTCTTTGATCAATTTTCGTATGTTCTTCCTGTCGCCTATCTGTACGTCCACAAAATATAGCCCACTCGAAAATCCAGCGATATCCAAGCTTATAATGTCGCCGTTGACTATTTCTTTTTCCTTTTGGATTAATGCCTTCCCATACACATCTGTCAACGTTATTATCGCACGCTCATTTTTGTTCGTTGCAATTTTTACCTGTACAATATCGGTAGCAGGATTAGGATAAACGCTGAGGAAATCGTAGTTATTTTGGTCTGTTATACCGACTTTGGAAGGGTCTTTCAAATAAACTGTATAACTAACCTTTGCATTGGCAAGGTCTGCGGGATACCATGTTGGATTAACCGACTGTCCCAAAATATTATGGGTTATTTTGTACACGTAAACATCTGCAAATACACCGAGGCTTTGCTTATTGTTGGTTAACGTATGCGTCATTTGAGCGAAATGGTCGTCACCCAACCCGTTTGTACCGATACATGCGTTCTGACGTAACCAAACATCTTCAACCTGTTGACTACCGAGGTAAATGTGAGCGCCGATATGTGTGAGTTTCCATCTTTCACCAAAATAGGTGCCGGCTGCTAGGGAGCCAAAAGAGGTTGGAAGTATCACCTGTGCGGACTGGCTTACCTGTGAACTCATCGAAATGTTAGTAACTGAATGATGCTCAATTTCGTATACTGGCTTTACTAATCCCCCCATCGTTGCCCCTGCATCTATTAAGCCCCAACCTCTTTCAGGATCATATCCTGATGGACCTTTATCCAATGCATATCGTTGTATTAATGCTTCCATATCTTCTACTGCTAGATTAGCAGGGTTACTACTTGGAAAATTATGATAACTCATCATTAACGCGGCAAGTCCGGTCACATGAGGCGCAGCCGCAGATGTGCCATTAAAGCAAGAGTATTTTGGATCATTAATCGTTGAAGCACAAGAGCCGGATGTATTAACAGCTTTAGTAGTTACGGTAAGGTCATTATGACCTGGGGCAATCGCATCCATATCCCATCCGTAATTCGTCGAATAGGTATTGTTGATTCCGCTTTGAGAGTACGTTCCATTATTTCCATAAAAAAAGAAGCAGTTTTTTCATGTTGTGCAAGTTTTATGAATGTGAAGTTTTGGTAAATGCGTGATGATATATTAAAGCTAATGACAGAATTATCTCCTGAATACTGTGTTTTCACGGTGTTTTGTGAATTTTTTTTCGCCGTATATTCTGCCGTTCGCAATATTGTTACAGTCGACGCTTATTACACTCCTTACAAATTCCTTTACCAAAGTATATATTATAGCTGTAAAAAAAGGACACTTTAGTGCCCTACGGATGGGTATCTTTATGCCCTATATAGTTTACCACCCATCCCCAGCACTCCAGTCATTATCAAATTCCTCTAATGTTTTGATGATATAGGCTGGAGGTTCGTACTTATTTAGTAAATCTTGAAGCGACCAGTTTAATTGATAATGCGGTTTTGCAAGGCTTTTTGTACTGCTTCCACTTTGTTGTTTACCTGAAGTTTGCGGTAGATGTTTTCAATGTGTTTTCGAACAGTGCCGTAACTGATGAAGAGATTGGTAGCAATTTGCTCATAGCTTAGTCCTGTTTTTAGTTGCTCCAGTATTTCTCTTTCTCTTTTGGTAATGTCAAAATCAACTTTCTCTCCATGCTCATTTTTCAACAAAGGATTTCTCAGCAAATTTAAAACCTTTAGCGCTATGCCTGCAGACATTGCAGCACCGCCTTGTTTTGTTTCTTCAATGGCCTTGTACAGTTGCTCGGCTGGTTCCTCTTTCAAAATATATCCCGAAGCGCCTGCCATGATCGCCTCAAATATTTTTTCATCATCGTCAAACGTGGTGAGCATTAATACCTTAACCTGCGGATGTTTTTTCTTCAGTTCCCGTGTGCATTCAATCCCATCCATCAGAGGCATCTGTATGTCCATTAGCACTACATCGGGTATATTCTTCTCTACATTTTCTAAAAGCAAAATTCCGTTTACGGATGTGCTCAACACTTTTACAGAGTCATAAGCTTTTAACTTATCAAGGCAACTCCGCAATGCGAAACTATTATCCTCCGCTATGGCTATAAATATGTTCATTTAATATCGCAAATGTCCTCCCTATACCCTGGCCACGCAATACGCGGAACTGCGTATTTACACCAGTGGCAGTTTGATGTCAATAGTTGTCCCATGGGTTGGTAATGTGGTAATCGAAAACTCTCCTCCCAATTCTGTAGCACGCGATTGCATGCTTTGTAGTCCGTAACCTTTTTGCAGGGAATCTTTAAGGTCAAAACCACGTCCGTTGTCTTTTACCTGCACCTGAAGCGTTGCATCGTTAGCCTCAATTTGAAGCAGAATTTGAGAAGCATCTGAATGTTTTAAAATATTGTTGATTGCTTCCTGAACCATTCTAAAAAGATGAGAAGCCGCGAGCGCCTTCAATTTAAGATGTGTTGCGCCTTCTACTTTCAATTGCAAATCAATACCATTGATGTGAAGTGTTTTTGCGTAGTCGTGCAGCTTTACTGCAAACTCATCAATCGTAAATTCTTCTTTGTTGATCAGCCAAACTGTGTTTCTTAATTCGCGGATGGTATTCAGGGTAAGGATTTGTGTTTCGCGCAGCACGTCATTATTTGCAGTTGCCTGTGCCAGCGACTGAAGCGATGTGTTGATGAAGGTGAGTTGTGAGCCTATATTATCGTGTAGTTCGCGGGAGATGCGCAGTTTTTCTTCCTGCATTTGTGCAATGGATTTTGCCTGAATTAATGCGGCTTCCTGCTTTAATTTTTGTTGCCTCAATCTTGTATTCCTCACAATAAGACTAATCGAAAAAACGAGTGCGGTCACTATCAAAAACGCCGCTATGAGCAACTTGTTTTTCTTTTCAATTTGTAGCGCGTTTAGGGTGATTGCTACATTCTTTTCTGCAAGCTCTTTGTCTTTCTGTTCTGTTTCATATTGTGTTTGCAAACTGGTAATTTGTTCATGCCGTTCGGTGTTGTACATCGAGTCTTTAATCGTGCTAATCATTCTGAAATGCGATAATGCTTTTGCATAATTTCCTTGTGTCTCATACAGTATTGCACTCTCTTCCTGCGAAATCATGAAAAGTGGATTGTTCTCAATTTTTCTTGCCACCGCTATTGCTTCCTGCAACAATTTTTCTGCGGCAACATAATTTTTCAAACCACGCTGCGCCACACCCGCCGACATGCACGCATAGCCATAGCTTTCTTCATCGGTTATTTCTTTAGATAGTTCAATTGCATCTTTGCTTATTTGCAGCCCTTCGCTGTAACGCTTTAAAGAGTTCAGCGCACTCGCCATGTTGGTAAGGTTTATGAGAAGTTCTTGCTTCAGTCCTTTCAATTCGTTCATCTTTTTGGCTAAGCTCAGATAGTGAAGCGCCTTTTCATGTTGCTTCAAATTCTGGTAAGCAGCACCTATGTTTCCGTAGCATACACTTATGGTTTTTTTGTCGCCGCTTTTCAACGCTGGCGCTTCCATCTTCAGATAGTTTTGCAAAGCATTTTCATGATCGCCGTTTCGTTCATAGATCAGTGCAATATTGTTGTAAGCTCTGGCTACACTCTTATGGTTGTTTTGAGCCTGTGCATGCTTCAGTGATTTCAAATGATAGGCAATAGCTTTTTCAAAAAGGTTGAGGTTTTTGT
Organism: uncultured Taibaiella sp.; assembly: GCA_937870855.1. Taxonomy (GTDB): domain Bacteria; phylum Bacteroidota; class Bacteroidia; order Chitinophagales; family Chitinophagaceae; genus JAFIGV01. Next base: position 13,068 of record CALMWT010000069.1, read on the forward strand.
AATTGTTGCCAATATTGGTGTAGAGTGTCGCCATCTTGGCTGAATCCTTCAAAGAACTATAGATCGCAAGTGCGCTGTCGTTGTATTGTAAAGATTGTTTGTGCAGGCTTTGTTTTTTTAGTGTTAGCGCATAGTCCTGATAGCCGTAGCCTGTAAGCATTGGCAGTTTTTCCTTTTTTGAAAGGGCAATTCCTTTTTCAAAATAACGTGCTGCGTCCTTGTAATTAAAGTTCAGTTCCTTGATGTATGCGTGATTGTAAAGCGCAATTATCTGCCCTTTGGCATATTTTAGTTTGTTGGCATCGTCCATAGCATGTTGCAGGTATTGCAAGGCCAGTGCACTGTCGTCAGCTACGGTCAAATAGCTAAGTCTGTTGAGGACATTTATGTGGAGCGTATCGTGTTGTTTAAGTGTTTTTAGTACGCTGGTAAGGCTGTCTTTTTCATTGCAAACTGCGCTAAATGCGTACAAGCCTAAAAGCAGGGTCAATGCCAATCGTTTCATTTCCGGATTATTGCAGAAAAGTACAACTTGTTTTAGTCTGAAAAGGGCATTGAATGATTTATTGTTTAGAGGTTCGCATTTATAAATACGCATTGCTGCGTATGGTATGCGCGCCATAGTCTCGATACTTTTGGGTCTTCAATTTTTAAAGACATGAAAAGACTTTTATTAACGGCTACTGCTTGTCTGGCATTAGGCACAGCCACTATTGCAAACAATATTCAGGTGAGCAATGCAAGTGTGAATGGACAAAACGCCGCTCTTGATTATTCGATGGTAAACTTCAACGTGAGCTGGGAAAATAGCTGGCGTACTTCTACCAACGAAAGCAACTACGATGGCGCCTGGGTGTTTGTAAAGTTCAGGAAGAAAAATGCGTTTGCATGGCAACATGCTACTATTAATTATGGAACGGGTGGCGCTGCAACCGCATCGGGACACACTGAGCCTTCGGGTAGTACGGTAAGAACTCCGGCCGATGGAAAAGGTGTTTGGATATACAGAAATGCCAACGGATCGGGTAACGTAAATTTTACCGGCGCGCAACTTCGCTGGAATTATGGAGTAGATGGTGTCGCTGATAACGACAGTGTAGAAATTAGAGTTTTTGCTGTTGAAATGGTTTACATACCGCAGGGTAATTTTGTTCTTGGAAGCGGGGGCACCGAAACTAATCGTTTTCGTAGAGGCGATAAGGACACTTGCTTTGCCGTTACTTCCGAGGGAACAATAACAGTAGGCATCACTGCCGCTAACTTAAGTAGCTCAAATAGTACTTCTCTCGGAACGGGAACTATACCCGCAGCTTTTCCTAAAGGCTACAATGCTTTTTGGGTAATGAAATACGAAATAAGTCAACAGCAGTACGCAGACTTTCTAAACAGTATTGATAATGCCAGCGCTACCACAAGAAATCCTTCGGGCGCTATTTACACCGGCACGCATCCGAACATTGTACCAACACAACCCGAGCAAGGTGCAGGTAGTCTGTCTGTTGTAGATGTTATGGCACTACTCGACTGGTCAGCCATTCGCCCTATGACTGAATTTGAATACGAGAAAGCATGCCGCGGGGCAAATCAAACACCTATCCCTAATGAATATCCATGGGGAAACACCACGCTCGTAAATGTAGCCTCACCTACCGATCAGGGATTGAGCACTGAAACATGGGCAACAGGTAACTGCAACTTTAGCAATGCCACACCTATGCGTTGTGGTGCTGTAGCTACTGCTACATCCAACAGACAGCAAAGCGGTGCTACGTTTTATGGTGTAATGGAAATGGGTGGAAATATTTCTGAATTAATGGTGAATGCTACCACCGCCGGGCGAACTTACACTGGCACACATGGAAACGGAAACCTAGACAACACTGCATCGCACGACGTTATTAGCTGGCCTAACTTAAGTAGTCAGATTGGAATGCGGGGAGCCGCTTACAACACGGGGAATTTTTATTCTTATCAACTGATGACATCCGACAGATACGACTATGTAAGTACCACCTATGGTTCAAGGCAACCATCTTACGGCGGTAGAGGAGTGCGCACTGCTGAGTAGTTTTTTAAATAAACATCAATTATGAAAAGAGGCTTTCTATTAAGCATACTATTATCGCTGGGCGTAAGTAGCTTCGGACAAAACAATGCTATTTTTTATGGTGGCAGTGGCGATGGATGGTCGGGCACGAGCTATGCGCAAAACTCTGTAGCTACAATGTACCAGGGCGGCGCAGGCGATGGTTGGAACAGTGGCAGCTATACTCAATCAACTACCAGTGCGTTATTCAATGGTGGTAGCGGCGATGGCTGGAATACTTCCTCTTACAGTCAGCAATCTTTAGCGACATTGTTTCAAGGTGGCAGCGGCGATGGATGGAATTATACCGCTTACCTTCAGCAAGGAAGCATACCACAGTTCTTTGGCGGCTCAGGCGATGGCTGGAATAGCAACAACTACTCCCAAACTTACGCAGACAATGCCTTCAAAGGCGGCGGTGGTGACGGCTGGGCAAGCACTTATCATCCTCTTTCTCCATTGCCCATTAGCTTTTTGCAATTCGATGCGGAAAGAAAAGATAAGATCGCTCTTCTATCCTGGGAAATGGGTGATGATGATGGTGTAGTAAAGTTTGATGTGGAAAGAAGCGCGGAGGCTGTTGTTTTTAAATACACAGGTGCAGTGGCGCAGAATTATTCCGCAAATAAAAAATATCGTTTCGATGATGTTGCACCGCTATCAGGTCATAATTACTACCGGCTGAAAGTCTGGAAAAAGGATGGCAGCTATGAATACACAGGCACAAGGCTCGTAGTGTTTGAACAGCAGAATGATGGCGACATCAAAGTATATCCCAATCCGGCATCGCAACATGTTTTTGTAGCTGTGTCTGAAAGTTGGAAAGCTGCTTCAACCGTCATCAATATTTACGATGCAACGGGAAAGCTGGTGTATCACGAACAGTTCCGCGAGGCGCAGTCTTTATTTCAAATCAATACGAGCAAACTTGCAGCGGGCAACTACTTTGTTCACGTTGCTGCCGGTAATAACACTGCCCGCAAAATGCTGATGCTGGCAAGGTAGTGCGGACAGGCCTACACACGCAATTATTTATAAAACAGAGAGACTGCACCTTCGGGTGCAGTCTTTTTTTGGGTGCATCCCAATTTTTCGCTGAAGATAAGCCCTGAAAGGGCGAAATTTATTAACGATGGGTGTAGCCCATCGGTATGAATGTATTTTTAAAAAGCGAAAATTTGGGATGCAGTCTTTTTAGTAACAGCAACTATTGCTTATCCCCCAATATTCAGCGCATATTCTACCATGTTAGCTTTCGGTGGTAGGGTATATTGCCTCAGCAGTTTCAACAGGGCAGTGCGATTCTCCACACCCAGCCGCTGATAGATGCGCACATACATTTTCTCTATAGTACTCGGGCTTTTACATAGCTTTTCACCCAGCTTTACATTTGTCAGTTCCGGGTCTTCGAGCAATGTTGTTACCAGTTTGTACTCTTCTTCGCTTAGCACTGCTCTTAGTTCACGTATGTCTTTGCGCTTCGGTTTCACATCAAGCCATTCTCCCCTTATCACTTCCAGTAGCAGTGTATTCAGGTAATAGCCCGTTTCGGCTATGGTAAGCAGTGCCACTGGCAGCGCCTCAAGTTCCTGATGGGTTACGTAGCCATTTACACCTGCACGCAGCAGGTACGTTGCACCTTCATCCTTTGCAGTTTGGCGAAATCCCAGAAGGTGTGCGTGAGGAAACACGCTTTTCATGCGTTGTAAATCGGCAAGAACGGCATCCGCCTCGCCCGATACCAGCACTACCACCGAGGGCGGTTCGTCGGGCAATTGTAGCTCTTGCAACATAGAAGTGTCTGTGCAACTGCCTGCAAAAACAAGAGGCGGCTTGAGGTAGCTGCGGATCAGGGCTGTTGCGATTGGGTCGTTGCCAGCTATGAATACAGTATGACGGATGTTT
>CALMWT010000070.1 GCA_937870855.1 uncultured Taibaiella sp.
ACAGTGGGTATGAGTGCTGTCGGATTGAAACCAATAGTGGAAGTACAATTCGCAGATTACATTTATCCCGGCATTAATCAGCTCGTTACCGAAATCAGCAAATCATGTTATCTGAGCTGTGGTAAATTTCCAGTATCGTGTATAGTGCGTGTGCCTATTGGTGCGTATGGCGGGGGCGGCCCATATCATAGCGGAAGCGTGGAAAGTACGCTTGCTACCATCAAAGGAATTAAAATCGTTTACCCAAGCAACGCAGCCGATCTGAAGGGGTTGATGAAGGCCGCTTTCCATGACCCTAACCCCGTAATAATGCTGGAGCACAAAGGGCTTTACTGGAGCAAAGTGCCCGGCACCGACGAGGCAAAAACCATAGAACCTGAACGCGATTATATTTTACCCCTCGGCAAAGGCGCATCAGTATTGCAAGCAACCGAAGAAAATATAGACAACGGCGCATCTATCTGCATCATCACCTATGGTATGGGCGTGTATTGGGCGAAAAATGCTGCCAAACAATACCCTGGTCAGGTAGAGGTGATAGATATCAGAACCATTTATCCGCTGGATGAAGAACTAATCTTCGATACCGTAAAACGCCACGGCAAATGCCTGGTACTTACAGAAGAGCAACTCCGTAATTCCTTTTGTGAAGCCCTTGCAGGACGGATAGCGCAACAATGTTTTTACCAACTCGACGCACCCGTGCAAACCATGGGCGCACTCAACCTTCCCGCCGTGCCTATGAACATGGGACTGGAAGCAGCCATGCTACCCAATGCAGACAAAGTAGCAGAAAAGATTGGCTGGATGCTGCACTATTAAACTTCAGAACTTATTACCACAAAAACCACCCAACATGGCAGCAACAAAAATTACCGTATTAAGCAATGGCTCCCTTCGCATAGAAGGAGATTTTGAAATAGTGGACAAAGAGGGTAAGCAATATGACCTGAACGGACGTACTACCGTTTCCCTGTGTCGCTGCGGCATGTCGAAAAACAAACCATTTTGCGATGCTTCCCACAAAGGGCATTTCGAGCACGATGCTGTTGCATTCGATCTTCCCCCAAAAAAGCAATAACTCAGTTTCCTGCCGTTTCTTTTTCTTTCTGCTGCTGCTCCAGCCGGGTGACTCTCTGTGCCAACCCATCGAGGTTGCGGAAGTGGATGTAGGCTTTGCGATATTTATTAGCATCGAAGGCAGGTGAACCCATATACACTTCTCCAGGCTTGGTAATGCTTTTTGAAATGCCAGACTGCGCGGTAATAATAGTCTTGTCGGCTATTTGAAGATGACCCACTATGCCCACCTGACCGCTAAACATGCAGTTCTTCCCCACCTTCGTAGAACCCGCAATAACCCCATGCGCAGCTATGTAAGTATTTTCCCCTACTTCCACATTGTGGGCTATGTGTATCAGATTGTCAAACTTTACTCCTTTGCGAAGAATGGTAGAGCCGAGCGTAGCCCTGTCTATAGCACAGTTTGCGCCTATTTCCACATCGTCTTCTATCACCACATTGCCTATTTGCGGCACTTTTTTGTGGTCGTTTTCGGGGTTGAAGCGGAAACCATCGCTGCCTATTACCGTGCCGGAATGAATAATACAGTTGTTACCCACCACCGTTTCCGAATAGATTTTTACCCCCGCTAAAAGCGTAGTATTATCCCCTATCATTGCATTGTCGCCAATATATACCTGCGGATAAATCTTCACATTGTTGCCAATGCGCACATTATCGCCCACAAATGCAAATGCACCTGCATACACATTTTCGCCCAGCGTAGCACTTTCCGATATTTCTGCCTTAGCAGATATACCCGTTTTGTTCAACTTTACCTGATTATACATTTCCAACAGTTGCTGAAACGCAATATCGGCACTGGGCACTTTTATAAGCGTACAAGAAACCGGAGCCGTGAGCGTAAACGCATTACTGATTATTACCACCGAAGCCGCCGTATTATATACATGCTGCAAATACAGCGGATTTGCCAAAAAAGATATAGACCCTGGCGTGCCCTCCTCTATTCTCGATAGCTTGCTGACCACCACATCGGGGTTGCCTTCAATTTCTCCTTTTAAAAGCGCTGCTACTTGACCGGCGGTGTATTGCATAAACGTAAAAATTATTTTGGGTGAAATGAGGGGCTAAGATAGCAAATGTATTACTGCGTTTATCGTCTCTTTCCCCACCATTATTGCCTGCGGCGGCGCATTTTCTATATTTATTTCCTCAATGCCTATCTCCTTCGCACCATTTAGCATCTGCGGCGCGCAGCTTAGCGTGGCACTCGCGGCGTTTACTACCCCTTTCGCAAAGATTTTTATCGCCTTCGGCAAACTTTCTCCTGCCTTCGGAAAACTTTTTATCGCCTTCGGCAAACTTCCAGCTCGCTTCGCACCACTTACTGTGTGCTTCGGAGCATCTCCGAAGCGTATGCTCAATGCTCCGAAGCCAATGCTCACTGCCGCGATGTCAGTTGACGATGCTCCGAAGCACATTGACGATGCTCCGAAGCACATTGACGATGCTCCGAAGCACATTGTCAATGCTCCGAAGCCCACGCTAAGCCGCGCGGCGGGGATACAAAAGTTTGAATGAGGAAAACTATAAGATGAAATACCGCCTTACCACTCGCCGATGCGGTCGCCCAGGATTACTTTTATAATGCTACCTGTGCTTAGGCCTATACGGATTGCAGATGCGGGCAGGTTAAAGCTGTTCCAGGATTGAACAAAGTCTATGCGAAAAATTCTAAACTTTTCGTAGCCCACATTATCTATTCCTACGAAGGCCTCGGTGTGGTAAAGGTTTTCGCTCACGTAGTAGGCATTTGCCCCCGTCACCAAATACCACCTTAGCTGCCGGAGCAGTGGTATCTTATTCGTCAAAAATCCTTTAAGATACCACTCTACATGCGCTTCGCCATAGAGCGCTGCGCTGTTGCTGTAAGTATAGTAGGGAGCCAGTTGAAAACTTTCGAGGTAGGGCGATGCAAGGGTTAGCTGGTTGCCGTTTATATGGTTAAGATCGGGGATGTTTACGTAGCGCGTGTTCAAAAAGCCGCCTGTTCCTATGTTGTATGCAAAAGTTCCCAGCATTTTCAAGCCCACATCATCGCGCACGGCAAAGCGCCACTTGTCGAAGTCCACCTTGCTATCCAAAAGATTGGGCATTCCTTTTTCATAGCTGAGGGTAAAAGTGGGGAGGCGGCTTCTGTTTGGCTGCATGTATTCGGGGTATTTTACGTAGGTGTAGCCGGGCTGGTAAGAGAGGGAAAGCTTTGCGGTAACGGCATTGTGCTGCTCCCATTTGTAGGCTTTAAACTCTGGGGGCATGTTTTCGGTAAAGCCTCCGGCGGTTTCTTTTGCAAAACTGAAATTGGTGGTATTGGTGAGGGGTATGCGCTGCTGAAAACCTACTTTGGCATTCCACCAAAAGCCGGTACCGTGGTTTTTGGCACAGTGAAGGTATCCGTTCCAGCGTTCATAAAGCTTCAAATAGTTGCGGCGGTAGAATAAAGTGGAGATGGTATTGTATAAAGCATCGAGGGGGTTGTTTGGGTTGAATTGAAACACATACTTTCCGGCTTCTACCCCCACCGACCAGTATTTACCCACCCAGTCTTTTTTCTGATTGATGTAGTTAATCCTCCCCATGGCATTGAAATGCGCATTTTCAAAACCGTATCGCAGCGCAAACACGCCTTGTAGCGAGTGCGTACTATCTATTTTGAAACGGGTAAAAAATTTGGGGGCGACGTTTACTCCTTCAATGGTATTGTAGTTTACCAAACCGGTAAGCAGTGCATTGGTTCGCAGGTGAAACTTATCATTTCTTCCGTTAAAACTATAGCCATTCAAAAGCAAAGACCCTGGCTTAAATCTGTTGGCTCTGCGGCGCATAGAGTCTTTGTACTTTGGGTCTTCAAACTTTAAGCGCAGGCTATCTTTTTCAAAGTAATCGTTGTGCTCATCATCCAGTAGCGGCACGGGGCGTGCGGCAGCCCAGTAGGTAGTATCTTTTTTATTTGCGCCAGCATCGTATTCGCTTATTACTTTTTTGTTGAAGATAGAATCGGGTGCAGGCTCATTAACTTTTTGATTGTTGTAAACAGTAACAAACGAACCACCAAAGTCGAACCCGAAAATTTTGAGTGCAGGATACAATACCTGTTGTTTGATAACCCATAAATCGGGCTTGAGCGGAAGATACACTTGTGCAATGCGCAGCGTATCTAACAGCTCCATACTCGATTTTTTGGTAGTGGTAAGATCCAGGCTGTGGATAGACCAGTCTTCGTCAACGATATAAATATCTCCATTGAATAATGGCTCGTACAGTCGCCTGGGTGTTACTTTAATCTTATAAATTGTCTTACCTCCTTCGGTAAAATCGCCCAGTAGTTTGAACTTATAAAAGTTGAAAGCAAAATCATTCAAAGGAGAAATAAACCCACGCGGATTTAACTGGCTGGAGATGTGAACATTGTTTTCGTAAAAGCCAATCACATCAGGAAACTGCGGAACACCCATGCCGTTGGGGTCGCCACTTTCCCTTACAGAATGAATAACGGTACGCTCCTTTCCATGTTGCCTGTAGTAGGTAGCAATTTGCTCAAACAACATTACTATTCCCTTTCCGTTGCTATCCAGTCCTACTTCTTCTTTCTGTACTTTTTGACCTAAAATTTTATCAGGCGCTTCTCTCGTTTTCAAAACTGCTTTGAGATAAATACCGGTTTGAAAAGCATTGATCTGATCTGCATGAAATTTTCGTTTGCCGATAGCTTTTCGCATTATATACACCGCAGGATCTTCACTTGCTTTCACCACATGTTCCTTCATTTGCAAACCCTGGTCTTCGAGACTGAAATTGTGTTGCAGCACTTCAGTTTCACCGATGGTAATAGTGGTACTACTTTGTTTGAAGCCTATGTATTGACAAGCAATTTTATAACTGCCAGAGGGTAATGTAAGCTGGTAATCGCCCTGCGCATTGGCGCTTGTTCCGATGGTAGTGCCGTAAACATACACGGTGGCGAAAGGTAAAGCCTCACCTTTTAGATCAGTTATTTTTCCTTTGAGCACACCTGCGAATACCACAAGAGGAAGTAAAAATGAAAGGAGCGTTAAGTAGCAAATACGCTTCATTGTACAATGTTTGGCGGCACTTTTTTATGGAAACAACTGAGTCTGAAAAAATGTTACAAACTAAAACAAGCCGTAAATCTGAGCGTCTATCCTCTTTACCACTTCCGCAAAATCTTCATCGTTGCTGGCGAAATCTATATTATCAACCTCCACTATCAACAGTGGACCATCTTTATACTTTTCTATCCAGCGGTTGTAAAATTCATTTAGTTTTTTCAGGTAATCTAACCGGATATTTTCTTCATATTCTCTTCCTCTTTTCTGGATATTATCTACCAGTTTAGGAATGGAAGCTTTTAAATAAATGAGCAAGTCAGGAGGACTGATTAAGCTTTTAAGCGTGTTGAAAAAGGAGGCATAGTTTTCAAAATCGCGCGCGGTCATCAAACCCATTTCGTAAAGATTGGGTGCGAAAATGTGCGCATCTTCATAAATGGTTCGGTCTTGAATTACGGTATTCTTGCCTTTGCGTATTTCGGTCAGTTGCTTTAAACGTGTGTTCAGAAAATACACCTGCAAATTGAACGACCAACGGTGCATGTCTTCATAAAAATCTACGAGATAAGGATTATGATCAACGTCTTCAAAATGCGGCTGCCACTTATAGTGCTTCGCCAGCATAGTAGTAAGTGTGGTTTTGCCTGCGCCTATATTTCCCGCAACGGCTATGTGTTTGATGTTAGATTTCGGCATGAGCAATTCTTAGGCGTACACAATATAATGCTTGAATGGAAAAATATCCATTGGCTCACCGGTTTTACTCAAAAAGACTTAGTAATAATTTATCCCGATCAGCTTTCTTGCGCCTGCAATTGTTTTTGATGCGCTTTCCCTGGCTTTTTCTGCACCGTCTTTTAAAATTTTTCTAAGCAATTGTTCATCACTTTGCAAAGCAGCAGCCTTTTCGCGTATTGGTTTTATGAAGGCGATCATGTCTTCGGCAAGTTGCTTTTTCATATCGCCATATCGAATAGTGCAAGTGTTATACGCGTTTCGGTAAGTGGTTACAATTTCAGGAGACGAAACAAGTTCCATCAATAAAAAAATGTTCTGGATATACGGCGGCATTTCGCTGTTAGGTTCAATTGGGCCACCATCGGTTTTTGTTTTCATCACTTTCTTACGAATAAGATCATCATCATCTGCAAGGTAAAGCGTGGCGTTTCCGTTCTCGCTTTTGCTCATTTTCCCTTCGCCATCAAGGCTTGGCACTTTCACCAATTCATTTCCAAAATTGAAAGGCACAGGCTCTGGAAACCATTGTCCATATCTGCCATTGAAACGTTGTGCAAAGTTGCGCGCCATTTCCAAATGTTGCTCCTGATCTTTTCCTACCGGCACTTTCACCGCACGATGTATCAGAATATCGGCCGCCATCAATACAGGATAAGTAAGCAAACCCGCATTTACATTATTGGGCTGCGATCTTACTTTGTCTTTAAAAGTCGGTACTTTTTCAAGCTCACCCTTATATGCCATCATATTTAGCATCAGGTACAATTCCGGTATTTCCGGCAAGTCGCTTTGAGCATACAAAGCAACCTTTTCAGGATCGAGTCCGCTTGCTATATTTTCAGCCACTACCCGAAATACATTTGCCTTTAAATCTTTTGGATCGGGGTGAGTAGTGAGGGAATGATAATCTGCCACAAAAAAATAGCAGTCATAGCTGTCCTGCATCTTCACATAGTTCTTCATTGCGCCGAAGTAATTTCCCAAGTGCAGATACCCGGTAGAACGAATGCCGCTTACAACAATCTCTTTGCTCATAACGGGCGGCAATATACAAAAGCATCGTTTGCGAAAATTGAAGAAAACAATTTGATTGGCAATTTTTAGATTTGTCCGGTTCAAAAAAATTTGGTGAATGAAGGCACTCGAAGAATACCTGATAAGCATAGGCCCAATTTATAGTGCTTTACTTGCTACCACATTCACATGGCTACTCACTGCTGCGGGAGCATCGCTGGTGTTTTTATTTAAATCACTGCATCGCGGTGTTTTAGATGGTATGCTGGGATTTACCGGGGGCGTAATGGTGGCTGCAAGCTTTTGGAGTTTGCTGAATCCTGCAATTGAAATGTCGGAACGTCTGTATCCCACTATGATTTGGATGCCTGCCGCTGTAGGTTTTTTCGTGGGCGCAATGTTTATCTTTTGCCTCGATAAGTTTACACCACACCTCCACATCAATTTCGGAATGGACGAACAAGAAGGTCCAAAAAAGCAATGGCACCGCACTACCCTTCTTATTCTTGCCATTACCATGCACAATATCCCGGAAGGATTGGCGGTTGGTGTTTTATTTGGTGCTGCTGCAGCGGGATTACCCGATGCTTCCATAGCTGGCGCTATTGCACTGGCGTTCGGAATTGGTATTCAGAATTTTCCGGAAGGAATAGCTGTTGCCATGCCACTCCGCAGACATGGAGTTGGGAGATTTAAAAGTTTTTGGTACGGACAATTATCTGCAATTGTAGAACCTGTGGCGGGGGTTATTGGTGCTGTGGCGGTTTTGTATGTGCAACCATTATTACCTTTTGCACTTGCATTTGCAGCGGGTGCTATGATCTATGTAGTGGTGGAGGAAGTGATTCCGGAAACGCAAAGAGATAAATACACGGATGTAGCAGTACTCGGATTCATTGGTGGTTTTTTGGTGATGATGATTTTGGATGTTGCCCTTGGATAACATAGTTGTAAAGAAGTACCCACTTCACTATTTTTCCAACCTACAGTTTTTAGAAAAATGAAAGAGAAAAAGAAAGCGGGCGGGCAAGTACCGGTTACTGATGTTCCGAAGAAAAAACGCACCATACCGCAGCCTTTACTTTGGTTGATAGCCGCCTGTTTTATATTGTATTTCCCCACGCTTCAGTTTGGTTTCACAGAGCTTGACGATTCTATCTTTATCAGGGAATTACATCTTTACAACGAAGATCTTTCCAACCTGTGGACCTCTTTCAAACGTGGCGTATTTGACGCAACCAACGATACTTACTATCGCCCGCTGTTTCTGAATTCTATGATCCTAAACTATCAGATCAGTGAGCAGGAAATTTCCGGTTACCGATTGGTAAATCTCCTATTACACGTTTTAAGCACCGTGTTTGTATTTAAACTTCTTCTGAAAATTGGTGTGGAGAAACTCACCGCCTTTCTTCTTGCGCTTGTGTTTGCAGTACATCCTGTTTTATCGCAGGCAGTAGTGTGGATACCCGGACGAAACGATACTTTGATGTCGGTGTTTGTGCTGCCGTTTCTGATTACAGCAATTGACTACACCCATTCAAAAAAACTTTTGTCGCTGATCATATCAACCCTATGTCTGATAGCTGCTGTTTTTACAAAAGAGACTGCATTATTCGCTTCTGCTTCGGCTTTTGTTTTGTTGGTAATTGTGTTGAAGAATAACTGGAAAGAAAAAACACTGCTTGTTCAATATGTGGTTTGGTTTGCTACAATTGGTATCTATTTCGTAGCACGTTCTACCGCTACTTTAAAACAGCAAATGTTAGTGCCCTCTCAAATGCTTGATGATTTTGCACATCGCCTGCCATTGCTCATTCAATATCTTGGCAAAATTTTTCTTCCATTTAATCTCAGTGTATTTCCTATTCAGCAGGACACCTCTTATTATTTCGGCATCGCGGCTTTGGTGATTTTAGCAGCCTTACTTTTCTTCGCTTCGAATAAAAATACTCGTCTGATTATCGGCGGGGTTTTGTTTTTTATTGTCTTTCTGATACCGGTTCTTTTTGTTCCAAACAACCTCAACGAACAAACGTTTGAGCACCGGCTTTACCTGCCCATCATCGGCATTCTGCTTGTGCTTTCGCAGTCGGTAATCTTTAAAAATAAATTGGCCGGAGCTAAGAAACTTTACATAGTTACGAGCATTGTAGTTTTATATGCTTTCATCAACTATCGTCATCAACAGAATTTCAAAGACCCACTCAGTTTTTGGTCTCAAGCATCGAACACATCTCCGCATTCTGCTTATGCTCTGATGATGTACGGTGCACGTGTGGAAGACAAGCAGCAAGGTTATGCACTTATGCGCAGAGCATATCAGTTGAATCCAAATGAAAAGTACCTGAACTACTATTATGGCGTGATGCTCCAAAATCAGGATTCAGTATTGGCATCAGAAAAGTATTTTCTGAAGGAACAAGAGATTTCAGATTATTTCGAGTGTGACTTTTATCTGGCTCAAGTTGATTATCAAAAAGACAACAAGGATGGTGCGCAAAAACACCTTGAAAGATACCTGACCAGAGATTCGATGAACAGTGCAGCTAACAACAATTTGTTGTTGCTTTACCTTGGCACAAATAAAAAAGACAAAGCCCTCAATCACATCAGCAATATGCAACGCCGCGGACTTACAGTTCCACCAAATTTGATACAGCAAGCGCAGCTATTGCAATAGGAATCTCAATTTTAAATAGTACCGACCAATAATTAAATCCCAAAGGGTATGATTTTAGTGGTATCTTTAACAGGCAAGGTTAGTTTTAGTTGTCGAAAAAAAACACATCTCGTTTTAACCTTAGCCATTTAAGCTTTCCTTTCATATTTTTCGTTGATCGAGTGTTTCTCTCCATTTTCGTAAGGCTGTTTGGGAACACCCAAAAAAGTTCAGAAACAATTTTTCAAAAAAACACTTCGTTTATAACATGGCTATTCTAATTTTTATCATTATTCACTGGTACGCATCTTTATTTTTCCAGTCACTTTTTCACCACCGATATGCTGCACACGGTGTATTTACAATGAGCAAAGGGTGGGAAAAGGTTTTTCATGTGTGCTGCTTTATTACCCAAGGATCCTCTTACATCAGTGCTTATACTTATGGACTTATGCACCGTCTGCATCATGCTCATACAGATACGCCTGAGGATCCGCATTCGCCAGATAACACGCCAAACGTTTTTACGATGATGTGGCAAACCAGAAACAACTATTATAGTCTGTTTCTCGACGATTCGCACATTGATAGCAAGTACAAAAAGGGACTGCCCGAATGGAAAGAATTCGACAAAATTGCCCATAATTATTTTACCCGCATTGCCTGGTTAGGTATTTATATCCTCATCTATTCTTTGTTAGTAACTGAGTGGTGGCAATTCATATTTCTCCCAATTACACTTGCCATAAGTCCATTGCAAGGAGTTGCAGTTAACTGGTGGGCACATCGCTTTGGCTACGAAAACTTCAAAATGAACAATACTTCCAAGAACATTTTGCCATTTGATTTTCTTTTTTGGGGAGAAGCTTATCACAACAATCATCACAAGCACCCAACGCGACCAAATAATGCTACAAAATGGTTTGAATGGGACATGGGTTATAACGCCATGCGTGTGATGGAAAAACTAAGCATAATCAAAATTAAGCGGTAAGATATTTTGGAGTACAGAATCAATTTGGTCGGTGGCTTTTTCGCTACCGGCTTTTTTTGTGCAGCACTAAAAACAAAAAAAGCCCCGCAAAAATGCGAGGCCTGAAATGATAACTATGATTAAGCTTAGAGAACGCGAACGTTCACTGCATTTAAACCTTTTTGACCATTTTGAACTTCGTAAGAAACTCTGTCGTTATCACGGATCTCATCGCGAAGACCTGAAACGTGAACGAAGATGTCTTTACTACCATCAGCTGGAGTAATAAAACCAAAACCTTTGGTGCTGTTGAAGAATTTTACTGTACCTTCTTGCATTGTAATTAAAATAAAAAAATGAATTAATTCCCCGAAGGTAAGATAAATATTGACCTAAAAAATTTATTTCTGTGAAGGGGAAGGTTAAACCTTGAATGCTTGGTTTAAATCTTTTTTACCCTAACTGCTACCGGACCTCTTTTACCTTGCTCTGTTTCAAAACTCACACGATCATTTTCTTTGATCGGTGTTTCCAGCGAATTTGCATGTACAAAAATGCTTTCACCGGTTTTTTGTTCTTTTATAAAACCAAAACCTTTTGCCTCGTTGTAAAAAGTTACCCGACCATTTTTTATCAGATCTGCTTCGTCAATTGGCTCTTGTTTTGCAGCACCGAGTTGTATGTCTTCAAGATTGATTTCCTTCTTTCTTTTAGGATCAGGCGGCGTATTGGTGATGTTGCCATTTTCGTCAAGGTAAGCAAGCATATCATCAAGTCCCTTACCTTTATTGCTATTGGCTTTGCGTTCTTCTTTGCGCTCTTCTTTTTCTTTCTTTCGCTTTGCTTTGTTTTTTTCTTTTTCCTTTTTTCCTGCAGTTTCTTGCGATCTACCCATAATTGTTGTAAAAAATAAAATGTTGATTTCGGTGAAGGTCGGCTATTTATGTGGATTATCCTGAAAAAAATATAGTATTCGTTTTGAAACTTTACACGCTTTTTCTAATCGTATCTCTATTTTGGCCTCATCAAAAAACTGTTCATGCCAAAAACAAATAAAAAAGTATTGTCGTCCAAACAGCAGACTGAATTGCTTGGCATATTAAAAACGCGCTTTGAAAAAAACATGAATCGTCACAAAGGCGTTGAGTGGGCAAAAGTGCAGGCGAAACTTGAAGCTGCTCCTGAAAAGCTATGGTCGCTAAATGAGATGGAACAAACAGGTGGCGAGCCGGATGTTGTAGCTTTTGATAAAGGCGAATACGTTTTTTATGATTGTGCTGCCGAAAGTCCTAAAGGACGGAGAAGTATTTGCTACGACCGGGAGGGATGGGAATCAAGGAAGGAACACCGACCCGATAATACCGCGATGGACATAGCCAATGAAATGGGTATTGAAATACTAACCGAAGAACAATATCGGGAATTGCAAAAATTAGGCGAGTTTGATTTGAAAACCTCAAGTTGGATTCTTACTCCTCCTGCTATTCGCAAACTGGGTGGAGCGCTCTTTGCAGATCGCCGCTATGATCATGTATTCGTATATCACAACGGTGCACAATCTTACTATGCTGCGAGAGCTTTCCGTGGATTATTAAAAGTGTGATGAACTTAAGTTACACGACAACCTGATGTCCATGTGTAGTTAAAATCGTCAATAAAATTTTTTCCTCGAAAGAGAGTTCTGTCTCTTGTGGACTGCAATTCTCAGACTCCGTTTTTGAAAAAAATTTTTCAAGACTTTTATCGCTATAAAGTTCTATCAAAGCCGGGTGAACATAGTATTTCTTACACACGGTTCGTGTATTGTTTAATTGCTTTGCCACCATATCCAGTGCTTCAACAACTTTTCGTTTGGTTTCAGTTGCTGTATCGCAGTACCCCAGTTGCTGGAAAGCACGCAGCGCATGCAATGAGCCGGCCCAGGTTCTAAAATCTTTTGCAGTAAAATTACCACCGCTTATCTGCCTGATGTAATTATTCACCATTCCGCTATCAATACTTTTTCGGTCACCTTTCTCATCATAATATTGAAACAATTCTTTTCCGGGAATGTCTTTGCAAGCCTGAACAATCCTTGCAAGTTTTCTGCTCTTCATGGTAATATCATGGTACACTCCTTTCTTTCCTTTGAAGCTAAACTTTACCGAATGTCCATTGATTTTTACATGTTGATCCTTAAGTGTTGTCAATCCAAAAGACCCGTTCATTTTTTCATAAAAACTATTGCCAATCCTTATGCAGGTGCATTGCATTAGTGATACCACCGCAGCCAGCACTTTTTCTTGTGGCAAGCCTTGCCTCCGCAAATCTTGTTGCAAGCGCTCTCTCATCGTAGGTAGTGCTAATCCAAAATCATGAAGGTTGAAGAACTTGGTATGGTTGCGAAGTTTGTTCCAAAGCGGATGGTATTTGTATTGCTTCCTATTTTTTACATCTATGCCGGTAGCCTGGAGATGACCATTTTCATCCGCACAAATCCATACGTTTTTCCATGCAGGCGGAATTACCAGACTTTTGATGCGGGCTAAAGTATCAAAGTCTGTGACGGTCTTATTTTTAATCTTATAAACAAAGCTGTTGCCTTTGCTGAGGCGCAAAATCCCGGGTTGCGTATCATTTACATAAATAAGATTCACCGCAGCAGCAGTTTTTTCGTGATCGTTGACAAGAAGTTTCAATTTTCTACGCGTGATCTTTATTGCTGCTGCTTCCATAGTTTATTATTGATTGTACACGCGTTTAAAAATTCGTGCCTTTTGCTTTAGCGCGAAATACATACTTTAATAAATTGCTAACGGGATGAACTTTCTACTTCAAAGCCGGCGCGTGGCACACTTGTTTTTACCTTACTGAATAAATGTTTTATCAAAAACCTGACCTATGACGAACAGTGGAAGAGATAGCGGCAAAGGACCCGCAACAAGAAAGGACAATGAAAAAAGTCGCAGGGATAATGTGATGAACAGAAGAGATGAGCAACTCGACGAAGAATTGAGAGGACAGCTACGGAAAAAGAATGAAGAAAATAGAAAAGCGATGAACGACAATAGCGGGCGCGATAGCATGGATACGGACTGATAATAGCTGGACAATTGCCCAGACAAGAGGGAATAACCACGGCAATTTTTGTTGTGGTTTTTTCTTTTCTATAAACCTGTGCCCGCTTATTTTTATAGCTTCGCAAATATCCGGCAAGTCTTTTGCTCGGGTGCTTCATAATCTCAGGCACAAATATTCTTCCAATGAAAATAGCAACAGTCTGCACTACACTTTTACTACTGGCAATGACAACACATGCGCAAAAGCACGGCGCTTTTAAAGGGCAATATCCTGAAACACACAAATCAGATCAGAAAGATGATTTTTTCGGCACACAAATAAGCGATCCTTACCGCTGGCTGGAAGATGACCGTAGTGCTGAAACAGCAGACTGGGTGAGCCGTCAAAACAAAGTAACTAATGCTTATTTGACGCAAATACCTTTTAGAGACGCCATCAAAAACCGCCTTACAGAACTCTGGAACTACGAAAAATATTCTGCGCCTTTTAAAGAGGGAGCATATACTTATTTCTACAAAAACAACGGCTTGCAAAACCAGGCGGTACTATACAGACAAAAAACTGGGGGACAACCCGAAGTATTTTTAGATCCAAACAAATTTTCTCCTGATGGAACTACCTCTTTGGCAGGCATTAGCTTCACGAAAGATGGTTCGCTCTGCGCATTTCAAATTTCGGAAGGGGGAAGTGACTGGCGCAAAGTGATAATACTAAACACGAAAACCAAAAAGCAAGTGGACGACACGCTTTTTGATGTAAAATTTAGTGGCTTATCATGGAAAGGAAATGACGGATTTTATTACAGCAGCTACGATAAACCGGCGGAAGGAAGTCAGCTATCCGGCAAAACACAGATCCACAAATTGTATTATCATAAACTTGGCACAAAGCAAAACAAAGATGCGCTGATATTTGGCGGAGAGGAAACACCACGCCGCTATGTGGGTGGGTACGTAACAGAAGATCAAAACTTTTTAGTGATCTCTGCTGCGAATGCTACTTATGGCAATGAGCTTTATCTCCAGAACCTTACAATGAGCAAAGCGCCAATCATTCCGATAGTTACAGGTTTTGCAAACGAACAAGACATAGTGTATGCTGAAAATGGTAAGCTCTACATTCTTACCAACGACGATGCGCCCAACAGGCGATTGGTAACTGTGGATGCCGCAAATCCTAAACCCGAGAATTGGACTGATCTTATTCCTCAAACACAATTTCCGCTCACAGTTACCACCGCTGGTCGAAAGATTTTTGCGCAATATTTGAAAGATGCAGTGTCGGAGGTGCAACAATACGACCTGACGGGAAAGAAAGAACGAACTATAGTTTTACCCGGATTGGGAACTGCCGGTGGCTTTAGCGGAAAGCGCGAAGAAAAAGAAATTTACTTCTCTTTTACCTCCTACATTTACCCTTCTACAATTTTCAAGTACGATGTAGCAACGGGCAAGTCGGGTGTTTATAAAAAACCTGCAATTAATTTTGATCCTTCAAACTATGCGAGCACACAATTGTTCTATGCGTCAAAAGACGGAACATCTATTCCGGTGATTATAACGCATAAAAAAGGAATCAAGTTAGATGGAAAAAATCCTTTGATGCTTTACGGCTATGGCGGATTTAATGTTAGTCTTACACCATCTTTTAGCGTAAGCAATCTTGCATTTATGGAAAACGGTGGCATATATGCTGTGGCAAACATTCGTGGTGGTGGTGAATATGGCGACACCTGGCACGATGGCGGCACCAAAATGCAGAAGCAAAATGTGTTTGATGATTTTATTGCCGGAGCAGAATACCTCATCGAACAGAAATATACCTCGAAGGAATATCTTGCTATTTCGGGTGGATCAAATGGCGGCTTGCTTGTGGGCGCATGTATGACGCAGCGCCCTGAACTTTTCCGTGTGGCTTTTCCCGCAGTGGGCGTTTTAGATATGTTGCGTTATCACACTTTTACGGCGGGTGCAGGCTGGGCTTACGATTACGGCACTGCTAATGATAACAAAGAAATGTTTGATTATTTATACCAATACTCGCCGGTGCACAATACGAAGAAAGGAACATGCTACCCCGCTACAATGGTAATGACTGCCGACCACGACGACCGTGTAGTGCCTGCACACTCATTCAAATTTGCAGCAGCCTTGCAGGAAGCACAAGGCTGTGAAAATCCTGTGTTGATACGAATAGATGTAAAGGCTGGTCATGGTGCGGGTAAACCCACTTCAATGATTATACAGGAACATGCAGATAAATGGGCTTTTATGCTTTATAATATGGGGCTTGGCTACAGCAGTTTAAATACGGACAATACGAAAGAATAAAAACGCTTTTTGCGAAAAACTTAAGAGGAGCTGCATTCGTGGCTCCTTTGTTTTTATACCAATCTTCAGGTAAAGAAATTATATATCTCCTTATCTTGAGTGTCAATTCAACGGTTATGAGGTATTTCACTACAATATTTTTTCTGCTTTGCACTTTTATTGTTCATGGGCAACATCATGCTAAGCTATCTCCGCGCACGAAAATTTTTCTTCTTCAAATCGAACAAAAACCCAATAGCCTTCCTCCCAATTACATCTATAAACAAATAGGCAGCGAAACGTACCTGAGTGCATTTATAAAAGTGAATGCGACAATTGATGAGGCAACAATGCGCACACTTGGAGTTAAAACCGGGACAAAAGCAGGAAATATCTGGACCATCCAAATTCCCGTTGCAAAGCTTCGTTCTGTTAGT
This sequence comes from uncultured Taibaiella sp., assembly GCA_937870855.1. GTDB lineage: Bacteria > Bacteroidota > Bacteroidia > Chitinophagales > Chitinophagaceae > JAFIGV01. Next base: position 16,350 of record CALMWT010000070.1, read on the forward strand.
CTCATAAACGGCATAGAATATTTACAATTGGACGAACCCATACACCCCACCCTAGATGCAGCAAGAATTTTGACAAAAGTTGATTCTGTTCATGCAGGACTTGGTTCGCTTCCCAGCCCATACCATGGTGATAATGTGGTGGTAGGCGTAATAGATGCAGGTTTCGATTATCGTCATCCAAGTTTATTCGATACTACAGGCGCACGCTACAGAGTAAAAAGAATTTGGGAGCAGACAAATGCAGGAACACCCCCCACAGGTCTTACCTACGGAAACGAGATCAAAGATACAATGACCATGTGGAATGAAGGAAATGATATGCCTACATCGCATGGCGCACATGTTACCGGAATTGCAGCAGGTTCAGGATATGGAAGTACAGGCAATAAGAAATTCAGAGGAATGGCCGATGCTTCCGATTTAGTTTTAGTGAGCATTACCCCACCAAGCAGCGACTGGACAAGCACGGGAATGACTTCTATTATTGATGCTTTAAACTACATCTATTCTTATGCAGCTTCTGTTGGCAAACCTGCAATTGCCAATTTAAGTTGGGGATGCAGTATCGGTTCGCATGATGGACTTTCTCTGTTTAGCCAGGCATGTGATAACCTTACAGGTGCGGGAAAAATATTTGCTCTTTCTGCGGGAAACAACGGGACGAATAATATTCACATTCAAAAAACCTTCACAGCAGCCGATACTCTTGTTCGGACTTTTGCCACATTCAATGCGGCACTTGGCGCTAATAAAACCTGGGTAGATATCTGGGGCGATTCCTCACAGAATTTTTGCGTTCAACTTAGCCTTTACAATGGTACACAAGCAATAGACAGTACGGGCTATTTCTGTTTGGATAATCTTGTGCATCCTGTTTATGCACGCGATGCAAACGGTGATACCCTTTATGCAGTTGTCTCCACCTCTTCTGCGGAGTTTAATGGTAAGCCAAGAGTGTTTCTTGACATCTATAGTAAAGCAAGCGGAAATGTAATGGTTAGTGTAAAAGGCACAAACGGCACTGTAAATATGTGGAGCGGTTATGTGCAGAACACGACAGGTTACTATGCGAATTTTGTAAGTAATGGTGTTCCGGGTGCAGTGAATGGAAACAGCAACATGACCATTGGTGATATGGCCTGTACAAAATCTGCAATTACGGTTGGAGCCTACATCTCCCGACCCTCGTTTACAAACATAGATGGCAGTACAGTTACTTTAGCATTAACCTCACAGAACGGAAATATTGCCAGCTTTAGCAGCAAAGGCCCAACCGCTGATGGACGCATAAAACCTGACATCACCGCGCCGGGAATGGCTATCGGCTCAGCAGTGAATTCATACGATTCTGATTTTATAACCGCTGGCAGTGCCTATTCCTATGTGGTAGAAAAATTTACTGATCCTAAGAACAGTCGTGAATACGCTCATGCCATGCTTATGGGAACTTCCATGTCCTCGCCCGCAGTTTCCGGAATTATTGCGCTTATGTTGCAGACAAATCCTTCCCTTACGCCCCAGCAAGTACAACTGGCATTAGCACAAACAGCCATCCTTGATTTAAAGACCGGAGTGATTCCGCCACAAGGCAGCAATACATGGGGATACGGAAAAATAAATGCTATGGCTGCCGTAAAACGAGCGATGACCATAAGCGATATAAGAAGTTTTCCGCTGCAAAAATCAACGCTAAATATTTACCCAAATCCGGCGCAGGATGTAGTTTATCTAAACTTTAATGTCACAAAGTCTATGAACGTTACAGTTACCGTTTTTGACCTTACCGGAAGACAAATATTTTCCCATAATACCTCTGCGCAAGACGGCGATAACACATTCCAATTAAACGCAAAAGACTGGAATCGTGGCATCTATGTCATCAGGCTACAAACAGACAATTCGATATACACGGAAAGATGTGTTTTACAGTAGTGTGCAGTGATGGCATGATTTCAACATGCGGTGAATTATGCTTGCCCGCACACGCGTACATATTCGGAAGCTGATAGCTTCGGTTGGATTGTTATCCATACAACTCCTCTTAATTATCGGACTTTTTATATTGTCGCTGGCGCTTTTTTCTTTCTTGGTAAAACAAATTTTTATTGACAAACAAGAACTCTTTGACTTCCGCGTATTTGAATTAGTATCTCGCTTTGTAACTCCCTTCCACACCTCTTCTATGCAGGCAATCACCTTTTTGGGGACGCATAAGTTTCTCATTCCTGCAAATCTGTTACTCACAGCCTATTTTCTTCTTGTAAGAAAGCACAAATGGTATTCAATAAAAGTGGCAGCTATAGCGCTTAGTAGCACCGCTATGATGTTGTTGTTGAAAAACATTTTTTCGCGAGAGCGCCCCTTAGTTCCCTTGTTAAAACCCGCATTGGGCTACAGTTTTCCCAGCGGCCACTCCATGATGAGTTTCGCTTTCTACGGTTTGCTTATTTTCCTTGCCTACAAATACATTCAGACTCGTGCGTTGAAAATTGCCACCATTGCCGCTTTGATCATCCTTATATTTCTGATAGGTTTCAGTCGGGTCTATCTGCGCGTACACTACGCCAGCGATGTACTTGCAGGCTTTGCTATCGGAATTGTTTGGCTTGTGTTCTCCCTTTTTATTCTTCACAAAATGGAGCGTTTTAGTAAAGTGAAATTAAAACCCGTGGTGGAAGAAGGTGTGAAGGAAGAAAAATCTATGGCATGATTCTGCTAAGAAATTTCACTAAAAAATACAAACTATGAAACTTGGAAAACTATTGCTTCTTGCAGGTGCCGCATTAGCCGCCAATCAATTTCTGAAAACATCGAAAGGAAAACAACTGAAAAAAGATGTGAGCGACAAAGCCGGTGTTTGGAAAGAAAAACTGACCGAAATGGTTAACAAAAATACAGACGGACGACACACGGACTCTGACAAAAACCCTACAGGAAACTCCTGGAGCGGAACAAGTTCACCGATGTAAACTTACACTTTCAAAAGCCGGATTCAGATTCCGGCTTTTGTTTTTTAGGAATGCCAGCTCATCCATTGTGGCATGATTTTGCATCCAGAATAATGACGAAAAACTAAATTTTATGAAACGATATTCTCTTTTTCCACTCTTACTCGCATTGACTGTAATACTCAGTTTAAGCAGTTGCGAATTAATTGGCGATATTTTTAAAGCCGGAATGTGGGTAGGCATTATTCTGGTTGTTGGAATCATTGCCCTTGTGCTTTTCCTCATCCGAAAGATTTTCTAAACCTTTTTTCCAAACACTTAAATCACACCACCTATGAGTACATCTCGGTTTCTGGCAGGAGCCATTGTAGGTTTGGTAGCTGGCTTATTGTTAGCTCCAGACAAAGGCATAAACACGCGTGAAAATCTGGCAAACTCTGCGAACAAAATAAAAGATAGGTTTAATCGCCTTACCGGGCGTGCTATTACCCGACTCGATGATTTGCGCGATTATCTGGAACAGGATATTGATGGTTTGCCGGAGGATGTGCGCAGTCGTATTTTGACGATACTCGATGAATCGGAAGAGATGGCTTACAGTCCGAATCCTACGACCAACGCACTATAATTTTATTTAGTTTCAAATTGGCGAGGCAGGAAGTCTCGCCTCAATATTTTTGCAGCAGAATATTTGCCAGGGCTACCACTCCTTCTTCCCTTCCAATAAAACTCAATCCTTCTGCAGTAGTGGCTTTGATGGAAACATCCTCAGGAGAAAGATGAACAATGCGCGAAATGGTTTCCTGCATCTGCGAAATGTAAGGCTTGACTTTAGGAGCCTGTAGTAATAATGTGCTATCAATATTTACCAGCCAAAATCCCTTTTCACGAACCATATTGTAACTCCTTCTTAAGAGCACCTTGCTGTCTATGTTTTTGTAAGCAACATCAGTATCAGGAAAATGAACACCTATGTCTCCCAAGCCTACCGCTCCAAGTAAGGCATCGCAAATAGCATGTAGCAACACATCAGCATCCGAGTGACCGAGGCACCCTTTGGTGTGTGGAATTTTCACACCGCCAAGTATCAAATCTCTTCCTGCTACAAGTTGATGGAAATCTATTCCCTGTCCTATTCTGAATGACATGTGCGTGTACGATTTAAAAGGTTTTTCAAGGTAATAAATAAAAGAATAGAGTCACAGCTAAAAGCCATGACTCTACAATTATTGAAACTACGATTATGCTTTAGGCTCTTCGTTAGTGTCCTCAGCGGTTGCTTCTGGTGCAGAGGCTTCCGGCGTTGTTGGTTCTTCAGTTACAACAATTGCTTCTGATGCAGGAGCATCCGCAACAGTTTCAGTTGTTGTTTCTTCAGCAGCTACAGTAGTGGTTTCAGCTTTCTTAGTACCAGCAGCACGACGGCTACGACGAGTTTTCTTAGCACCGGCATCTTTTGTATCCTTACCGTAGATCTCGTTGAAGTCAACCAATTCGATCATTGCCATTTCTGCTGCATCGCCCATACGTGGCTGCAACTTGATGATACGAGTGTAACCACCGGGGCGGTTAGCCACTTTATCGCCAATTACACCAAATAATTCTTTGATCGCTTCCTTGTTTTGCAGATAGCTAAACACTACACGACGGTTGTGCATACTATCATCCTTAGAACGAGTGATCAACGGTTCTGCATACACACGCAAAGCTTTTGCCTTTGCAAGTGTAGTTACAATACGCTTGTGCTCTATAAGATTACAAGCCATGTTCGACATAAGCGCTCTTCT
>CALMWT010000071.1 GCA_937870855.1 uncultured Taibaiella sp.
ATTGAGGCGGGGGAGGATGTTGCCCCTCCGGGAGGGGGTGTGCGGTGGGTATGTGCGGTGGCGGGGGGGTGGGTGAGCAGGGGAAAAGCTGAATAGGAAAGATGGCGTACAAGGGAGTGACACAACGGCGGCCTGATAGTAGCAAAGCTGCCGGCGGCCAAAAAAGAAATAGTAGGGGGTGTGGTACAGTTTTTAGTTTGCTAATTTTGAAGTTATGAGGAATGTATTAGAACATTTTGGGCGTGCGGTGCTAATGTTGAAAGGCTCCATAGCGCGGCCGGAAAATGCACAAGTGTATTGGAAGGAGTTTATGGAGCAGTGCAATGATATAGGGATACGGTCGTTGCCTATTGTGTTGATTATTTCTTTGTTTTTGGGTATGGTGCTGACGGTGCAGACGGCGTATCAGTTGGTAAGCCCGCTGGTGCCTAAGCCGGTGATAGCGGGTATAGTGCGGGATAGCTCTATATTGGAATTGTCGCCTACGGTGATTTGTATAGTGCTGGCTGGTGTGGTGGGGTCGAAGATAGCGTCGGAACTGGGGAATATGCGGGTGAGTGAGCAGATAGATGCGCTGGAGATTATGGGTATAAATACGAAGACGTATTTGGTGCTGCCCAAGATTATTGCTGCGATGATAATGGTGCCTTGCCTGATAATAATAAGTATAGCGGTGAGTATATGGGGTGGGTATATAGCGGGTATGTTTTCGAGTATATTGTCGCGGGAGCAGTTTCACCAGGGTTTGGTGCAGGGTTTTGTGCCTTATAATATTTTCTTTGCGATGGTGAAGGCTTTTACGTTTGCGTTTATATTGTCTACGGTGCCGGCGTATTATGGGTATCATGTGAAGGGTGGTGCGCTGGAGATTGGGAGGGCATCTACTACTGCGGTGGTGGTGAGTTGTATAATGATTTTGCTGGCGGATTATATACTTACGGTGTTGCTGCTGTGATGGTGGTTAGTTTTCTGTGTCGGGTGTTTCTTCGTCTTCTTTTTCTTGTTGCGTGGGTGTCGGGATAGCTGGTGTAGGTGTGGTGTATTGGGCTATGGTTTGAAATGCTTTTAGGTTTATTTCTTGTTTTATAGCATCTGCATTTGCGCCTTCGGCAAGTGGCTCGGGTAGGAAGTAGTTGACAGAAAGTTGGAAGCTGGCTTCGCCAAATGTTTCGAGCAATACGTTTACGGGTGCTGTTACGTGTAGGGTATTTTGGATCATTGTTTTAAGATCGGAGATTAACTGCTGTAGCTTCTCGTGTGCAATATTGTATTTGAGGTTGAATACTACGCGTACTTTTCTGGTATCGCGTTGGGTTAGGTTTTCAAGGTTTTCATTTACGAGTTTTTTGTTAGGAATAATGTAGAGAGAGCCGTCTCCGTTGCGTAGTCTTGTGCTGCGAAAGCCAATACGTTCTACTGCTCCTTCCAGATTGCCAAGCTTTACTACATCGCCTGTTTGAAAAGGTTTATCGGTAAGAATAGTGAATGCTGCAAAGAAATTTTCTACGCTTTCTTTTGCTGCTAATGCTATAGCCACACCGCCAATTCCTAAGCCGGTAATAAGGGCTGGAATATTTACGGCAAACACAGAGCCTAGTATCCAAAACAATCCGATAGTCCATAAAAGTATCTTTACGATTTCTTTTACGAGGGGAAAGAGTTGTTCTTTATCACGGTCGTCTTCTGTAAGCGCCTTATCTAACAGCACCCGAAAAATAAAATCAATAATGCGCGAAACCACCAGCACAAAGAACAGGATGAGCAGCAGCATAAATATCTTATCTGCTACATCACTGATGCGAATTTCAATCAATTCTTTTCCCTGCCGCCTGCGGAAAATAACCTGATTGAGGAAAATGCTTAGTTGGTTGATGGCTACATAATACAGGAACGTTTGCAGCAATAACTCCAACGGCTTTACTATTAGCTCCTGAAACATTTTTCCGTGTTTCTTATCGCTGAATTTATTAGCAACACTGCAACTGAGCTTCGCAAGTAAAATAGAAAGCGGGCGTTTCAACAATAGGGTTGCCAATACAATACCTACGCACCATAGTATGTTGGATATTCTCTCGTTGCCTAATTGCTCCTCTATGTACTGAAGATTTATCTGTAACAAAACGCTCATCATAACAATAAAACTCCCTTCGTTAAAATATTATACCGAAATGTTGAATTCACGCAGTGCGTCGTTCAAACTCGTTTTCAAATCTGTAGATGGCTTTCGCTCTCCGATAATAAGCGCACAACTTACCTGATAATCACCAGCAGGAAATTTCTTGGTATAGCTTCCTGGTATCACCACGCTTCTTGCAGGAACACGACCTTTATATTCCATCGGCTCGCTGCCACTTACATCTATGATCTTGGTTGACTGAGTAAGCACTACGTTTGCTCCCAGCACTGCTTCCTTTTCCACCACCACACCTTCCACCACTATGCACCTTGAACCAATAAAAGCTCCGTCTTCCACTATTACCGGCGATGCCTGCAACGGTTCCAGCACACCACCTATTCCTACGCCCCCGCTCAGGTGCACACCTTTACCTATTTGTGCGCAAGAACCAACAGTAGCCCAGGTATCTACCATCGTTCCTTCGTCCACATACGCACCGATGTTTACATAAGAAGGCATCAACACCACATTTCTTCCAATAAAAGCACCATATCGCGCCACCGCATGAGGCACAGCACGCACACCCAAGCCTGCGTAATCTTTCTTCAAAAGCATTTTATCATAAAACTCAAACGGCTCCATCGTCCAGGTTTGCATGGGCTGAATACCGAAGTATAGCAAGATTGCCTGCTTCACCCATTGCTGCACTTCCCATCCATTTGCAGTAGGCATAGCCACCCGCAGCTTTCCTTTATCTACCGCTTCTATCACCTCCCGCACCGCCTGTTGGTAAGATTCTTCTTTTAATAATTCCCTGTTTTGATAAGCGGCTTCTATTTGTTGTTGCAGCGACATAGTGTATCGAAATTTTTAAGGGTTCAAAGATAGACCGATTTCTCAGATGCATTTTTCCTCCGGCAAACATTCCCCTCTGGGCGAGAGTGTAAATGCCCACCTTAGTTCGAAGACGGAGTTGGAGGCAGATGGTTGGTGCGATCAGCACAGGTTTCTATTGTCAGCTATTTGTGTGAACCCAAGAACTTATGTCCGTTGAAATGAATAAGGTGGTCGGGGTTATCGGCAATCCAAACTTCTGTCTCCCAAGCAATGTTCATTACCCACTTTCGGAAGTCTGCTCTTGTCAGGAAAGCTGTAACGAAAATCAATTCGGCTTTACAATCTTTAAGCAACTTTTTTAGTTCGTGCACCCTAATTTCAGACATTGGACCTGAACTATGTACCGCTTCAATTAAATATAACCAGTTGTTTTGCTCACTGTAAGCAATGATGTCCGGCAACTCATCATGTGATAACTTGAAAAAGTTTAGACGTTTTAATTCAGCTTCCTCAATGTGCAGCATTTTGTTGGTTGTATCTCCGATGTAAAGCACACTGCAATCACTGCCAAACCGTGGCAAGAACTCTTCGACAATTGCCTTCTGTAAAACATTATGCTCACCAAGTGAAAATTCTAACGGCTTGCCGCCAGGCAACGTAACCGGTATTCGTTCAAGATTTCGCTTCCGGGCAAGTTGTTCTGCGAGCGATGGTCTGCCTTCATTGAATTTCTGCAAGGTGGAAGTCCATTTGTTTGTGCCGTAAAGCACCACAAGATTTTTGAAGTCAGGATGCAAAGCATAACCTCGTGTTGGGTCGTTTGTCGCTGCGCTAAGATTTTCACCGCTATTTACAATGAGGTCTGCAATTACCAACAGTTTCAGGTCTTTACGGCGTATGTCGTCGTATGAACCATAAGATATATTTTCTTCAAAATGTTGGTTGATGAAAGTGATGATTTGACGAGTTTGTAGATGGGTTTTGTCAGAAGCTGCCTTCCAATCCTTAGTTACATTAGCAACTGCAAGAAAAGCCATTGCCATCTTCTCTTTTCCTCGCTCAGATTTTTCGTCAACCGGAATGCCGACTGCCTCTAAAATTTCAAGTGCTTCCTTTATCAGTTGCTGAACGCCTACAGATTTTTTGTTTTTGAGTAAGTGATTTTTCATGAAGGGAACAGTGACAAAACTTTGGGCAATGATAAATCCAGTTTCTGTATCTCTGATGCGTCTTGGGTTTGAGGTAATTTATAGCAGGCTTTCAATGCTTGCGCAAATTGATACGCCAAAAGAGGGGGCACAGCATTGCCAATTTGATTAAAACGTTGCGTTTCGTTGCCCTCAAAGCAAAACCAATCAGGAAAGCTTTGCAGCCTTGCAGCTTCACTATGCAGCAAACGTCTGCGCTTGCCATCTTTCAGTCTTATACGCTGCATATCACCAGTTGCTCCTGCAAGATTTCGGCAAGTCAATGTCCGTGCAGGCTTATGAGGGTATAAGTCTCTTGGGTTGATGCAGGCAGATGCTTTTTCATAATTGGCAACATACCTGTCCATTGAAGCGTTCAAAAACTTGCTTTCAGGCGGTGTGGTGAGCATTGTATCTCCAATAGCTTCACCTACTGTTACTTTGTGTAGTTGAGGCGAAGGGAAAGTAAACTTTGATCTGTGTCCAATTACAAACAACCGCTCTCTGTTTTGAGGAACTCCATAGTGAACAGCGTTGAGTAATTTGAAATCAACGTGGTAGCCTAATTCTCTTAACTCTTTTAGCACTAATTCAAAATACCATTTGTTGGTGTAGAGCAAGCCCCGAACATTTTCAAACATAAAAACTTTCGGCTGTAGCCTCTTAACCGCATCAATAAAAATCGGGAAACCGTCACGTGCATCTTCTATACCTTTTTGGTGTCCGCCCACACTAAATGGCTGACAAGGCGGACCGCCTATTATAATTTGAGCCTGCGGATAATTAAAGGATAAATCAAGTTTTACTGAATGGCATTCACCTATGAGATTTTGGTTGTACGTAGCAGCGGCGGCACTGTCCATTTCGTACCCAATAGTTTTGTAGCCTGCTGCCTCAAATCCAAGGGATAAGCCGCCGCAACCAGCAAACAAGTCAAGGACTATTTCTTTTTCCGTAACTGCGGGTCTTAGTGCTTCGTTTATGTATTCAACGTACTCCATACTTTATCCCCCGAAAATAGTTCATTCACTTAATATAGCCGTGCTCTGCCTCTCCGGGTATCGCCTTCATCGAAACCGCAGCAGAGGAGTAAAAGACCGATTTCTCAACTGCACTTCCAGTGATGCTAACCGTTTAGTTTTGCAACCCTATGAATCGTTGGTTTGCCTTCTTAATCATTCTGTTTGCATCTTGCAAAGAGCCACAGACTCCGTCCACAAAAACGCCACATGTCGAGACTAATATGTGGGAAGCTCCTGCGGCAAATACAGTTGTTGCTTCCTATAGTATGCGCATCCCCGATGTGTTGAACGAACTGTATTTTTCCATTGAAGTGATTGCTACAAATGAAAGCGCGAAAGGTGTGTATGAAGTGCTGGTAAAATACGGGCATAACGAAGCATCTACACAAATCACTATGCCGGATGCCCACACGCTAATTGTCCCTGAAGTGAAAAGAAGCACAGACATGAATGCTTTCGTCATCGGTTTTCGATATGGAAACGACACGACTTTCCGCGAATATTATCTTGTAAATGCAAGCAAGGAAAAAACGGAAATGAAATACCTGAAAGCTTATTCCTTTAGGTAAGTTATTTTTGAAAAAGAAGAAATAGTATGCCCCGCAAAGTTCCAAAGCAAATACACGAAGATTCCATCAGCCTTAATAAATACATTAGCGACACCGGCTTTTGCAGCCGTAGAGAAGCAGACGATTACATTGAACAACAGCGTGTAACCATCAATAAAAACATTGCAGCAGCAGGCAACAGGGTATTCGACGGAGATATGGTGGAAATAGACGGCGAACCAATAAAGAAGAAAGTAAAAACTGTTTACATCGCATTCCATAAACCGAGAGGCATTACCAGCACTACCGATCAAAAAGACAAGACCAATATCGTTGATTGCATCAATTTCAAGCAGCGCATTTTTCCGATAGGAAGGTTAGATAAAGAATCGGAAGGGTTGATTTTTCTTACTAATGATGGAAACATCGTAAACAAAATACTGCGCGCGGGCAACCAACATGAGAAAGAATATCTGGTAACTGTAGATAAAATCATAACGCCGGAATTTGTAAAAAACATGAGCGAAGGCGTGCGGATTTTACGCACAAAAACAAAATCCTGCAAAGTGGTTCAGGAAAACAAATACGTTTTCAGAATAGTGCTGACGCAAGGAATGAACCGCCAAATACGCCGCATGTGCGATGCACTCGATTACAAAGTAAAAAAACTGGTGCGCATCCGTATTATGAATGTGCGTCTTGGAAAGTTGCCATTGGGACATTGGCGTTTTCTTACAGAAGAAGAGATCACGCTTATCAATAAAATGGTAGCAGACAGTAGTAAAACGCAGGTGGTGTCTTCAAAACCCAGAATACTAAAACCATCACCGCCGCCTTCTGGTGAAGGGGAGGAGCAAAACAATTTAGACCATTACCTACAAGCCTACGAAGCCGAAAAAGCAAAGCCGAAAAAACAAGGCTTTAAAGATTTTAGAAAGGGAGGAAAGAAGAAATAGTTAGGCTCCGTTTTGTGTCGTGTTTTCTGCCTTGTCTATCCAGTTTTCAATAGCTGTTTCCAGTTGTTTAGTTGAACTGAATTTCTCGATTGCTAAGTCATTTAAAATTGCTTGTTCCATCGCTTCAATCGCCAGAACATTTTCAGGTTTGTTGAGGGAAAAAGTATGCAAAGCCATTTTGTGTTGCCATGCCCAGCGCATTACTTCTCGTGCTGTAAGTGTGGGCTTTCCGGGAATTTTCATTTTTCGCGCCACACCATTTTCTGTCGCAGCCTTGTCAAGAAAAAGAAGAATTTGCTCTGTAGTGATTTTTCCAAAACCATAGCTCGCATTCAATGAAGCCTTCGTTTCCTCTTCTGTAATGCAAAGCATCCACCAACTTTGTTTTACACCATCCAACTCAGACGAATGTTCCAGTAATGCGAGGTTCCAGGTTCCGTTGCCGCTTTTGATTCGATTTGCAGCAATCGCTTTTTCCTGAAAACTTTCTTTCTCACTGACGGCTTTTGATTTCTTCAGGTTTTGCCATCTTACGTTCGATCTTTTTCTTTCGAGGTAAACCATTCCATCGCGGTACACACGTTTTATTTGCTTACGTGTCCAGTCAGGATTTCTTTCACGCAGTATGTTGTAACAGACTTCAAACTCGCGGGTGCGGTCTTCGCGTATTAGTTCAATCAGCCCTTCATACACTATGTAATCTTCCACCTCAGGTTTTCTCGGTTTGTACCCGTATGTGGTTTCATCAATGCCCACAACTGCACACGCTTGTGCAACCGTTAGCGTAAATCGTTTTATTAGAACCGTAACCAGCTTTTTAGAAAATATCTTTTCAGAGTCAATACTCGCTAATGCCACAAGCAGCATCCGGTATTTTTCAGCAGCATCTGCGGTTGTTTTTTGCAGTAGTTCCGGCTTGGAGGTTTTTACAGAAGAAACCGCATTTTTCTTTCTTTTAAATTCTTCTTCAAGGTGTTTAAATTCTTCGATCCAATTGTACAATGTAGCACGCGATATCGAAGCCTCGTGGCATATTTCCCGCACCGTTTTTTCTCTTGAGAATTTGTCTTTTACCCATTGCTTTCTTTGCTCCTCCGAGTAGCGGTATGTGTTCATGTTCGCAAATGTACAGTCCGTCTATTAATGTGTAGTATCTGTTACTGTGCAAAAATAAATCGAAGGGTAAGACCCGCCCGCGTGGTGGTGATGGGAAAGGAGCTGGATACATAAGGTATGCTCTGCCGCCGGTCATAAAACAAACGTAAGGTCAATCGCTCATTTACTATATAATCTATGGAAGGTGAAATGGTAATAACCCTTTGCCCTCTCGTGGTAATATCCACTTGTTGCGCAAGATAATTATTGCTTGTCCGGTCATCTCTGAGACTCACGTCCATCTTCATATTCAGATCGTTTTTTAGTCTCCGCACTCCCAATATTTCAAAAGGAAGCGTCAATCCTTTTACACGATAACCAAGCCCGAAAGTGTAGTCGGTACTTTTCGTTTCACTCACCTGATAATCTATGAGGCTAAGGCTTGCTGTCCGGGATTTTCTATATTCAAAACGAAGCGTAAGATTATTTCGGAACTGAGCATCTATGCCAATGAGCGGACTAAAACTTTCGGTGATCGTAATATTCGGCACCTGGAAATAAGGAATATAATTTCCGGAATTAGAGTCAATGAATGATGGGTATCCGAGATTGAACGCGTCAAGAAAATACAACGACGACGAAAAACTATTCATAGACATGCGTGAGTCGTAAGAATGGTTCAATACAAGATTGCTGATCCTTTCCTGAATGAATGGAATTTTACTGAGTCCATTGTAGGTCACTCTCCAGTTGGGCAACGGGAAATAGAACTTGAACGGATTGTGCTTCACGCTCTGAGATTTGCCATAATCTATCAGCGCCACATTCTCTGCGCTCTTGCCTGTGTAGGCTGCTATGAATGCCGGCACAAGTACATCTTGAGAATATTTTGTGTAACCCTTATAATAGTTTTGGTCATTAGGGTCAAGCACGCCACCTGTGTAAGGATTGCTGCTGCCGAGGCGGCGGGAAATAGTTGCTCGGTTATCAAGAAATTGCTGGAACGGACCTTGTCCCGGACCCGATGCTTGAAACATTGTTTTGAGCGCTATTGTGGTGATGTTGAACGCACCGCTTTCATACGGACTCAGGTGTTGAAAGCCCGCACCCGTGTCCTTGTGCAGTTCGCTGTAAGATTTACTAAACGTTTGCTGCCAGGTAAGATCTACCCGAAAATCTGGAAGAGGTTCTACAGTTGTTTGTATGGTTAAGTTCTGGGAATATTGTTGCTGAAATTGCGCGTTGAACAATGAATCGCGCGATAACACTCCGTCTCTTCCTTTTTGCTCAAGCCATGACCTGCCCGGCTGATAACCAAATGCAAAACCATAACCCGGCTGGTTGCTCATGTTATTGATACCAAAAAACCGTGTGCTATCCATGTATCCGGGCAATACCGTTCCAGATTGTTCAGAATAATTGATTGCGGTTCTTTTTACCATCGTCAATAAACGTCCACCAATGCGCTCCGCGTCACTCACCTGCGGTATAGAATTTCTTCTTGCTTTACGGCGTGCAATACGATCTTTTTTGCGCTTTGCTTTTTCAGCTTTCTTTTTAGCAAGGTCTTGCGCTTTTTGGATTTGTCGTAAAGAATCAATTTGCTTGTCAGAAAGATTGGTAATATCTACTCCTGCTATCAGCGTTGGTTGTTTAGTTGTGGGTTTGGGGTTTTTATCGGCAGATTCCTTATCTCTGGTTTCATCGTTTTTCGTTGCGGGTTGTCCATCTGGATTGTCCTTACCACCAGCCATATCGGGGCCGGTTTCTTCTACACTTTCTGTTGGTTCTGTATTGCGTCCCTTTCCGCCCCCAGCGTCTGGGTTACTATCCTTTGATGAACGGGAAGTGTTCTTTTCATTCCTCACCGTGTTTCTTGGGGATTTTGATTTAGGCATATTCACAGCTCTCAACCAGCGTTGCTTATTATAAAGCGATCTGAAATCCAATTCGCCATTAGCTTGTATGCCTTGCGTGTTGCCTATCGTATTCCCCAGGCTTCTTGCAAGTTGAGAGGCGGCTATGTAATTGTAAGATGAGTTGTAAGTAATGCGTAAAGTAGTCCAGTCAAACAATGGTATTTTTTGCAAAGGCACATTGTAACTGGCCGCAAATGTTTGGATAAACGAAGTGTTTCTGCCAAAAGTTTTCACCCTATCCCAAAGTGTATCTCTTTTTTCCTGTGTGTTTGCTCGTCCGTAAGGTTCGTCTATGCGTGATAAATTGGTTGCGTGATAGTCGAAAGAAAGCGAACGGGTAAGTTCCCAGCGTAAATTATAATCCCGAATCCAGGTAAAATTCTTGTAGTAAGTAGGCGGAATAGGAATAGCATCTGCGCCTATGCTTCTCACCTTCGTCTCATCCATTATTTTGTTGAGTTCTGTGCGGAAAGTAAAGTTTGCAGGCAGCAATTTGAAATTGAGATCCTTGATTAATGCAAGCCATTTTGAACGAGATTTAATGACTTTCTTAAATGGTTCAATGGGTTTTGAATTGATGCTGTAAGTATAGCCCAATCCCAATTTGTGATTAGTGAGTTCGTCGCCCTCTATCAAAGGATTGCGTTTGAACTGGCGATTGTATGCGTAGCTAAGATCAAAGTTTTTTACGCTCCAGGGCATCGGCTTTGCACTTTGCTTTTCCGGGTTGCCAAGCACTCTAACGTTTGACAGGTTTACGCTGGTAATATCGGTGTAATCCTGCGCTATTTTTTTCAAAGAATCGCGGTGTGATTTATCTCTTGCAGCATTCAACTCGTCTCTGTATTTCACATCAAGATCGTAAGGGTCGTACTGTGGATTGCTGACAGCCTGAGAATAGCCAACAAACAAAGGAAGCTGAACACCCCATTTGCGCGGCATGAGCTTTCCTACATTGAGATTTGTAGAGGCATCGTACTGATAAAAATTATCGCGAAACCGTTGGTTAAGCTTTTGGTCAATACTACCGTAGCCTTGTGTGTGCATACTACCACTCAATCTCACACTACCCAAATCTGCAAGCTGCATATTTACCTTTCCGGTTGCAGCATAGCCAGGCTTTTCATTCAGTCCTGTCATGCGCAATTCATTAAACCATACTTCTGCACATTTTGGCAAGCCATCATCGGCAGGTGTATTGTTGGTTTTCTTGGGATTTAAAATTCCGAGTAAGATTGTTTTTGCATCGCCAAGATTTGGACTTCCTACTACTACAATGGTGTTTCCTTTAGCATCTGTCTTTGTAAAAGGTATATAAGCAGGAATGCCGAGCGTGTTTCTTTCTGTTTTTGCATTTACAAGATCTTCAAGCAGCAGGTCGAGCATGTTTTCTTCAGGCCATACTGCATCATTTCTGTTCGATGCTGTGGGTGTAATCTTCAAGGGTATTTGATACTCGTAGTAGTTATTTGTAAAATCACTTCCCAGTCTTATGACCGCACTCAGGTCGCGGTCTTTCACAGGCGCTTGTCCGGTTTGAGATTCGGCATGAATAAACATTCTTAACCGGCCAAACTGGCGCATATCTACGCCCACTTCTTTAAATACGGCACGCGCGTCTCCATCTGCAAGTCCGCAAACCTGCAACGACAAAGCTTGTTCATTCAATTGTATGGCTGCGCCATTTGCCACTTGCGATTGCTGGCGCTCCAAGCCCGGTGGAATAACATAAGGCACAGGCTCACGTCCGCTGTTTTCTTCCACACTTACCGAGGTAACTGCAAACGGTGTAGTTCTTTGCTCTTCGTCTGGAATTATCTCGCCAGGATTTTGAAGGGAAAACTGATAACGTCTCCATTGATTGCGCCCTAATTCAAGCCGTGCGAAACGCAAAATGGTGCTGTCTTCAAAACCGTTCAGAAACAATCTCATAAACCGAATGGAACGGAAGTCTGGAATATTACCTACGCGCTGCTGGTACTCACGGATTGGAACTTTAAATTGATACCATGTTTCATCGCCATAGTTTCCGTCTGGTAATTTTACACGGGAAGTAACAGTGTTTACTATGAAATTTGTGCCTACCTGCATTTTGTTCGGTGCAAGATCTACACGATATTGAAAATAATCTTCTGACTCGTTAAGTGTATTATCGCGGTTTATGTCTTCGGATTCCGGAATGTTAGTGGCTGCATTTGAGAAAGTTTGAGACGAACCAACTACCGGTGAATTGCCATGTGGGTTGTTGAATTTTTTATAGCGTTGTAAAATTCCGGCGTTAGCCTGATCGAATTCTGTTCCCCGGAAATATCGGTAATCATCGTGCGCAGGATCAGCCTGAATTTCAGATCTTACTCCTGCATTAAGACCAACAGGCAACTGACTCAGATAGGTTCCAAACTTTGTTTTTTCTTCATCATTATCCAGCCCGTCATAACCTACATCCTGCACCGCACGTGCTGCTTCGTCATTATCAAAAGCACGAACTATCTGAGTTTGCAAAGCAGGGGAAAACCCCCACACGCTCGTCTGAAGTTGTTGCTCATTTTTAGGAAAGGGAATACCGTTCTCAAAAAATTTGCGTGAGTCTTTCAGCACATCTTCAGATACATTACCCAGGTTTATGTAAAGGCTTCCGCCGGGAGAGCTTTGCTTATTTATGAAAGGATCCATGATCCAGAATTCAATGAACTCAACATTCGATTGCTCGAAATCACTGTAGTCAATAGCACGTTGAATACCTCCCCAACGATTGATAGGATCTACCAGTCGCCCGTCTGCATCCAATCTTATATCAAAGTTGTAAGGGCCTCTTTCACGGGGATAAAAGCCAAGATCGAATGTGGTCAATCCGTTTTGTAAAGTCTGTAAACTTCTTGCCGGAAAAACATCCTGTTGCTGTACCAGTCGGATGTAATGCTGGTCTGGATCTTTCTTCACCCAATCGGGTACGCCACCTATCGCATCTACCAGGGAAGGCTCAATGGTGTACCACGCCAACCGTGCGCGGTTTTTTCCATAGTCAAGGTTGTTTGAAAGTTTTGCTTCAGGAAAAAGTTCTCTGCCATTTTTATCTCTTGCATTTACCGGTGTAGATGCCAGCGACCATGATTGAGCGGGCAACCGAAGATCTATACCACTTCTTGTTCCCTCAAAGTCATCAATATAAACCGCTCCTTCGGGGTCAAGTGCATTAATTTGTTTGGGGTGGCCAGGAAATAAACCTGCAACTTCTCCTGAGGCGGTAATAAATGACGATGCTGTAGTGGAATAAATTGGGAGTTTATCGAGTAGTCTTGTAATGCCCGGCGCTTCCGATTGATAATTTGCATCGAGACCAATCACGGTGTTCTTTATCGGGTCTTCACCAAAGGTTGTTTTTTGTGTGAAGGGTCTTTCCGTAAGGCGCATGAAAGTACCCCCGATAGCCAGCTTGTTATTCACATAATAGTCGAGCCTTGCACCCATGAAATTTTGCTGCTGGAAACCAAAAGTGGCGTTGTCTTCATACTGCACATTTACGGGTATGCCCGAATTAAGAATACCCATGTTCAGGATTTTCAATCTTCCCAAACCATAGTCTATCTGATAGTCTGCGCCTTCCACTAATTTTTGTCCGCCTGCTGTTACTGAAACAGAGCCTTGAGGAATATTGAACCCACCTAAAAATATTTCGGAGGAGGAGGCAGAACGATATGTACCGCGAATTATGTAACGGTTGTTTTGCTGAAATTGTCGCGCAACTGTTTTTGTAGAATCATAAAGCAGCGTGTAGAGATACTTCCGTTCTAATTGTGGATTACCACCCATGGCAAAACCCAAATCGCGTCCGAATGGCTCAAGTACCGGAAACATGATTTTTCCCTGCTGCGTATTGATGGTAATACCATCTACGAAATCAAAAATGCCATCGGGTTGCGGATCGTTTTGAAAGTTGAGGCGGTCAAGATTTAAGAGCGTAAGAAGTTGTACGCCTTTGTTAGGGCCTTCGGGCAAATAACGTATTTCTCCACCGCCGGGATTTTGATAAAGCACATTCAACCTAAAATCTTCTTTGGTAACGCCCATGCCGCCAAGTGCGTAAACGTTCTTCATCATCAGATCCCAGATAGGCAGACTCGGACGTGCTGATGTACCCTTTACCAACTTCATGAAAAGGGTTTTAGTCTGCGTAGAATCGGGAGGCAAATCTTCTGCAAATTCACCGACCTGATAAGTTTTTCCATTGAAAGTATAGCGAAAAGCCACTGCAAGGATATCGTCAGGATTCAAGGTTGTATTGAGAGAAATGTATCCAAGCTGAGGATTAAAAGTATATTCCGAAGGATTTAATTTTCTTGCCGTCGCTCTTTCAAAATCCACTCCCTGATCTATGCCCAATGCCAGTACATTTTGCGGTTGAGTTCTGATGTCGGGTCTTTGCAGAAGTTGATCGTATAGTTGGTTGGCGCGGTTATCTGCGGGAACGTTTGCCGCTACAGTGCTACCGGTTAGTGTTTGGCGATAAGGATTTTTTTCTCCGAGATCCATGAAACCAATAATGTCGCGCACCCCTTCAACCGCACCGGTTCTGTTGGTTGCCCACACCTCTATACGACTGATATTTACCAGCGATGTGAGGATAGGAAAATTTTTGAGTGCTCCGTTGTAGTTGTCATGGAAATATTGTGAGAGAAGAAAGTGTTTGTTTTCTTCATACTCGTCCGCTTTAATAGCAAATTGCTGGGTTTGAGAGCCGCCTTGCACCGTCAGGCTTTGGCGTTTTGATTTTTGCTGCGACAAGGCAGCTGTAATCCAAAGTTTCCCAAACTGAAGTTGTGTTTTGATACCAAAAAGAGATTGCACACCTGTAATCAGTGTACTATTTAGCGGGAAGCTTATGTTGCCTGCTTCTATTTTTTTAATGATCTCATCTTCCTTGCCGGTATATTCCAGCCGCTGCATATTCTGGTAATCGAACGTAGCCTTTGTATTGTTACTGATGTTAAGCTTCATTTTGTCTCCGATGGTGGCCAGCAGATTTATATTCATCTGCATGTCGAAATCGAAAACACCATATTTCTGCGCCCGTTGAACGAGTGTAGGGTTTTTGATATTTTGCCAATTGCCCCCAATAGTTACATCCACATTTCCCTGCGGGCGAACCTGAATAGAAGTACCTCCGAAAATTCTATCGAAGATTCCTTCTTTATACATTGTGGGTAATGTGGGTTTTTTATTGAATAGCGTTACCGCATCCATTCGCCGTTTCCAGTAAGACTGTTCATCTTTTTGTCCCTGATAGCGCAGGTACTCATCCAGCGTCATGTAAGTTGGATTCCTGTAAAACTGGTCGCCTATTTTTTCGGTGAGATAATATTTGTTCTCGACGGGATCGTACTCTACAGATTTATTTACGTTGGAAGGATCGGCAAGATCTATACTTGATGGTGTACGGTCTTGCAACGGATCACCCGTGCGATCATAAATTGGAAAAACCAGTTTGGGCGAATCTATTTTCGTTGTCGGGGTATCTGGCTCCGGCGCGGGATCATAATCGAAATTGAAACGAAACCCTCGCGCACCCACATTTGCTATTGCTACTACGGCAACAATACACAGTAAAAACTTATAACCGAAATTAGTTCTTTGCTTCAATCAGACTAGGTTTACAAGACACGTAATGCCTGTTTAATCAACTCTTCCACCGTTAGCATGGAAGCATCCTTTATTTTTTTAATTGCAGTCTCCGCGACAGCCTTATTTATTCCCAGATTCACCAAAGCATTTAACGCGTCATTTTGTGTTGTATTGTGCGTTGATGCTATTGAAGAACCGGTATTTTTTCCGCTTATCAGCTTGCCTTTTAGTTCCAGTACAATTCGTTGAGCAGTTTTAGTACCAATGCCCTTTACTTTTTCAAGTGTTTTGCTATCATCCGTGGCAATTGCCTTCTCCAGTTCCTCAGTTGTTAAAGAAGACAGTATTATTCTTGCAGTAGTAGCGCCTACTCCGCTTATTCCTAATAATTGTCGAAATGTTGTCCTTTCCTGTTCTTCTGCAAAGCCATAAAGCACCCATGCATCTTCTCTTATTTGCAAATGAGTGTATAGCCTGCATTTTTCAAGCTGCTGGATTTTGCCATAAGTCTGCAAGGTAATATTGACTTCGTAGCCTATACCATTTACAGAAAGACAAAGTAGCGATGGAGATTTGTAGCTTAAATCTCCTTCCAAATATGCATACATAATCTGACGACCTATATTCGAGTTTCGGTAAAAACCGCATAAAAAAAAGAACGGCATGCATCCGCATACCGCCCTGTAAATTAGGTAATATCATTGAATTTTTAGTACCACCACGGTGTCTTTTTACTGGGCACTTTGAAAATCAGCGTAAGCCCGAATGTGGAGTAAGAATCTTTGTTAGACGCATTCCCTCTATTTTCCCCCGCAGCATGTGATACTGACTTATCAACTTGCCAGCTTCTATCCTGCATTTCTGCGGCCAGAGCAGCTTTGCCGGGATCATTTGCATGAATACCTGCGTAAAGCATTGGGTCAACATACTTTCCACTTACATTATCCAGATAATCGGTGAAAGTAAGACGGTAGAGCCATTCAACACCAAGCGCCAAACGCCGCCCAATATCCCATCTTACACCAATTCCTGCTGGTACTGCAAGTTGCCAAAGATTGTATTTAGCCTTAGAGTCTGAATAAACTTCATTAGGTAACCCGTTGGCCTCCAAGTTCAAATCATGAAGATTGACGTAGCCGCGATCATTGCCCTCTTTATCTATGTACTTCGCTGTTGGCTTGAAATGGAAATATCCTACCCCCACTAATAGGTATGGCTGAAATCTTTTGCGTGCGCTCAAACTTTCATAGTTGATACGTCGCGGTGTGATTTCAAACAACAAACTTGTTTCCCAGATGTTTGACCTTACTTGCTGATTACGAAGATAGCGCTGATAAGCATCCTCATTTGTCGAAGCGGCGGTCCTGGCTTTTTGCTCATTCCAATCATCATTAGCATACAGCGTTCCGTAGTTAGCTCCCAGCCGGATGGCAAAAGCAGGATGGGCAGAATATCGAACAAAAAGCCCACCCATAAAATGTGGCTTTCCCCAATACTTGCTATTTCCGTAATGGTCAATGATTGACTTTGTTCCCACATCGCTCCACAAATCAGCAAGTCCGGCAGTAGTACCAATGCTCCAGCCTGGGGGTTCTATATACTCTTTGGAATGACCAAGCTGTGCGTTAGCTGTGCTAGTTGCAGCAGCGGCGATGCCAAGGGTAAAAATGCTTCGGATAAATGTCTTCCGCATGAAATGTTTATTTAGCCTACAAGATAGAAAAATTTATTTTCCGGCAAAACTTGCTTTGCGTTTTTCTAAGAATGCAGTTGTGCCTTCCTTCATATCTTCAGTAGAAAAACATTCACCAAATCTCTTGATTTCATTGGCAAATCCGTTGGCATCTCCTTTCGCTGCATCATTCACACAGGCTATTACTTTAGCAATAGCAACAGGCGCTTTTGTTTGAATTTTTTGTGCGATTTTTTTTGCTTCATTCAAAAGTTCAGCCTGTGGAAACACATGATTTACCAAGCCGAGTGCTTTAGCATCGTCAGCGCCTATCATATCGCCGGTCATCATTAGCTCCATTGCCTTTCCTTTTCCGATAAGTTGCGTAAGACGTTGTGTACCTCCATAGCCCGGTATCAATCCAAGATTCACTTCAGGCTGACCAAATTTTGCATTTTCACTGGCTACACGGAAATGACAACTCATAGCCAACTCGCAACCGCCGCCAAGCGCAAAACCATTTACGGCTGCGATTACCGGCTTTGAGCAGTTTTCAATTTTATCAAAAACATTTTCCTGACCTTTCTTTGCTAATGCTTCTCCGCCGCTCGCATCAAGAGACGTAAACTCAGAAATATCCGCCCCCGCTACAAATGCTTTTTCACCTGCTCCGGTAAGGATGGCTGTTTTTATTTCCCTATTGTTATAAACTTCGTCTAATGCTTTTCCTAACTCTTCGATTACGTCTTTGTTGAGCGCATTCAGTTTATCAGGGCGATTGATGGTTATTACAAATGTTCCTTCGGTTAGTTCTGTCAGTAAAGTCTGATACATGTTGCTGTGATGATTGTTGATTTGATGATGTGATAATTTGGCAATTTGATGATGTGATGATTTGATGATGAGTGTATTGACTATAGTAGCTCTTTTCGATTTTCATTTACCCAAGTGGCAATATATGCTGCTATCTCTGATGTAGGAGCACCAGGAGCAAAAAGCTTTCCTACGCCTTGTTCTTTGAGATGCTGTATGTCTTCTTCGGGAATGATACCTCCGCCGGTGAGCAATACATTTTCCAATCCCTTTTCTTTCATGAGTTGAATAATCTTGGGAAAAACTGTGTTGTGCGCGCCACTAAGAATGCTGATGCCAATTGCATCTACGTCTTCCTGCAAGGCGGCATTTACTACCATGTCCGGAGTTTGGCGCAGACCTGTATAAATCACTTCCATGCCGGCATCGCGTAAAGCGGTTGCAATTACTTTAGCTCCACGGTCATGTCCGTCCAGCCCTACTTTAGCTACCAGCACCCGAACAGGGCGTTGCAATTTATCTGTCATAGAATTTTTGAAAAAGCGGGTAAAAGTAATGATAAGGAGGTTTTTATTTTATGGTTTCTTCAAGCCGAAAGTTTTATCTGTAAATTTGAAGTAAGCATTTATCTTATGAATACTAAGTTCATTACAGACGCGCAAGGCAAAAAACTGGAAGCGATTATTCCAATAAAAGACTACGAACATTTGATAAGAATCAACGAACAGTTTGAACAGCAGAAAGCGCAGGAGGAATTGTTTGAAAAAGAAATGAAGAAGAGGTTTGAAGCGCTGGAAACTGGAGGTGTAAGAGGGTCTTCCTGGGAGCAAGTAAAAGATCGGGCACATCAATCAAGAGAGAGATGAAAATCTTAGTCATCTTTCATCCATTAGCAGAAGAGGAGTTCAGAAACAGCTTTAGGTACTACGAACAGCAATTGCCGGGACTTGGGCTTCGCTTTGAAAAAGAAGTAGAATACAATCTGGAAAGAATTTCGGAAAAGCCTGAGAGTTTTGGATTTGATTTTGGTACTTATAGGAAAGTCGCTTTAGACAATTTCCCTTTCGTCATAGTTTACAGGTTCGACCAAGTAAAGCACATGATCTACATAGCTTCCATTCATCACACAAAACGCAATCCTTCCTTAAAATATCGTTGATCGTTAAAAATTACCGCATACACCTACCTTTGCTCCCTTAGAAAAAACCACATAATGAGCGAAGAGCGTTCCCTCAATTTTCTTGAAGAGATTATAGAAAATCATCTTGCAGAAGGCAAGTACGAATATATCCACACGCGTTTTCCGCCGGAGCCGAATGGTTATCTGCATATCGGCCATGCTTCGAGCATTCACTTGAATTTTGGTTTGGCGAAAAAGTATAAGGGCAAATGCAATCTTCGTTTTGATGATACCAATCCAACCACAGAAGAAACAGAATATGTAGAGAGCATCAAAAATGATATTCGCTGGCTGGGCTACAACTGGGATAATGAGTTTTATGCTTCCGATTATTTTGAAACGCTGTATGGTTTTGCTGTGAAGCTGATTGAAAAAGGATTGGCTTATGTAGATGACAGCAGTTCGGAAGAGATTGCTGCAATGAAAGGAAACCTGAATGAGCCTGGAAAAAATAGTCCTTATCGTGAAAGAAGTGTTGAAGAAAATCTGAAGTTGTTTGAAGCAATGCGCGCCGGAAAATATACGGACGGAGAAAAAGTATTGCGTGCGAAAATTGATATGGCGCATCCGAATCTTTTGCTGCGCGACCCGATCATTTATCGCATCAAACATGCGCATCATCACCGCACAGGCAATGCGTGGTGCATTTACCCGATGTATGATTTTGCACACGGACAAAGCGATAGCATCGAAAACATCACGCACTCTATTTGTACGCTTGAGTTTATTCACCATCGTCCGTTGTATGATTGGTTTATCGAGCAGCTTGAAATTTTCCCTTCGCATCAATATGAGTTTGCGCGCCGCAATCTTTCTTACACGGTAATGAGCAAACGCAAATTGCTGCAACTGGTAAATGAAAAACACGTTACCGCATGGGATGACCCGCGAATGCCCACTGTAAGCGGTATGCGTCGTCGTGGTTATACTGCGGCTGCTATCCGCAATTTCTGCGACACTATAGGCATTGCGAAAAGAGAAAATGTGGTTGATTTAAGCTTGCTTGAATTTTGTGTGCGTGAAGATTTGAACAAAATAGCTACACGTGCAATGGCTGTGCTTGATCCGGTGAAGCTAATCATCACAAATTATCCCGAAGGGCAAACAGAAGAATTGGAGATTGACAACAACCCCGAAGATGAAAATGCAGGGAAACGCAGTGTTCTTTTCTGCCGTGAAGTATGGATAGAAAGGGAAGACTTTATGGAAAATCCGCCGAAGAAATTTTTCCGTTTGGGCGTGGGTTTGATGGTGCGTTTGAAAGGCGCTTACATTGTGAAATGCGAAGATTTCAAGAAGGATGAAAACGGCAACATCACCGAAATTCATTGCACTTATATTCCTGAAAGCCGCAGCGGAAATGATACCAGCGGTGTCCATGTAAAAGGAACAATTCACTGGGTGAGTGTGCCTCATGCAAAAACAGCAGAAGTGCGGATGTATGATCGTCTTTTCAGAGTAGAAAACCCAAGTAGTGAAGAGGGCGATTTTAAAGATTATATCAATCCTGAGTCGTTAAAAGTTTTACCCAATGTTTTTATTGAACCAGTGCTTGCAAATGCAAAAGTAAGCGAGCATTTTCAGTTTTTAAGAAAAGGATATTTCTGCGTGGATACGGAGAGTTCTTCCGATAAACTTGTCTTCAACCGAACAGTGACCTTGAAAGATGCATGGGCGAAGGAGCAGAAGAAAGGCGGTTAAGGTTTCACACGGAGAAAGCGGTTAAGGTTTCACACGGAGCTAACAGAGTTATTGAGTTCACAGAAATTGCCTCTATTCTCTGTGCTCTCTGTATGAAACGAAAATTTTGAGAGCTAACAGAGTTATCGAGTTCAGAGAGATGTACCTCTGTTCTCTGTGCTCTCTGTGTGAAACGAAAATCTTGAGAGCTAACAGAGTTATTGAGTTCACAGAAATTGCCTCTATTCTCTGTGCTCTCTG
>CALMWT010000072.1 GCA_937870855.1 uncultured Taibaiella sp.
AAAGCGTGTTCGGGACTTGCACCCTATAGCTGATATACATGCCTGACACACAAAAGAGGCTGCATCAGGGTTTTGATACAGCCTCTTCGTAAATACTTTAGCAAATTACTTTTTCATGTACATCACCTCTTGCACCAGTTTTACCGTACGGGCAACATCGGGCAGGTAGGCTGCCACAAGGTTAGGTGCGTAGTGCATGTTGGCATCCGCAGAACAGATACGGCGAATGGGAGCATCAAGATAATCGAACACTTCTTTTTGTATGCGGTAGCTTATTTCTGAAGATACAGAACTAAACGGCCATTGCTCCTCCACTATTACCACACGGTTGGTTTTCTTTACTGACTCGGCTATGGTTTGCCAGTCGAGCGGGCGAATAGTACGCAGGTCTATTACTTCTGCTTCAATACCGTCTTTAGCCAATTCATCGGCAGCACCAAGTGCCACTTTCATCATCTTGTTGAAAGAGACAATAGTTACATCCTTGCCTTTGCGCTTTATATCTGCTTTCCCAATAGGGATAATGTACTCTTCTTCCGGCACCTCGCCTACATCGCCATACATCACTTCGCTTTCCATAAACACAACAGGATTCTCATCGCGGATAGCCGCTTTAAGCAAGCCCTTTGCATCATAAGGATTGGAAACAGAAATAACTTTCAACCCGGGAATATTTGCATACCAACTCTCAAATGCCTGCGAGTGCTGCGCGCCCAACTGCCCCGCAGAACCATTAGGCCCCCGGAATACAATAGGACAACCAAAATGTCCGCCACTCATAGAAAGCATTTTTGCGGCGTGGTTCAGTATCTGATCGAGCGCAAGAACGGCGAAGTTCCAGGTCATAAATTCGATGATAGGACGTGTACCATTTGTGGCAGCGCCTACACCTATCGCTGCAAACCCAAGTTCGGCAATAGGTGTATCAATAATCCTGCGATCGCCAAATTCCTCCAGCATTCCCTGGCTTACTTTGTAGGCACCGTTATATTGTGCCACTTCTTCACCCATCAGAAAGACACGCTCATCGCGTCTCATTTCTTCTTCCATTGCTTCTCTCAATGCCTGACGGAAAGGTATTGTTCGCATGTACTGATCCTGGTTTTTTGAAGGCTCAAAGATAGTTGGCTGTAGTCAGTTGGCAAAACCAAACACGGCTGCGGCGCTTTGCCTTTTGAAAGCCGTGCTGAAATAATCTTCCCGTAACTTAAAAGTATAACGAAGCACTACTTGGCTTCTGTAGTGGCGGCAGGTTTCCCTTTCAGATTGTCGAACTCAACCATTAATGTGAAACGGAACGTATTCGCCAGAGGATTGCGGGCGGTGCTGCTGCCTGTAGGAACAAGGTAAGAACCATTGAACTGAATGACTTTATAGCGCACACCTAATCCAAAAGTGAAATACTGACGATCGCCCTTCATTCTGTTTTCGTGGAAATAGCCTGCCCTCACAGCGAATTGCTGGCGATACCAATACTCTGCACCAAGCGATATCTGAAACTCTTTCAGTTCTTCACCAAAACCACCCGGCGCATCGCCAAACGAACTGAACACACCTGAGATCACACTCTTTTCAGGAATGTAATAACGCGGCGTACCCGTGTTAGAGGAATCTTTTGGAGTAGGAACCAATAGTTTATTTACATCAAGCCCTATAGTAAACTGATGCGATTCATCTATCTGCATAATGTAAGCTGCTCCCAGACCCAGATTGGCTGGCAAATAGCTTTTGTCAAGATCATTGTAATTCATTTTTGAACCCAGATTACTGATAACAGCACCGAGGTTTAAAGTGTTCTTTTTCGTTTCACTTATCACTTTCGGTTTTGTATAAAATACACCCAGATCAGCAGCTACTGCGCTTCCTGCTTTATTTTGTATGCCCGCAATATCGGAGCCTGCAAGAATAGAAGAGCGGATGTAACGAAGACTGAGACCGGCAGACAAATGATTAGAAAAGCGACGCGAATAACCGAGATCGAACGAAAATTCGTTGGGACGACCGCTACCAGCTGGCTGCCCGTTGATGTCTGAAAACCTCAGACTTCCCAGATTGAAATAGCGAAGCGAAGCACTCACAGCCTGATCATTGTTCTTACCAAACTTACTATAGCCCGAAAGATACATCAACGACATATCGGGTGTCATGGCTTTGAGCCAGGGGGTATAGGTAAAGGAAATGCCCGCATTCTTTTCGCTAAAAACGACCTTAGCTACATTCCAATGTTGTGCGTTGGCATCGGCAGATGTTGCAATTCCTACATCACCCATACCCGCGCTACGCGCATCGGGAGCAATGCGCAGAAAAGGCACTGCTGTAGTATGCGTATTTGTTTGTCCGTTTATATTGACCTGTGCATTGACAGAAGCCAGATTCATGGCAGACAACACACCAGCGAAAGCAATTAGTTTTTTCATTCTTTTAAATTTTTAGATTGAATCAGTTCTGCGTCTTGCTGCAATTATGCGCCGTCTATCTTTCTGGTTTAGCCAATAATATTTTGAATGTTTCGTCCTGCATACCCGATTTGGTAAGTGCAATCAGATAAACCCCGTTCGATAAACCTGAAAGGTCTATGCTCTGCGCTGCACCAGCTTTAAGATCGAAAGCTGCCGTTCTTATGATACGCCCTGTTACGTCCGTAATAATCATGGTTGCGCCCGAAATATCTTTAACCGATTGAATGAATAGTTGTCCGGTGGTAGGATTAGGATAAACATTATAGTTCTCAGACCCGCCAGGATTTGGATTAGGATTGTTTTCCAATGGCACAGTTACACTCGCTTCTGAAGTCGGAGTTTTCGATTCCACATTGCCTACATGGTCTAAGGCTGATACATAGAAATGGTAAGTTTTTCCACGCTGCCCTATGATGCGTACTGAGTCGCTGTTTACGATACCAAAGTTTAACCATGCTGATGTGTCTGTCTTTACATGCAGTCTGTATTTTGCTACACCCGATTCTGCATCCGTACCGTTGAGTTGCAATCTGATGATGGTATCGTTGATAAGACATTGCTTTGCGGCGCCACGATATCGAGTTTGTTCGTCCAGGTGTTCGTAAAGATTGGCTCATTTTCATCGAAATAAATCAGTGCCCTGTTGTCTATTTGCGTACCCGATGGAAGTCCGGCTTTTAGCTTTACACTATAGCTCACCCCTGCTTCGCCCATAGGTGCAGTTGTGTTTGGAGGAAGAATACCAAGAAATGGATCTGCTGGTAGCTCACCGGTGCTGGTATCAATTCCTATCATATCCCAGGTTATCACGCCTGTTGTTTTATCAAGCTTTGCAACTATATGCGCCACCAATGGTATTTCAGGATATAAACTTACCTGCCCAAAGAACTCATCTCTTCCACTTAACAATCTTGCTGCTTTGTTGCCTATGTAAACGTTACCAAATTCAAAGGTTGAAAAATCAAACAATGCAGGATTAAGCGTGTCCAGAATTCTCACCACTTGAGCCGAAGCAGTGGCGGTATCCATGTTTTCGCAGGTAACCATGTAGTGCATTCTTTCCTGATCTTTTCTGTAACGATCTGCAAGCACACCTTCCGGCCCGTAGATGGCGTTGGGATCCATACTTTGAACCGATTGAGTCGGCTTTTCATTCGGGTCTTTATGATCAAATTCTTCTTCAAATAATTTTAGCAGTTCTTCCAGTTGCGGCTTTAGTTCCG
The DNA here is from genome assembly GCA_937870855.1 of uncultured Taibaiella sp. GTDB lineage: Bacteria > Bacteroidota > Bacteroidia > Chitinophagales > Chitinophagaceae > JAFIGV01. The sequence continues at coordinate 3,683 of CALMWT010000072.1, forward strand.
GACAATCTTCTGCAAGTTTGGCCAGTGCATCCATTTTCTCACTCAAAGTATTGAGATCTTTTACGTCCTTCAGCATCTTACTCAGCTTCTCGAGTCGTTTACTGTTTCTATCCAACGCATTGATCTGATCAAGAAAGTTGTCGAATGATTCAGGGGAAAGGTTTTGATTGTTGGCCATTTGCTTGTTCCACCACTCGTTTTTCACCATGTTATTATCCAACAGTTTTCCGACACCTTTTTCAAAGGCTTTGGTCCCAAGTTCGTCAGTGGCAGTTTTCAGTGCATACGCATTTGCTTCATCCAATTCTGCATTCAATATGCCGTGCATTTCCCCTGTTACTTCATAGCCATTCCACCACGCATCAAAGCTGGCTCCTGCGCGCGATCCGGCATGTGCAAGGTGTTTATGGCCTATTTTCAAAGACTTGGTAAAAGCCTTAAAAATACCAGGTGCTTTCGAGTCGCTAACAATCATGTCCATCGCGTCTATTCCTTCCGCCATCATCATGTTTGATGTATTGCTCCAATGGGGCGTTTCGCAGGAACCGAAGATGTTCGGATGGTGTGTAAACGTGTAAAATGTAGGATTGCCGGAACTTGCAGTCTTTGCCTTAAATGGCATAGACACCGTACCGTTGTAGGGCAACTTAGGAAGTGTCAAATAAATCATGTAGCCATCATACGGTTTCCCATTGAGCTGATCAATCGGTGTAGGCTTAGAAGCACTATCGGCATAAGGTGCAGTCTCCGCATTGCTCAGGCTAAATATTTCTCCGTCCACTTCTATAGTAGTCGTGGCCGATCTATCGAGCTTGGTGCGCTGTGGCATAAATTTCACCTCTACAGATTTGGGGTAAACAAAACCAATTACAACGCCATTGCCATTTACGTTTCCGCTGTTCGATATTTTTAGCTCAAAATTCGTTTCGCGGTTTATACGCCATGTGCTCGGCCCTATCACCTCTGCTTTTGCAAATGGATAGCTGAAAGGTTCCATTTCAAAGGCTTGTGGGAAAATATAAGGTGGCTCTCCGGGAATTTCTATTTCTACATCATACATGCCTGCCTCGGCAAAGTGAAAGTCAAAATTGGCAGCAAGCATATTGCGTTTGGCATTTGACTGCTTCATAAAAGGCTGCAACACCATGCTACCTTTCACCAGTCTTACACGGACATTAGTATCCAATCCTCCTCCAAATATTGACATCAATAAATCTCCTCCCACGCCCGCTTTTGCAGGTTTAAAACTTTCCACGCCTTTCACTTCTATGAAAAGCGAGTCTGCGGTAGTAACACTGCAATTGGTATTTCGCGCTCGTAGTTTCACATTGTACCCTCCGGCAGGAAATGTTTGTGTTGGATATTTGAAACTCGATTTTTTGCCGTTATCGAAATCCCACTCAATCCAATCTGCATTTTTTGTTTCTGCCACAAAACCAAACTCGTCCCCCGTTCTTGCTGCAAGAATTTTAGCGCGGGGTTGTGCATCTTCGTAGGTTACATTCAGCTTGTACTCTTTGCAGCCTGCCTGATTGCTCCAGTTATAAAGGCGTACATAGAATGTGTCCCCAGGAAAACAGTTGTAGCTTAAAGTATCTATTTTGAAATTACCTGTAAGTGCTACATAACGGTTTCTAAGCTCTGCCTGATTTTTATTATAGAGGTAATAATAAACACCACCTGTAGCACCCGGCTGAACCATCCGCATTGCTGTGATGATACGTATGGCTTTTACCCCGGGCGGCGAAATAAACTGGAGCCGGGTTATAGTT
>CALMWT010000073.1 GCA_937870855.1 uncultured Taibaiella sp.
GATGGAGGGTTTATCAGGGTTGTAACCCCGGAACACGGAATCGTTCCGGGGTTTTTTGGTGCGCCACGCATGGCGATGAACTCGACGGTGCAAGTCCGTTATGGGGGTTGATAGTCACCAACCATTAGTCAAGAGCAAGGGTGTCCACTGCGAAGTGGAATCCGAAGGAAGCTGGCGGCAAATTTCCGGCCCGAGGAACACGAACAACATGAGGCGCAATCTATGGGATGAGCTTGCCAAACAAAGCGAAGTCCAAAGACTATACGGACATAGAAGCGTAGATGTTGCGGGTAGATGGGAAGAAAGTTTATCGTCTTACCGTGGGAGATCTCACAGACATGCGGAAACAAAAGTCAGAAGCATGGTTGAAACAAGATTTACTGTGAGAAGTCAGCCGAGGCCATAGTACAGCAAAACGACGGAAGCTGGAAGGGCTGAACCTTAAGAAGTAAGTAGTCAGTGAATGTTACCGGATGAAAGGTAGAAAGCAGAAAAAATCGCAAGATACCTGCCTGCAAAACAATAGGGCGGAACCCGAAGGCTATGCAGGAGGGCAGACTTTCATGTGGATAACTGAAAACAACCTTACGAGTATCGTGCAAACAGGGTATGGATTACTGGAACACATCCTATCACCATCCAACTTAAATGCGGCCTATAAAAGGGTAAAGCAGAATAAAGGTGCGGGTGGAGTAGATGAGATGGAAGTTGAATCCCTAAAGGATTATCTCATCAAAGAAAAGGATAGGTTAATAGAATCCATACTGAAGGGCAAATACCGCCCCAATGCGGTTCGTCGGGTAGAAATACCCAAAGACAATGGAAAGAAAAGACAGCTCGGCATTCCTACCGTTGTAGACAGGGTGATACAGCAAGCCATTACGCAAGTACTAAGTCCCATCTACGAGAAGCAGTTTTCATCAAACAGTTACGGGTTCAGACCGGGGCGCAATGCCCATCAGGCACTACAGCAATGCCAACAGTATATTACTGAAGGATACATATATGCTGTAGATATGGATTTGGAAAAGTTTTTCGACACGGTAAATCAAAGCAAATTGATAGAAGTGTTATCAAGAACAATCAAGGATGGCAGAGTAATCTCTCTCATTCACAAATACCTTCAAGCCGGGGTAGTAGTGGCCAATAAGTTTGAACAAACAACTGTCGGCGTACCACAGGGAGGTCCTTTAAGTCCGCTGTTAAGCAATATCATGCTTAATGAACTGGATAAGGAACTTGCCAGACGTGGTCACCGCTTTGTTCGCTATGCAGATGATATGCTCATCTTGTGTAAAAAGCGAAAGGAGTGCGAAGCGCAGTATGACAAACCTGCTTGGGTACATCGAAAACAGACTGTTTCTTAAAGTGAACCGGGAAAAGAGTACGGTGGCTTACATTACAAAGGTTAAATTTCTTGGATACTCCTTTTACAAAACAAAAGGAGCATGGCGCCTGCGCCTGCACACTAAAAGCGCAGCGAAGATGAAATCCAAAATCAAGGAGTTAACCTCCAGAAGCAACGGCTGGGGCAATGCAAGAAGAAAGGAAACACTCAGACAGTATATAACCGGCTGGGTGAATTACTTCAGATTAGCCGATATGAAAAAGCTGCTACTGCAAACAGATGAATGGTATCGCAGAAGACTAAGAATGGTACTGTGGAAACAATGGAAACGCATCAGTACCCGCTTTGTCAACCTCATGAAACTTGGTATTAATAAACAAAAGGCATGGGAGTTTGCAAACACCAGGAAAAGCTATTGGCGTATAGCCAAAAGCCATATCCTCAATACATCTGTAACCAATGCACGGCTGCAAGCTACGGGCTATGTTTTTCTGGCAGACTGCTATCTGAATGCCCGAAAACTAAATTAAGGAACCGCCGTATACCGAACGGTACGTACGGTGGTGTGAGAGGACAGGTAGTCAACTAATGGCTACCTTCCTACTCGATCCTTGGAGATTGATAGTGTTTATTTCAGTCCGGGTCATTTATCGGTTAGGGAATGACTGCAATTATATATCAGGGTGTTTGAAGATCGCTAGAGGTGATGAGAGGGACGTACTGAAAGGAGCCTACCCTTTAGAGTAATACGACTACCTTAAAGGGTTGATTTTGCTGTATTTGTGTTGAAATACGGGATTGGAAGCCTGTGTAATATCTATTACTACTTAAAATTATTTTTTATGAAAAATGTACGATTTAAAACTCTAAAAAACGGAGCTACACAAATTAGCTGAATTCATTGTTAGGGAAAATTACTCCCAGCACACTTCCTCCCACACACTATCCGGGCAAAATTTTAAGGCAATTAAATCAATTTACACGGAAGATGCATCCATGTATGAAGATTCTATTGTTTGTGTTGCATTAGATGAGGCAGCAATTGTGGGGTCTGTGAAAGTGACCAGGTGGAATTGCTTATACCACATGCAATAATCCCACATTAGGATAGAAGGTGATCAGGACCGCTCCAGCTACGTCTGCAATACACCGCGGGCTGATTCGATGGGTGAACCCGGCCGGTTGCTAACCTATAAAAGCATCTAATTTTCTGGCAAACCGTTATTTAGCTGTACCAGAATTATAATTCTGATATTACATAGTTAGACAAGCTTTTGAAGAGTATTGGTATAAATCGGAAATATAATTCCTATTCGTGTCGGATACTTATGGAGATTTTGTATTTTTGAACAGAATAAGAAATATAATTCTGATGAATTTAACAGAAATAGGGAGCTTGTTTAAAACAAGGCGTGAATTTCTTGATCTGAAGCAGGAAGATCTTGCCGAGATGAGTGGAATTACCACCCGTACCATTAATATAGTGGAAAATGGCACCGGTAATCCTTCTGTTAAAACACTGGAAAAGCTGGCGTTAGTACTTGGGCTGGAAATACTGGTACAGGTAAAAAAAGCTAAATAACTATTATGGCGCAAGGCGCGGTATATTATAATGGTGTATTGGCGGGGCATCTCAAACAGCTGACCCCCGAAGACTACCGTTTTACCTATACAGACGCCTATAGGAATGATCCTTCATTACCTTCAATCAGCCTGACCCTGCCCAAAAAGCAGCGGGAACATCAAAGTGCCCTACTGTTTCCCTTTTTCGCCGGGTTATTATCTGAAGGAATCAATAAAGAGATACAATGCCGGCTGCTTAAAATTGATGAAGAGGACGATTTTACCAGGCTGTTGAAAACAGCAGGTGACGATACCGTAGGTGCCATAACCGTAAAAGAAACGAATGATTAATTATGTGCCCCGGATGTTATAAAATAAATGTGGAAGGGTATTGTTTACAATGCCGCAAAAAATTGTTCGATGGCGCAAAAGTACCGGTGCAGTTACC
>CALMWT010000074.1 GCA_937870855.1 uncultured Taibaiella sp.
AATCCCACCAATCACAGTTCAGACAATTATAGTACAATTCGGCTTCGAATACCTTCTCTCCAGTAAAGCTATGTAACTCAAAACTAAAAGTATTAATATTGATGATGTTTCGCACATTCGTTTTGGCTTTAAGCCTGATGCTGGTTGTTGATTTGCAAGCACAGCAAATTACAGAAGGTTCTGTGTCGCATTGTCTTACAGGAGATGGATATGCCTACATGGATTTAACTCCCTTCCCTAACACACCAACTACGCGAACCTTGAAATATGGCAACAACGAGGTGACGCTTAGTTTACAGGAAGCGTATAGAGTACGTTATACCTTGAAAGGGGGAAAGTTTCTGGATGTTAAGATTGAATATCCTCCGGCAGACAGATTCAGAGATGACTTTGCTGAACTGATAGGTTATTATGATTACATAGCTCAATCTGGGAATATGAAGGTTATCCTATCGGATGACAGCCTGGGTTATGCGTCCTTCTTTGCAGATCGTCATAATGTTTCCGATCAATTTGTCTTCTTGTCAACTGACCTGCTGGTGGATGTGCCTAATAAGCGTTTCATTTACGTGTATTACTGGAATCCCAATAAAGATCAAATGCTGTTTGACAACATAGAGGCTTTTCTGGCGGAAAAGAAACGAAGTATTCAGAAGCTTGTTGCATGTTTAAAACAAGAGTAAGGATAGCTTGCTCAATAGTGTTGCTGCGGTAGGAAGTGCTTACTCTCTACACCTACTTCTTCAATCCCTTTACCATACATTGGAACACGTCCTGTATGTTGCCCATTTGCTTGCCTTTGATGGGCGGGTTCTTGATGGATAGTCCCGGTACTTCCACTTTAAAATTGTCAATAGGCGACAGTGCAAATTTCCTTACGGTTTCATCATCAAGCTGGAACTTCAGCAGATAGGTGGTGAAGATCTGAACGCTGCCTCCTCCTCCGATGGCTTGCGTTACCGGGCTGGTAGGCTCCATGGTATTAAGTCGCAACATCGTGCCATCTTCCAGTTTAAAAAGCATGAGTGTGCCGGCCTCAAATACGCGGTTGAATTCGCCCTGCATGGCAATGCCCCAGGTCATGAAGTTGCCGTCTTCGCTTTGAGCGAAATCTATTTTCCATTTAGTGAAAAGATTACCAATGATGACGCTGCCTGTGCGCTCTTTTTTATCACTGAAGTCATCTTTCTTTTCCTTCAACTCTTTGCACTGGGCAAAAGAAGCTGTATGGATTGAAAGCATTAAACCGATAAGTATCAACAGGTTTTTCATAAGGCTTTTATTTGGAACAAAATAATGCAAAGAAATCAAAATGCAAATACGGCTAGTTTGCGACCATAAGTACGGACGGTTGTAACCTCATGCAGCTGCTCCTATTTACAAGAGTTGCTGTATCTCTGTTTTTTTTGATGGAAATAATATATTACCCACCCACAACACTATAATACACTGCAATAAGTGCGAAATACACACCAGCGAGGTAAAAAGGAACTGCAAGCAGAAAGAGCAATATGCGTCCGCTAAAAGCTTTACGGGAATAAAACGTAGTTGTTGCCTGGCGATAAGCAATAGCCACATAAGCCACCATAGCAATTGCCTCCACAGCAAAGAGATGACCAGCATCCGGCATTAACCAGTACAGCAGGTTGAAAAGGAGCATAATGCAAAGCATACCGGAGAAAAAGAAACCGTTCATGACAAGATGTTCGGTATAGTTGTACTGCAAACGCTGGAATACATCGGAGCTTGCTTTTGCCATCACCGGCACTATAATAAGTAATAGCCAACGGGCAGCACCGCGTGCGAATTGCAGAAAGGCATCTCCTTCATGGTCGTAATACCGGAAGTGAATATGGTTGAGCCAATCGCCGGAAGTGGTGTAAAGAAACAGCCCAGCCAACAGCACGAGCAAAGTGCCGAGATTAAAATGCCCAACACGTTTTCCCGCAATATAATTGTGCACGAAATGACCAGGCTTAGTGAGTAGACCGCGTAGTGTAAAAAGAATACCCTTGTCGAGATGCCAGATACCATGCACTACTTCGTGCGCAAGAAAGTGCTTTGCCGACAGCTTATGTGTTATGGCTTTTTGTCCGCAACTATGGCAATACTTGCCTTGTAGTATTTCGCCACAATTCAGGCAATTTGTTGCAACATGGGTATCCATACAATATGGGATTCATTTGCCAATATACAAAATGAGTGTTATGCTGCCGTTCTCTACTTTACCAGCCATTCCAGAATGTTCAATAGCAGTTGAAGATTGTTTTTTGCTACCGGTGCGTTCAAACCAATGCTTGAATTGCCTGCTTTCTGTGCGGTAAACATAGCAGCCTCACCGGATACTACTATTTTACCAGACCCATAACGATGGTAAGCTAACTGGCTTAATCCTTTTGCAGGTATCATCTTCATAGTATCATTAAATTCCCAGGCTACCTCCGGCATCAATACCGTATAGAACGAGTCGAGTGTGATGATGGATGTAGCGCCAGTTGGTATTTTAAATGCCTGTCCGGTGAAGGTGATGATAGTATCTACTTCACTGTGCATGTCGGTTATTTCATTATGCGATAATGTACCCTCGCTATAAGCGAAGGCATCAAATTTTCTGCGTGGTTTGCGCATGGCAAATCCATCATAAAACTCAAACCCAAATGACCGTGCAAGGGTAGCAGCAGCACCTGCAAAGGGCATATGATCTGCAATGAGAAAAAGTCTGCCGCCATTCTTTACCCAGGCGTTAATGGTTGCTGTTTCTTCTGCGGTAAATGCAGGATACACAGGTTGTTGCCAGGTATCTCTATTCCTTTCGTTCAGCGCATTGGCAATTACCAACACCTTCACATCTTTTAACTGCTCACTCATTATCGCAGCCGAACTACTTTTCACCTGAAAGCCACTTGCTGTCGCCACTTTACCAAACGGAGCAAATTTATCTTGTAGAATATGAAAATTCTGATGCCCACCGTCTATTAATAGTAAAGGTCCTTTACCTGTGGCATACAATGGCTTATCCACTTCAGGCTTGTAATCATTATCCACCTGTTGTTGCGCACAGCCCAATATAGGGAGGGAGAGCAGGAATGAAATAAGAGCGATGTGTGTGAAACATTTCATTGGTAATAATTTTGAAGCAAGTTACAATGCCTCGTAAATCTATGCATTGTTATTGAACAAACAAAAAGATCCGGGAGGTGAATTCAGACAAACGCCTAGCTGATTGCTTCAAAAAGCTAAGGGTAGTTTCTTCGTTTTAACGTTTAGACAAGTTATAATTCCTTATCTTAGGAATTCATGAAACATCTGCAACACATACAAAGGTTCCCACCGGCTTCGTTACTGAAGCAGAACAATTTGGGGGGTGTTGTGTCCAGTTATTTCCTTTGCTTTTGTTTCAAACTTTATTTCTTCTCCAACTTCAAAGATTTTAATACTGTAACCCCGGCCTGCTGATAGTTTAGGTTTCGGGGTTGATGCACGGTTGTATTTCCTAACAGTTTAAAATCTTTCTATCATGTCTAAAAGTCTTTCATGGCTTTCTACGAGAAGTATAGTCTCGTGGAGCCTTTTCGCAGTGAATATAGTTGTACTTATAGCCGCATTTATCACCGGTATTCTATGGTTGTCTGCTTTGTCGGTGACGCTGTCGCTCGTTGTTTTAGCCATCTTTAGTGTGATTGAGAATACCATTCACACGCGGTCGAAGTTTTCAATGCTAAAACGAAAATTAACATTATGAAGGCAACACAACGAAAACCTGTAGTGGCGATGAATCAGGATTGCCCCGGTGTAATGAGTCAGTTTGCTTTGGAGGTCTCGCACATGCGAGACCCCGAAGCTTTATAAACTGCATTGCAGGAATGAAAGCAAATGTTTTCTCAATCAGATTTTAGCCCTAACTTGTATGTAAACTTCCAAACAGAAACTATGCAGTACACTACGCTTACCGGAACCTTAGAGGAGCTTCGCAAAGAAGGATACACCGAAGATTTTAACCTGCATCAAAATTGCCTTGAATGCAGAAACGGTGATTTCAAACTGTTTGTCAACGAGTTTAAAGTAGATAAGTTTTTCCGGTTCGAGGGCGAAAGCAATCCTTCGGATTCCGCCATATTGTATGCTATTTCTTCAGAAGAGCGGGGTATAAAAGGTGTATTGGTGAATGCCTACGGTATTTATAGCGACCCGATAGCAGATGAGATGATGGAGAAGTTGACAATGGGTTAGCGGAGCCTAAGATCAGACAGTTGGTTTCCAAACCGAAGTGGGTTAGTGAATTTATTACGGTTGATTTCGCCGTTCGCGTCTTTCGCCCGCAGGTTCCACTACATCGCTCGTGTTATTGCTGCCTGTTGCATTTGCATTTACTCCGCCAAATCTTCTAAGTGTATAAGTTGCATGGAGCATAAAATAGCGGCGTAGCACATTGGTGTAACTGTCTTCAATAAAAGTTTCCGTTACCGTCCGTTCTATGGCTCTGTTTTGATTCAGAATATCATAAACACTGAGCCGCACATCAAGTGATTTGTCGGGAAGAAATTTGTAGCCAACAGCAGCATTCCACAAAAGAAAGCTTTGGTTGAATCCCTGCGACAAACCTGCAAACAACATTTGATTTGCAGTGGTATTAACAACTATTCTGTCCTTATGAATATAATTCAGTCGCAGCGAAGCATTGTGGTTGTAAAAGTTGTTGTTTGATTGCGATTGAGCGCTGTTTCGTACAATGGTGTAGTTGCCGGAATAGCCAATGGTAAAGTCAAAGTTTTCGCTGATATTGCTGCTTACCACCGCGCCTCCGCTAAGGGTGTAATTGTTTGCAATATTAGAAATGCCTTCTGTTCCGTTGAATAATTCGTTGGAGTCAGCAGCGTATCTTATTCTTCCGGGTTGGCGATTGTAGTTAACGCCAAGATTCAGATTGACATTGCTCTTTATAGCACCCACAGGCATTCCATAAGTAAGAAAACTTCTTGCAGTAAAATAACCATCAAGATTTACGGGCCGGGTGATCTGACTTCCTTGTGTCAGTACGAGGCTTTCACCAAAAGCAATTGTACCGGTAGGAAAGATGGTTTCATTGCCGATATAATCCTTTACATAGCTTCCATAAAGCATGGCGAAGAAATTTCTGGAGGTAGTTGTATTAGTGTTTCCATAGCGGAATGTAAGAGAATGTGTGTAGTCCTGCTCAAGATTGGCATTGCCGGTGCGAACAATAAGAGGGTTAGTAATGTCGAGCACGTTTTGCAATTGATTGATGCTTGGCGGATTTGTATTGGTTCGATACATGATCCGAAGATTTTTTGTTCTCGAAAACTTGTAATTGAAAGTAGCAGACGGCAGCACATTGGAAAACGATCTGTCCACCTCAAACGATCTTGGATAAAACTGGATGCCACGCAGCATAGCTTGTTGATAATTGAAACCAGCAGTGAACATAACTTTTTCATCGCGCAACTGATAGGTTAATCCTCCGCGTTGGGTATTATAAGTGTTCTCAAATTTGTTCGAAAGTTCAGGCTCATGATCGTTGTATTCATTTCCGTTTCTGTTCATTACTTCCCTGTCCGATTTGCTTTTTGAAACGGAAGGGTTATAGTTGATCATTAGTTGGCTTCGCTCATTTAGAGGTTCGGTGTAGGTAAGGTTTGCGGAATAGTTTTGGGTATTGCTATTGAGATCAAAATGTTGATCCAACAAATTTGTGTCAATTGTATTGCTGTCAATATTGGCATAGCGATTTAGCGAGTAAGTAGTGCCATCACCTATTCTGTTGTTGACAGAAGAATTGAGATTGATAGAAAATGTTCTTCCGCGTTTTGCAAATTTATGTCTGTAAGTAAGGTTGGCTCCCAGATTGTATCCGTCATTATTGGACGTGTTTGTATTGTTGGTGCTGTTGAGTAAAGTGCTGTCCGAATAGCGACTTTCTCCTAAAAGATTGCGGGTAAATTCATTGTGTTGATAGCTGATGCGCGGAGAGAAAATAATGGAGTTGGAAGAATCAATATCGTATTCAATGCGAAGGTTGGCGCGGTGATTTGTGTTCTTGCTTGTAGTGGCGCTGCTTTCTTTGTAAATAAGGTTACTGTCTAAGCCTCCAAAGTAATTTCTGGTGAGGCTGTTTGTATTTTCATTGGTAGTGTTATTGAAAAAATAGCTTCCACTTACTTTCATTCCTTTCGCCCATTCATCGCTGTAGTTGATGCCAACTGAGTGCGTAGTAGTAATTCCCGGTTGCTGTCCGATAAGGAAATTTCCTGCATTGCTACCACCACCGCGACTGCCACCATCACTGCTTCTTCCACCCGAACTACCACGTCCTCCCCTCGAACTTCCTCCTCTTGAACTTCCACCACGATTTTGACCGCTCGATTGTCCCACAACGCCCATCAAATCATCGGAGCTAAAGTTTTGCTGGTTTACATTGTTTGATAAAGCGATGATAGAAACGCGCGTATCGCCTTTGAAGAAATTTACATTGCCACCTCCCAGATAAAGGTTGTCTTTAAACTTGAAATCGCGTGCGCCATAGCCACCGAATATTTTTCCGAACTGCCCTGTGTTGCGTCCTGGTTTAGTAATAATGTTGATTGTTCGTTGTTCGTTTCCATCATTGAAGCCGGTAAGTTGTGCCTGATCGCTCAGTCTGTCAAACACCTGAATTCTGTCAATAATTTCCGCAGGAAGATTTTTGATTGCGGCATTCGGATCGTCACCAAAAAATGGTTTGCCATCAACCAGTATTTGCTTTACATCTTCGCCATTTGCTTTCACGGTTCCACCTTCTGTTGAAATGCCCGGCATTTTATTTATAAGGTCTTCTGCGCTGGCATCAGGATTGGTTTTGAACGCACCAGCATTAAAACTTGTAGTGTCGCCCGATTGTGTAGCTCTTATTTGTTGTCCGGTTACAGTTACGTTTTGTAGCTGCGTACTCAGCACTTTCATTTTTAGTGTTCCCAGTTCCAGATTCTGATTGACATTGACCGTTCTCTCCAAATTTTGAAAACCTATGTAGCTCGCTTTCAAGCGATATTGTCCTGCCGGTAAATTCTGAATAGAAAAAAGACCATCTACATCCGTCACACTGCCAAATTTTTGAGCCGTGTCGTTAACGGGAGAGAGAACAACGCTTACTCCAATCAGAAAGGAATTATCAGTTTCATCAAGAATGGTTCCTGATACATTGAAAGGTTGAGCAAAAGAAATGCGGCTTGCGAATAGCAGAGCGACAAGCAATAAATATTTTCGGGTAAGCATGTTTCCGGGCTGATTGATTTTTCAAGTTAGCTACAAAGCAAAGTTCAATCCAAACTTTGCTACCGTTAAAAAATAATGCCCTAACCTGATTAGGTGCGTCGTGCTTTTTTCTTCTTTGCCGGTGTGGAGTTATTGATGGGAAGTACAATTTGCCGTGCTATAAAATCAACAGAAACTCGTCCGTATTTCTCCAACAGGTTATTTCCGAAGAAGCCAATGGAATTGTCGTCTTTAAAGTATCCTTCTTTAGGTTGAATGATCACATAGCCATTGTGAATGCGTTGCCGCTGATTTAGCTCTATGCAATTCACTTTTACCGCTTGCAGGTAAACACCTCCACCAACGCCTTGACCTGTAAGGTATTGGCTGTGCTCCAGATTCTTACTGTATCCTTTTAGTTTTTCCCATTGTTTCGGGGAAACATTTACATACACATCCTTACTGGGAACGAGGCTTACACCACTATTGAAATGAAAGAAGGTATTGAACGTATCATTTAAACGCATCTCTACGCGTGGTATTCCTGCGGTCATGTCGAATGAGATTGTCTTTTTTCGTCCGGCAGGAATCTTTGCACTTTGAAAAGCAATTTTCTTAGCCTGATAATCTATGGTTAGCGCATAATTTTTCAGTACGTCGGTGCCGAGCACACCATCAATTTTTTGTCCGTTAAGGTGAAGGAAGTCACCGATATTTCGTTTAGTTACTACAAGGTCTTTCATTATTGTAGTCCCAATCGTCAGCGACCGGATTTTTACGTGTTCAACAGCTTGTTTTCCCGCAGTGCCAACTACAGTATCCGTTTCTTTTACCACAGGCAGTTGCAGTTTGTCGGCAATCCGTTTGTCTATTACAGAAGTGTTTGCACCTGTATTGAGAAGGAAAAGCAAATTGAGATTATTGATGCGCACCGGAATAAAAATGAGCGATTGATTATACTGAAACTTTACAGTTTGCGTAAAGCCCAATATGGGCAACAACAGAAGGAGGAGGAGTAAAAATTTTTTCATTGAACTTATTTCTTGGGTAGTGTCATTTCGTATTGCTTCATTGTGGCTTCATCTATCGTTATGGTGTTTTCTTCTTTTACAAAAATCACTTTGCCCGTTTCTATTTTGTCCTCAGCAAAAATGTGCCCCGTTATTTGTGTGGTCTGATCTACAACTTTCTGTCGTTCGTTTTCAGAGGCAGTGTACAATTCTGCATCACCAAGCGTTATGTTTATCTCCTTACCAAAATCATTACGCACTTCTACGCTTACGCGGTTTACCGTAGGGAATGATTTGAATAAAGTGTCTTCCATTTCCTGTATCTGCGCAGTATGGTTTTTAGGGTCAAGATCGCAGCTCGCAAAGCAACTGAATGCAAGCGCGGTAAGCAGTAAAGTCTTTCCCATAGCTTTAGTTATTGCTCCAAATATACCGAATGCAGGAGAGTAGGGACTTTTTGGTTCAATGAAGGCATCAATGAAACGTTAAACGATATTTTCTTCCTTAGAATGATTTGGAGAATTGGGTT
>CALMWT010000075.1 GCA_937870855.1 uncultured Taibaiella sp.
GATGAAGCAAAAGAAATTGCTGCGCGTATTGGCTTTCCCATTCTTGTAAAAGCCTCTGCCGGTGGCGGCGGAAAAGGGATGCGCGTGGTAGAAAACATGGATGTGCTGGAAGAGCAATTGCGCGCGGCAAAAAGTGAAGCTATGAGTGCATTTGGCGATGATGCTGTTTTTATAGAAAAATATGTGGGTGCACCCCGCCATATAGAAATCCAATTACTTGGCGATCAGCATGGCAATTACGTTTACCTTTTCGAGCGCGAGTGTTCCATTCAACGTCGTCATCAGAAACTGATAGAAGAAGCGCCCTCAAGCTGCCTTACAAAAGATATAAGAAAGGCAATGGGGGAAAGTGCTATTGCCGTTGCACGAAGCTGTAATTATTATGGTGCAGGAACGGTAGAATTTTTGGTAGATGAAAACCTGAATTTTTATTTTCTGGAAATGAATACACGCTTGCAGGTAGAGCATTGCGTTACGGAAATGATTACCGGAATTGATCTTGTGAAGGAGCAGATAAATGTAGCCCGTGGTGAGAAACTAAGCTTTGCGCAGGAAGATTTAAAAATAAATGGCCACACGCTTGAACTACGTGTATGTGCCGAAGACCCGATGAATAACTTTCTTCCTGACACCGGCAAGCTGGAAATGTATCAGCCGCCGAAAGGCCCGGGCATAAGAGTAGATGATGGATTTGAAGAAGGCATGGAAGTGCCGATCTTTTACGACTCTATGATCGCCAAACTTGTGGTTCACGCGGCTACAAGAGAAGAAGCAATAGAAAGACTATGCAGAGCAGTGGATGAATATTATATAAAGGGCATTCACACCACGCTGGCATTTGGCAAATGGGCAGTTCGCACAGAGCCATTCCGCAATGGAGATTTTGACACAAAATTTATTGAAAAACATTTCAAGCCGGAATATCTTTTACAACACGATGCTGAAACGGAAGAAGTAGCAGCATTGCTTTCCTCTCTTATTTGGGAAAAGGAACGGTTGGGCAAAAAAGCATTAGGTGCGTCTGCAACAGTTAGTAACGGATGGAAGATGCGGAGGAGGTGAGGGCGAGGTTTTCAAAGTTTGGAACTTTGGAAAAGTTTATTCTCTTTCTTTCAGGAAAAAAATGTGCTCTGTCGAGAGCCGTTCTGTATCATCTTTTTTGAAACCACAGGAAAGTAATAATTGTTGGGCAGGAACATTTCCCTTAAACGTCATCGAATGGAAAAAGGCTATCTGCGGATAATTTGTAAGGACATAGTCAGTAAACAAAGGAAGAACATCTTTCATCATTCCCTTTCTGCGTAACTCCGGGGTACGGCAAAACCAATCCAACATCTTTTATTATTATCGAAAAAAGTCTCCAGACTCAGATCATACAAATGAAGTATGCCGGCATATTGTCCTGATGCTCTCAGCTGAAACAACCAATCTTGCCCGCCATGCTTTGCTGAATAGGCACCATAAGTTTCTCTGAATTGTGCATATTCTTTTACGCCACTATAAGTTTTGAATTGATGATCTGTAAATGGAGAGTCATCTCCTTCAAACATTAGGTAGAGTTGGGAAAAATTTTCCGTTGTAAGCTTTTCAAAACGATATGCTTGACTGTCAGGAATATCCGGGAAAAAGAATAGTGGCTTACTTGCAGGCTGCAGCATTTTCAAATTTAGTATTCTGGCATCATAGTAAAACCTCACAGTATCTTACGTGTGCACTATTAAACCTGTGAGGTTTAGAAAATATTTCGTTCCGAAAACAGGTTTCGTTTATATGGTCTTTGGGGGGAAATAGTTGGGAAGAGGCTTGTTGAAAATTATAATTCATACGGATTAACCACTTGCAATTCTCTGATGTTTTTAAAGTCAGCAATATTACGTGTCAATAAACTCAGATTATGTACAATGGCGGTTGCAAGCTGCAGGAAACTTTCTACACGTTGCATTTTATCGGGTAAATCCAGAAATCCGCAAACTTCAATTTTTATAACAATAGAAGTGATAAATTCTTCATTAAGATAATTACTTACGGCCTTCATTGCAGACGCAGGCATTATTGCTGCAAGATAATCTATGACCGCATTAGAATCTATTAAAAACCTCTGTCCCATTCCTTACGTATTTCCGACAGATGATCCTGGAATAATCTTGCTTCTTTTGCTGTAAGCACACCTTGATAATCAGAAGGTTTGGGCTTTTGTTCCTTCATTGTTGCGCCTGTAAGCTCTTGCAAGTCTGCGTGTTTTTGAATCATTTTTTTCCACTCACTGATAGGTATTACAACTGCAATATGCTTTCCGGAATTATCAGATAAATATTGTAAAGACATAACGTCAAAAAGATTTGTTTAAAGGTAAGAAATTTTGCAACCCCGTTTTCAAGTAGGATAGCTACAGCATAGAAAAGCCCTAAAAAATACCTTCTTCAAAAATGTTTCGTTCCGAAAAACGGGGGTTTCGTTCCGTACATGGCGACTTCATACTTTTCATTGAAAAAAGCATAGAGAAATGATGGAGGATGAGTAGGATTGTCAGGAATATTTAAAATCAGGTTATGAAGAGGATAATCTTTACAGTATTTACACTTTCCATCTCCATTGCTGTTTTAGGACAAATTCCTACAAATGGTTTGGTTGCATATTATCCCTTTAATATTAATGCAAATGATTCTACCACTAACGCGAATAATGCAACCACATTTGGAACTCCTTCTTATCAATCCGGAGTAACAGGAAATAGTATTCATTTAGTAGGTGGAGGATACGTAGGTATAGGTGGAAACTGTCTTACTCTACCTCCAATAATAAGCGATACGATGCATGCTTTCTCAATTTCCATGTGGGTAAAGGAGGATAGTCTAAGCCATTCTGATGGAGAAGCATATATTTTCTTTGGTAATCATTCTGGGGGATACACCGAGGTTTTTCATGACGGACTTAATGACAGTGTATATTTTTCAGTGAGCGGAGGTGGGGGACGTTTTGGTACAAAGTTTCTGCCTTGTTTCAAGGGGAACTTTGTACACTATGCACTAACATATAGTAGCGGTATAATGTACGTTTATGTTAATGGACAATTACGCGGCGTAAAGAACCAGACAACATCTTTTACCAATAACACGGCAGGAATTGGAATTCATTGGTGGTTAAATGTTTGGGGAGGAGTGAGCACACGCTTTATCGGCTCGATTGATGAAGTCAGGATTTATAACAGACCACTATCATGGACTGAAGTATCACAACTATATTCAGCGAGTGCTACCAATGTTAATTGCAATATTTCCTGCGTCTCAT
>CALMWT010000076.1 GCA_937870855.1 uncultured Taibaiella sp.
AAGCGTGTTCGGGACTTGCACCCTATAGCTGATATACATGCCTGACACACAAACAGAAAGCGGGGCATCGAGCCTCGCTTTTCGTTTTCCCCTAAAATCTGTAGCCTATATTGAAATTGAACTGAACCAGCGGCTCATCGTTGAAGGTGTTATAATAATTGCCCTGAGGATGGTCATTTTCGTTGGTGTAGTACGGGATACCAAGCCCAAGTTCCAGACCAAGATGCAGCCTGGGTGTGGGATTAATATTCAGCGAATTATTCACCAGAATGCCCATTACAAAAATGTTCTCGCTCACATCTGCGTATTGGGTTGTTTGCGTTTGCGGATCAAAGTAGCTGGTAGTGTATGTGCGATCCCCAGTACCAAATGCCAGTGATGGACCGACACCATAACGCACTACCCCATCGCTACCTGTAGGATAGATTTTTGCACCGGGATAAAACCACGCCATCTTACGCTCATCTTTGTAAGGATAGTAGCCGCCGTAATAGTTATTGCTGTTCTCGTTTTTGAAGGAGTAAACTATGGGAAGATAAAAGCTAACGAGGTAATTCTTATCAATCACCCGTTCGTAAGACAATCCAAAACCTATCGGGCTTACGTTGGTCATGTGAATCGGAGACAACGCTATTATATTTTTTCCATACTCTGTATTTGAACTACGGGGTGTTTTTGTAGCCTTGAGCCGTCCCTGCATTGAAAATTGCTCTTCATCGCCATTCTGAAACTTTATTCTATCTACTTCATTTTTGGGCATCACAAAATCCGGTCCTTCCAGATTACTCCATTTCTTATAAACAACCGCTCGTGTGCCTACTTCCTTTATTTTCACTTCATACATGCCACCGCTTTTGGTATAAATCCGGTCTTGGGCTATAGCGGAGTTAACTGCACCGGCAGCAATAATGGTCAGCAAGGTTAATCTGATCTGCATAAAATCGAGTTTAGTTTTTTTGTATAACGTACAATCAAGTGTCGTATTTCATCAGACGAGAAAACCTGTAAGATTCCTTGCTAAGTGTAGCTGAATTTTCCATGTTCGGAAACAACAATCACTTCTTTCTTTTCTGCTTCCGCTACATAACCTGAAATCTGTGCTTCAATATTAAATTCGCGGGCAATGCCGACAATGCTTTGTGCGGTGTCTTTATCGGTATAAATTTCAAGGCGCTGTCCCATGTTGAACACCTGATACATTTCCTTCCAGTCCGTTCCTGCCGATTGCTGAATCAAATTAAAAAGCGGTGGAATCGGTAAAAGATTATCCTTCACTACACGCAATGGTTTCGGTAAATAATGCAGCACCTTACTTTGTCCGCCACCGCTACAATGAATAATACCGTGTATGCTATCAAAATACTGCTGCAATACTTTTAGCACTACAGGCGCATAAGTTCGTGTGGGTGAAAGAATAAGTTTGCCAATATCGAGAGGCGTTTCGGTAGGGTCGGTAACAGCATAGCCCCCATTATAAACCACTTCGTCGGGCAGGTTAGGATCAACACTTTCAGGATATTTTTTTGCGTACTCTTTTCTTAGAAGTTCATGTCTTGCACTTGTCAAACCATTGCTTCCCATTCCACTGTTGTATTCGTCTTCATAAGTGGCCTGTCCATAGCTCGCAAGAGAAACGATCACATCGCCCGCCTCCATTTTTTCTGTAGTTACGAGTTTTTCACGCTTCATACGGCAAGCCATAGTACCATCTACTATCACAGTTCTTACCACATCGCCCACGTCTGCTGTTTCTCCTCCCAGAAAATGCACATCAATTCCATATCCTTTCAACTTGTCGAAATAAGACTGAGTGCCATTTATAATTCTTGAGATCACTTCGCCAGGAATCAGGTTTTTGTTTCTGCCAATGGTGGAGGAATAAGTGAATGGACCTGTGGCACCCACACAAAGCAGATCGTCTATATTCATTACGATAGCATCAATAGCTATTCCATCCCAAACACTTATATCGCCTGTTTCTTTCCAATAGAGATAAGCCAAAATGGACTTGGTTCCTGCGCCATCTGCGTGCATCAGGTTGCAATAAGCTTCATCATTCCCCCAATAATCCGGGTAAATTTTGCAAAACGCATTGGGGTAAAGTCCTTTATCAAGTTTGGCGACTGCCTGATGCACCTCTTCTTTTTGCGCCGATACGCCGCGCAGGTTGTAACGATTATTGTCTGACATTGTTTACAAAAATGCACCCAAAGATAGTTTGGCTTCCTTTACTTTTTCCGAATGATGCAGAAACCGTGTGGCACGGAAATATTAATAAGTGGTTCATAAAGTTTTAAACTCATCGTTATGAAGAAGTATGCTACGCTTTTTTTTGCAGGAACAATAATGGCGAACTTTTCTCTTGCACAGGAGGTTGATCTCACGTACAATGAACCTGACTTGCAGGAAGAAATTCAGTTTGCTCCATCTCCGCAAGACGCATCGGAAATAGGAAAGGAAAGGATTTATAAATTTAACTGGAAAGTTGATGCGCCTGTGACTGCTGTGGGTGCGCTTTGGTCGGGTTATGCGTTTTCCAAAATTTACAGCAAAGATCCGATTGCCGATTCCATTGTTGCAAAACTGACGAAAGAAGATGTGAATGGATTTGATCGCTGGGGTGCCGGCATGAATGACGACCATATTGACGATGTAAGTGATTATTTGTTTTACGGTGTAATGCCGCTGCCTGCGTTGCTTTTTATTGATAAAAAAATAAGAAGAGATGCGCCCAAGATTGGGTTTCTATATCTCGAAAGTTTTGCCATCACAGGTATGCTCTATACCGGCGCTACTTACTTTGTGGACAGATACCGCCCTGAAACTTATGACAACTCGATTCCCGTAGCCGACAGAACCGGTGGAGGACATAAAAACTCATTCTTTGCAGGACACGTAGCGGTGGTTGCTACTTCTACTTTTTTCATGGCAAAAGTGTATAACGATTATCATCCTGAATCGAAATTTAAGTATGTGATGTGGGGCGGTGCGGTCGCTGCAACCGGAGCAATGGTTTATATGCGCCATGCTGCGGTAAACATTTTCCTACCGACTTGTTGCTCGGTACTGCTGTGGGCACACTGTCCGGTATTTTAGTTCCTCATTTTCATAAAGTGAAAAATGGAAGAGATCAAGCCTGGAACCTGGGGCCTTCTATAAATCCTTATGACGGACGAGGAGGACTTAGCTTTACTTATCGCTTCAAATAAGCACTCAAACAGGAAATGAAACAGCCGCCTCGTTACTTCGAGACGGCTGTATTTTTTTGGAGGTCGAGAGCGGATTCGAACCGCTGTACGAGCTTTTGCAGAGCTCTGCCTAGC
>CALMWT010000077.1 GCA_937870855.1 uncultured Taibaiella sp.
CTCAACAATCTTTTCTTCAGGAACCGCTTCCACTTCGGGAGCTTTCACTTCCACTGGCTCCTCCTTGGGAACTTCCGGCTTAGGTGGTTCTTCTTTCGGTACCTCAATTTCCTTAGGCTCTTCCTTCTTTTTCTCAACTGGAGGTGGGGGCGGAGGAGGTGGAGGTGGAGGCGGAGGAGCGGGTGCAACAGGCGCCGGATCTGCTTTCTTTACAGGCAGAATTATTTCGTCTTCTTTAGATTTTTTCTCTACTATCGAACCTTTTGGCAAAGCAATCTCTTCGCTTTTGCGTTTGGCAAGTTTGTCTTGAGCAAACTCGGCCTGCAAAGCGTCATACATTTGTTCAGTGATCTTTGTATTCGGATTACTTGCATTAATCTCAAAGCCTTTCCCTGTAAGAAATTCTAAAAGGGTTTCCTTACCAATGTTAAATTCTTTGGCTGCTGCCAGTAATCTTGGTGTTTTCGTTGCTGTTGCCATTCGAAAATTTAGTCAAACAATTATCGCTTCGGTTCGTCTCCAAGCCCTTGACTTAAAAGCTGCAAACCTACGCTATTTTATATTAAATGCGTTTTCCACAAAAACGCTCAATTGCACTATTTATAGGTGTTTAGACCAATCAGACAAGCTGATGAACTTACTGTTCGCTATGAAATTCTGCCTGAAGAATTCGCTGCACATCTTTCACAGTTTCTTCTTCAAGATCGGTGCGCCTAACTAACTCTTCCACCGATAACTCCAATACACTAAGAGCAGTATCGCAACCTATTTTCTTAAACTCATCTATCACCCACTCATCTATTTCATCGCTGAATTCATCGAGATCAATATCATAATCCACACCTTCTTCCTGAACATCTCTATAAACATCAATACTCATACCAGTAAGCTCTTGGGCAAGTTTGATGTTTACACCTTTTCTGCCAATGGCCAGTGATACCTGGTCGGGATCGAGATATACATCGGCATGTTTTTCTTCATTATTGATATCCATGCGCGTGATCTTGGCAGGGGTCAATGAACGTTGAATGAGTAACTGAATATTGTTGGTAAAGTTGATGATGTCAATATTTTCATTACGCAGTTCGCGCACAATACCGTGAATACGGCTTCCTTTCATACCCACACATGCACCTACCGGATCTATGCGATCGTCATAACTTTCCACAGCTACTTTTGCTCTTTCACCAGGCTCACGCACTATCTTCTTCACTACAATAAGACCATCCATTATTTCCGGAACTTCAATTTCAAGCAGCTTCTCGAGGAAGGAAGGATGTGTGCGGCTAAGAATAATTACGGGACTGTTATTCCGCATTTCCACTTTCTTCACTACTGCCCGAACGCTTTCACCTTTCTTAAAAAAATCGCTTGCTATTTGTTCAGACTTAGGGAGTATCAATTCATTGCCTTCATCATCCAGCAATAAAATTTCTTTCTTCCAAATCTGGTAAACCTCTCCGTTTATGATCTCACCAACGCGATCTGCATATTTATCAACAAGGTTTTTCTTTTTCAAATCGCCTATGCGCGCAGCAAGTGTTTGCTTGGCCGCAAGTATAGCTCTGCGACCAAAGTCGAGCACATTTATTTCTTCATACACTTCCTCTCCTACGCTAAAGTCGGGGTCAATATTTAATGCTTCTGCTAATTCAATCTCAAGATTATCATCTTCAGAAAAACCGTCTTCAACTATCGTTCGGCGACGGAAGATTTCAAGGTCTCCTGTCTGATCATTTACGATCACATCAAAGTTTTCATCTGTGCCGTATTTCTTACGCAGCAACGTTTTGAAAACATCTTCAATCACCTTCATCAGCGTCGGACGATCTATATTTTCCGCGTCTTTGAAGTCTTGAAACGAGTCAATCAGATTAATTCTCGACATTGTTATCAATTTTAATTTTCATTTCGAAAACTGTTTTAAAAAACTATTTGAACTACTATTTTCTTTATCTCCGTAAAAGGTATTGTCACCATTACTACCTCTTTCTTTTTAGGGATTTTCATTTCAAGCAAAATGTTTTCTTCCCTTACTTCTTTCAATATACCTACCTTATCTGCGCTTTCATCTTGTGGCGTTACAGCCACCGTCCGACCGATGTTTTTTCTGTATTGACGAACAGAAGTCAACGGCTCATCTACGCCAGGGCTGCTTACTTCGAGCGAAAAATCACCGTCGGGAAACATGCCGCTCTCTTCAATCATAGCATATAGCTTCCTGTTGATCTTAGCGCTTTTGTCAACAGATAATCCGCCATCTGCATCAAGAAATACCTTGAGGTTGTTGGTAGGCTTAAGTTTCAGGTTTACCAAAAACATATCGGTGCCTTCCAGCAATGGCTCTAAAAAACTCCTGACTTTATCTAATACTTCTGTCATAGGTAAAAAACAAGGGAACACTGTGTGTGTCCCCTGTCGCTTGAATTAATTCCATCGCAAAGCTAAGGTAAAATTGGTTTTGAGAAAAACGTTTCTTTGTTTTTGTGTTTCTTCATTGTTGTGAAAATAGAGGATTGTAAAATTGTGAAGGAGTAAAGGACATTCCCAAAAACGCAGCAGCACTCCAGACTATTATCTTTTCATTAACCCATTCCAAAAGCCTATTTCCTACCTTTGGCATCTATGTTATTTCGCATTCTTCTTTGGGCTTTTATACTCGTGATGATCTTTCGTTTTGTGGTGAGGTTTGTATTTCCTATTCTGAAAATAAGCCGTGTGGCACAAGACAAGATGCGCCAGATGCAGCAACAAATGGAAGACATGCAGCGCCAGCAACAGGCACCCTCCCCCAAACAAACAGAGAAAGTAAAAGAAGGCGATTACATAGATTATGAGGAGGTGAAGTAGGGCAAAGGGTTGGCGACAACCCATCAAAAGGGAAACGCCCAAACTGTATATTTATAAAAGTCCCGATTACCATAAGCAATCGGGACTTCCTGAAGCTGTCCTGTTTCAGTACCTTACAAGTTATCTTTTCACAAACCTCACTGTCTGCCCACCCATCTTCAGCATATACATACCTGGTGCTAAGCTTTGCACATTTACTTCCTCACCTTCTTTTATATTACCAGCTGCAACTTTCACTCCTCTTAAATCATAAACCTCATACGCGCCCCATGCTTCTTTGCTTACATGCAGCTTATCTGTAGCTGGATTTGGAAACACACTAAACG
>CALMWT010000078.1 GCA_937870855.1 uncultured Taibaiella sp.
CCATGGACTTCGCTACAACGAAGAAAAAGCAAGAAGACAATTTGCAGTAACAAAAGATATGCTGCATTGCTTTGAGTATTGGATGGGTCCTTATCCTTTTTATGAAGACGGTTATAAACTTGTAGAAGCCCCCTATCTCGGTATGGAGCATCAGAGCGCAGTGGCTTATGGCAATGAATACAAAATGGGTTATCGCGGTTTGGATAGAAGTGGAACAGGTGTAGGCTTGCTGTTCGATTTTATCATTATCCACGAAAGCGGTCATGAATGGTTTGGCAATAACATCACCGCACAAGACATCGCCGACAACTGGCTGCATGAAGGCTTTACTACTTATACGGAAGCATTGTTTGTAGAATGTGCTTTTGGAAAAGAAAAAGCTTACGAATACACACGCGGACAATGGAAGAATATCCGTAACGACAGAAATGTGATTGGCAACTACGGCGTAAACGATGACGGCAGCAGTGATAAATACGACAAAGGTTCTGCGGTAGTCCACATGATCCGCACCATTATGAACGATGATGAAAAATTCCGGCAGCTACTACGCGGACTGAACAAAGATTTTTACCACAAAATCGTAACCAGCGCAGAAGTGGAAGCCTATATCAATAAGTTTGCGAACTACAATTTTACCCCCCTCTTCAACCAATACCTCCGCACTACAGACATTCCTCAGTTCGATTATTACATCAAAAAGAAAGAACTGTTTTTTCGGTTTAAAAATGTGGTTGATGGTTTTACACTTCCTCTTACCATTACAGGAGAAGATGAAACAACTACCATTTATCCTACCTCCGAATGGCAAAGCATTAAATGGAAAGGTGGTTATGGATTTGAAATGTCGAAAAATTTTTTGATGAAGGAATAAGTTTCTCACAACGAACACAACGACAGCAAAGCTCACTACGTTCATTGTATCGCGGTAAATCGTAGCGTTCTTTGTGAGAAACAAGTCTAAGTGAGCAACCAATCTATCCACATTCCGCTCACATAAAACCTTAGATGTTACTGAAACCTGTGAGGTTTGGCTAACTTAGCCACGATGGCGAAAACGATTGCAGAAACCCCGTTGATGAAGCAACACAAGGAGATTAAAGCAAGATATCCCGATGCTGTTTTGCTGTTTCGCGTTGGCGATTTTTATGAAACCTTTTCTGAAGATGCTTTGATAGCTTCTCGCATTTTAGGCATTACACTTACCAAAAGAGCAAACGGATCGGCGGCTTCGGTTGAACTTGCAGGTTTTCCATATCATGCGCTCGATACTTATTTGCACAAGCTGGTGAAAGCTGGTTATCGTGTCGCCATTTGCGATCAGCTTGAAGACCCGAAATTGGCGAAGGGTATAGTGAAACGTGGTGTAACAGAACTGGTAACTCCCGGCATCGCCACCTCCGATAAACTGCTGGATAATAAATCGAATAATTTTCTTGCGGCTTTACATCTCAACGACGCAACTTCCGGCGTGGCGTTTTTAGATATTACTACGGGAGAGTTTTTTGTGGCACAAGGTTCGGTGGAATACATGGATAAATTGCTGCAAAGTTTTCAGCCTTCGGAGATCATTCTATCAAAATCGCAACAGAAAAAATTTCGCGAATTTTTCGATACAAAAACTTACACCTTTCAGCTTGAAGAATGGATTTTTCAGGAGCAATATTGCTATGATACTTTGCTCGAACATTTTCAAACCCAATCGCTGAAAGGTTACGGAATAGAAGAATTAAACTCCGCAACAGTTGCGGCAGGCGCGGCATTGCATTATCTGAAGGACACCGAACACCCGAATTTGCAACACATAAATTCCATTCAAAGAATTGTTGCCAATGAATTTCTCTGGATGGATCGTTTTACCATTCGCAATCTTGAATTAATAAACACATCGCAGGAACAAGGCACTTGTTTGCTTCACGCCATAGATCATACGCACACACCTATGGGCGCACGTTTGCTGAAACGCTGGCTGATTTTTCCATTGTATGATTTGCATAAAATAGAGCAGCGCTTAGATCTGACCGAGCATTTTATAAAAGATCAGGAACTGAATCATCAGTTGGTAAATCTGGTAAAACAAATTGGGGATGTTGAACGACTGATCGGAAAGATTCCTTTGAAGAAAGCAAACCCAAGAGAAGTGATGCAGCTTGCACGCAGCCTGCAATTCATGGAGCAGATCAGAGAAAGTTGCCTGAAATCAGCGCATGATCCGCTTTGCAAACTCATACAAAATTTGCTGCCGCTTTCCGATTTGCAACAGCGTATAAAGTCCATGCTTATTGACGATGCACCCGTTCAAATTAATAAAGGAAACATCATTCGTGAAGGCGTTCATGCAGAACTTGATGATCTTCGTTTGATTTCGCGCAGCGGTAAAGATTATCTCTTAAAAATTCAGCAGCAGGAAGCACAGGCAACGGGCATTACTTCTTTAAAAATCGCTTACAATAATGTGTTTGGTTACTATCTTGAAGTAACCCATGCACACAAAGACAAAGTTCCTGCAGATTGGATACGCAAGCAAACATTGACGAATGCAGAACGCTACATAACACCGGAATTAAAAGAATACGAAGAGAGAATTCTGGGTGCAGAAGAAAAAATTCTGGCAATAGAAGCGGAGATTTATCAGCAGTTGCTTGCTTCTATTGAGCCGTATATTTCCACTATCCAAACGAACGCACAAATCATTGCGCAACTCGATTGTTTATTGTGCTTTGCACGCAATGCGAAACAATTCAACTACCGCAGACCACAGCTCACAGAAGATACCACGTTAGACATTCAGCAAGGAAGGCATCCTGTTATTGAACAACAATTGCCTGTTGGGGAAAGCTATGTAGCCAACGACATAAAACTTGATAAAGAAGAGCAACAGGTTATTATTCTCACTGGTCCGAATATGAGTGGTAAAAGCGCACTGCTTCGCCAAACTGCCATCATCACGCTCATGGCGCACATGGGTAGTTTTGTTCCGGCAGAGGCTGCAAGTATAGGACTGACTGATAAAATATTTACCCGCGTTGGTGCATCCGATAATTTGAGCGGAGGCGAGAGCACATTTATGGTGGAGATGAATGAGACTGCCAGCATCATCAATAACATCAGTGAGCGCAGTCTTGTTTTGCTGGATGAAATTGGTCGCGGCACAAGCACCTACGATGGTATTTCGATTGCGTGGTCTATTGTAGAATATCTGCACAATAATTCTTCAAAACCCAAAACGCTTTTTGCTACGCACTACCATGAATTAAATGAACTGGAACATCAATTAGAGCGTGTTCGCAATTATCATATCACTCATAAAGAAACGGGAAACAAAGTTATATTTCTGCGTAAGCTCGAACCAGGCGGAAGTCGCCATAGTTTTGGTATTCAGGTAGCGAGAATGGCCGGAATGCCGCAACAATTATTAAAGCGAGCAGATGAAATTCTTGCGCTGCTAGAAGAGAAACATGGAAGCGAAGACCATGCTTCTCAGAAAGTGAAAAAGATACAATCACCCTCAGGCTTACAGCTAAATATCTTCGATGGACTAACTGACGATCTGCGAAGCATTCAAAGAGTATTGGAAGAAACAGATATTAATACCCTTACACCGGTTGAAGCCTTGCTAAAACTGAATGAATTAAAAGGTATTGTGAAGCAATATCAATAGTTTGTCTGAATCGGCATTGACAGGATTAAAGGATTGACAGGATTGTTCTCTGTGGCTCTTTGTTTTCTTTGTGTTCTTCGTGTGAAAATTGTCTGAACCGGGATTCGTAAGATTGTCTGAATTGGGATTAACAGGATTGTTCTCTGTGGCTCTTTGCTTTCTTTGTGTTCTTCGTGTGAAAATTGTCTGAATTGGGATTGACAGGATTGAAAAGATTACAGGACATTCTCTACGCCTTCGCGTGAAAAATTTCCCGCAGTGCTCGCAGAAAAATGCGCAGAAATTCGCAGAACTTAATTATCTCTATTCCTTATCCCCTATCCCCTCTTCCCTATTCTCTATTGGCTTGCTTTTTATCTCTCTATTGAAAACGAGGGATATGATGCGGTGTGTATTGCTGGTTACGTTGATGCTCCTGTTGACAGATAATACTCAATCTCAGAAGGTGTTAGGTACTTCTGACTCCCTCGATTTTCCATGTTACCTCAGCTATTATTCTCCCTACCATGAAACGGTAAAAGAGGTGCATGGAATAGCTGCTGAAATGCTTAAGATGAGGTATTTATGTTGAGTGGCATTAATTTTTATTTCCTGCTTTGAACTTTTAAGACGAGTATTTGTTTAACAGAAGAATCAAAATGACTAAACAATGAAAAAGAAAAATACTTTCACATGGATTACACTAATTGGTGTGTTTGCCCTTATTTGGCAGGTTGGCTGCATAACGCCCCGTCGCGGCCCGCAAACCGCTTTGAACAATGCAAGCAATATGAAAGCATTTGATGCAGTGATCATTCCGGGCATTCCATTTAAGAATGGCAGTTGGGATTCAATAATGAAAGCGCGTGTGCTGTGGTCTTATATTCTCTACAAAAATGGCTATGTGAAGAACATCATTTACTCCGGCGGCGCAGTTTATTCCCCTTACAAAGAAGCAGTAATTATGGGATTGTACGCCCAGGCACTCGGAATTCCCAAAGAAAATATTTTTTACGATACTACTGCGCGGCACAGCACGGAAAATGTCTATTACTCTTACCTGATTGCAAAAGAAAAAGGATTCAAATCTCTTGCATTGGCTACCGATCCGTTTCAGTCGTTTATGCTAAGAGGATTTACCAGGAAGCGTTTCGGCACTCCTATTTATCACGTTCCATTTGTTATTGATTCGTTGAAAGCATACGCATGGCTTAATCCTTCTATAAATCCGGAACCCGCTCAGGTAGAAAACTTTGTTTCTATAACCGAAGAGGAGGGTATGTTTAAACGATTTAGAGGGACGATGGGCAGAGATATAGATTGGGGGCAATACGATGGCAAGCGATTAGACCCACTGTAACGTATAGCTACTAAATTTCTTCAACCTTATTTTGGGGCTTACTGAGGGCAGCGCTACCTTTGTAAGCCCTTCTAAATTCATAACCACTTTCTTTATTGGGAATAAACTTTTGCCTAAAATAAGGCAATGATTACGTGTATCGGATAAAAACGAAGAAGTATGGAGGCGAATAAGCTAAAGCGGGAAATTGAATTCAAAGGCAATCTTTTTTCAAAACATTTTATAGACAGCAAGTCCTTTTTTTTATACCAGTTCAGGCAATTGCCCAGCATTACTGTGGTGCGCAACGTTGACCACGAGAAGGTATATAAACTCATAAAACAAGAATACAGCACACAGTTAAAAGGCGAATATCATTACTCTTCCATCGCAAAAAAGAAACCTTTGAACGAAAAGGAAGAATCCATTTTATGGCTTGAGGAGGAAATATTGATGGAACTGGGAGATGGCTATTGCGAATTTTATTTTCACGACTCCGAAAGTGCTTTACTGCAACAAATAATGAACAAAGTGGTAGCCATGCGGGGTATGCAAAGGAACCGTCCACAGGAAATAAACCTGATTACCAAAAGCGATTACGGACTGGAGCTAACAAAAATGGACGTGAAACGCACACGGCTCAATCTTGATTTATTTTATGAAAACGATTTTGGCGAAGTACACACAACCATAATCCGCCGGCTCAATAAGAAAGACGACAAAGGAATTGTGCTTCTTCATGGTTTACCGGGCACAGGCAAAACCACTTATTTGCGTCACCTTATTGGAAAGATCAAAAAGCGTGTACTGTTTATTCCGCCCGATATGGCAACCCAAATTGCTAATCCTGAATTGGTGCGCCTGCTTATTGACCACCCTAATAGTGTACTGGTTATTGAAGATGCCGAAAATATCATCATGCAGCGCCAGTCAGGCAACGATTCAGCAGTGAGCAACTTGCTTAATATTTCAGATGGACTGCTCTCCGATTTTCTAAACGTACAGATTGTTTGCACTTTCAATAGCAATATGAACATCGTAGATAAGGCACTACTTCGAAAAGGGAGGCTGATTGCCAGCTATGAATTCAAAAAGCTATCGGTGCAAAAGTCGCAGCAACTCAGCAATCATCTCGGTCATAAAAATATTATCACACAACCAATGACCCTCACGGAGATTGTCAATCAGAAAGAGCCTGCATTTGTATTGCAGGAACGTTCGGTTATAGGTTTCCGGCGAGATGAGGTGGAACCTGTAGCAGTGTAGTTTTGGAGACGAACACCCTTCAGACATGCAGCACCTTTCTACCTACCTTTGCCAGCTATAGATAGTGCAAGATGATGCAATTGTACCCGGCTCATGCCGCGGAAGCTTTGGAGTTTAATAAGATTTGCGAACTGCTAAAACAAAAATGCAGAACCGACAGTGCAAAAGAACGGGTTGCATCCTTACGATTTCATACTCGGCTCGATTTCGTAGAGCGCGCTTTGTTGCAAACTGATGAATACCGTCAGTTGCTTTCTGGCAGTGATTATTTTCCAAACGATTTTACCAGAAACATCCAAAAGGAACTGAAGCTGCTTGGCGTTCCAAATGCTGTATTGAGCGGTGAGCAATTGCTAAGCCTGCAGCAACTATCACTAAGCATTCGCGATGTGATGCTTTGGTTCAAAAGACACAATGACCTATATCCAAATCTCAAAGCAGTTGCGGAAAAGATAGTTTATGAGAAAGCAATTACCGAAATCATTTCCGCTGTTGTAGATGAAAATGGAAATGTGCGCGATAGTGCCAGCCGCGAGCTAATGCAAATTCGCACAGAGCTGTCGCGTCTTCGGGGAGATTTACGGAGAACATTTGAGAGCATTTTGCGAAAGCTAAATAAGCAAGGTTATCTCGCAGATATTTCAGAGGGATTTTTAAACGGAAGAAGAACCGTTGCAGTGGCGGCAGAATATAAACGTGTGGTAAAAGGGATTTTGCATGGCGAAAGTGAAACCTCGAAAACAGTATTCATAGAGCCGGAGGAGGTGATAGAACTGAACAATGAAATATTCAGTCTTGAAAGAGCGGAGGGAAGAGAAATTCATCGCATACTCGCGCTAACTACCGCAACACTTTCTCTTTATCAACCCCAACTCGAAGCCTATTATCATGTTGTCGGTTTGTATGATTTTATTCGTGCAAAAGCGCTGCTGGCAAAAGACATGAATGCACAAATGCCGGGGCTAAGTCCGCATCCGGGTTTTCATTTGGTGAAAGCATTTCATCCGCTGCTGTTGCTGCACAATAATCAATCGGGTAAGCAAACTGTTCCTACCAATATTACGCTCGATCGCAACAATCGCATTCTTATCATCAGTGGACCGAATGCAGGCGGAAAAACGGTAACGATGAAAACTG
>CALMWT010000079.1 GCA_937870855.1 uncultured Taibaiella sp.
AAAATATACCGACAACAGTCATAGCCAAACTATCAAAGTGAACAAGCAATAAGCTTAATCGCTTAAATGCAAAACAGCTGAGGGCTGCCGAAAGGCAGCCCTCAGTGTTTTTTCAGGGAAATTTCAGTTGTAGGAGATTGAGGGAATTACTCCATGAGCCAAATGCCTAATCTGCAAAATGCTATTCCTAATACCACACTTAGTAAACTGTAGCAAAGCGATACAAAGGAATGCTGTTTTTCAAGCAGATTAATATTTTCCAATGCAAATGCAGAAAATGTGGTGAATCCTCCGCAGAAACCAGTGGCTAAAACAAGCCAGACATCGCCCTGCAAAAATTGATGGCGTTGACCTAAGCCAAATAGCAAACCGATAAGGAAGCAACCAATAATATTGATTGAAAAAGTGGCGAAAGGAAAATGCTGGGTAAATAATTTGTTGCTGTAGATTGAAATTGCATAGCGAAGCATACTACCCAATGCACCACCAAACCCCACTAGAAATAACGTTCGAAGCATACCTAAAAATAGAAAAGCCGGAAGAATCTCCCGGCTAAACTTGTTTTAGAAATTTACTACCAACGATAATTGCGATCGTTTTTCTGGTAGCGAATAGCAACATTCGCTTTCTGCTCTGCACGGCGAATCATCATACGCTCGCGTGGAGTAACCCTTCCGTCTGCCATCGCCATTCTTTTCAGTGAATTGATGCGCTGTTGTTGCATTTGTAATTGACGCGCTTCATTCTTTGTCAGTTGTCCGTGGCGCACGCCCTGATTAATTCTCGTTTGTTGGTTGCGATTATTAAAACGGCCTTGTGCGCTTGCGATTTCGGTAATCATTAAGGTGCAAGCAAATGATGCTAAAAAAATCAACTTTTTCATATTTTCCTGTTTTTAAAAGTTTGTGATAAGAGATAGACCGTCCGTTGCCTTTCGAGTTTAACGGAGGGTAGTTAAGGAAAATGCAAAAGAAAAGTTCCTGGTAGAAACCAGGAACCTACGCAATATGAACTATAAACAAAAGAGACTTTTAGTCGGGCTTTTTACCGTCAAGAAATGTGTTGATGGTTTGAATTGATGCCTGATTATTTTTCTGATCATTGTTGAGTCCTACACTATACCCGCTATAGAATTTATCGGCAGATGCTACACCGTTTTCTATTTCAACATTCCGTCTTACGTAGGCGGGCACATTTTCCATCTCGTCGGTACTCTCGGTGCCTTTTATGTTGAAACTCATTTTACGTAAGCGTTCTGCTCTTTCTTCCAAAGCACGTTTTTGCTCTTCGAATCGGCGTTTTTCTTCTATCTCATCCTGGGTAAGATAGTGGCTGCCAATCTTCAGCGACTCTTCGTCTTCATCATTTCTTATTACAAGCTGTATGGTATTTGTTTGCTCTTCTTCTTTGGGCTCTTCTTCTACTTTTATAGCCTGAGGCTCATCGAATGTGAAAGCAGTAGATGCAGTAGGAACAGTTGCCGGAGCTTCAGTTTCCTTTTCAGAGACGAATGGAGATTCGTTGATTTCCAGTGTAAAGACTTCCTTCTTTTGCTCATTGCTAACCGGAAACTGAGGCTTTGGATCAATACTCATCGGGTACTTTGGTGTTGATGTTTCTACCAGAGATGGAGACATTGAATCTGAAAGCCTTGAAGTTGGCGGATTGTAATTGGGAGATAACGCAACTGTGTTTGTCGGTGCTGGCTGAGGAGTGCTATTGCCAAGCTGTACATAAATTTTCTCAGGCTCATTTCTCCTTGCAGGCATTTCTGCGGCAATTTCTTTATGATTGAACCCCGTTGCAATTACAGTTACCGCAATTTTATCGCCTAAGTTCGGGTCATGACCCATACCCAGAATTACATCGCAGCTATCGCCTGCTTGTTGTTGCACAAATGCCTGAATGGCTTCCGCTTCATCCATAGTGTGCTCATTTTCTCCCTGTGCCGATGTGATATTCAACAACAACCATTTAGCTCCGGCAATATCACTGTCATTGAGCAAAGGAGAATTTAGCGCCAGTTCTACCGCATGTAATGCACGATTTTCGCCGGAAGCCGCAGCAGCGCCTAAAATTGCAACACCGCCATTTTTCATAACAGTGCAAACATCTGCGAAGTCAACGTTTATCTGACCGGTTGTATTGATAACATCGGTGATGCACTTTGCCGCCGTTGACAATACATCATCTGCTTTTGAAAACGCTTGAGTAAACGGTAGATTTCCGAATTGCTGACGAAGCTTGTCGTTCGAAATGATCAGTATCGTATCTACATGCTCCCGCATTTTATCAATACCTTCCTGTGCCTGCTTCATGCGTTTGCGGCCTTCGTAAGTGAAAGGCATTGTAATAATCCCAACGGTAAGGATGCCCAGATCGCGGCAAATTTTAGCAACCACCGGCGCTCCACCAGTGCCCGTTCCACCACCCATGCCCGCAGTGATGAAAGCCATCTTTGTATTTACTTTCAGAATTTTAGTGATGTCCTCAAGGCTTTCTTCGCTTGCCTGCTTTCCAATTTCAGGATTAGCGCCTGCACCCAGCCCTTGCGTAAGGTGAGGTCCGAGTTGTATTTTGTTTGGGATAGGTGAGAGGGCCAATGCCTGCGAATCGGTGTTGCAAACAATGAAGTCCACACCTTCAATACCGAGGCTGTACATGTAATTCACGGCGTTTCCTCCGCCTCCGCCTACACCTATCACTTTGATAATAGACGATTGATTTTTGGGAATTTCAAAGTGTATCATACGCTTTATTTTATGGGATTAGTAAATGCTTTTTTTAAAAAAATGAATGTTTCAAGTTGAATAATTACTATGCTTTTATCAGTCAAGTCTTTCATCTTCTTCTGCTTCGAAAATGGTCATGATCTTGCCTTTAAGTCCTGAGAAAATCTTGTTGATTAGTTTACCCCGTTTGGGTGATGGCAACTCTTGCTGAAGTATCTCTTCCTGTTCTGGCTCACGCTCATCATTTACCAGTTCTTCTATTTCTTGCTCATGCATCGCAATCATGTTTCCTCCTTCGCCAATGAAACGCATTCTTCCATTCTCAAAATCATTGTAGCCACGCAATATGAGGCCGATACAAGTGGAGTACATCGGATTCATCAAAACATCCGCATGGCCGCCTGCAAGGTGTTCGTTAGGAAATCCTAAACGACATCCCACACCTGTGATATACTCTGTGAGCTGCACAAGATTTCGAAGCTGTGCTCCTCCACCTGTAAGTATTATACCTCCGTGAAGTCTGCGATCCAGATCAAGTTGCTTAAGGTGATACACCACGTGATCCAAAATTTCCTGCGTTCTTGCTTGTATGATGTGTGCGAGGTTTTTTACGGAAATTTCCTTTGCCGGTAATCCTCGTAAACCTGGTATGGTGATGTAGGCATTTGCATTTGCTTCATCTGCAAGAGCAGTACCAAACTGAACCTTCATTTGTTCGGCCTGCGCACGCAGTACGCCAAGTCCGTTTCTTATGTCGTTCGTAATGTTTACACCTGCATAAGGTATTACCGCGGTATGCTTCAAAATTCCATCGAAGAAAACGGCCATGTCGGTAGTGCCCCCACCTATATCTACTATGGCTACACCGGCTTCAAGGTCTTCGTCATTCATTACCGCTGCTGCCGAGGCAAGAGGCTGAAGAACAAGATCGCGGGTTATCAGATTCGATTTATCAATGCATCGCTTTATATTTCTGATTGCATTTCCATCACCGGTGATGATGTGAAAGTTTGCGCCCAGTTTTGCACCGCTCATACCAATAGGGTCGAGCACATAGGGAGTATTATCCACCGAAAATTCCTGGGGAATAATATCTATGATCTGATCGCCCGAAGGGATGTAAGTTTTGTGCTGGTCGCGCACTAATAGATCAATATCATCGCGGGTGATTGTGTCGTCTGTGTCAGGACGAACGCGTTCACCTTTCGTTTGCAGGCTCTTGATGTGCTGCCCTGCAATACCAACATATACTTCCTTGATTTCAAGGTTAGGGTTTGACAGCACACACTTCTCTATTGCCAGCTCAATGCAGCGTATGCACTGTTCGATGTTCATTACTACACCGTGACTTACCCCTGCCGAATCGGCTTTTCCAAATCCGAGAATTTCAATTTTCCCGAACTCATTTTTCCGTCCCGCAATAGCAACAACCTTGGTGGTTCCAATGTCAAGACCGACGATTATTGGCTGTTCTTTTTTCATCTGCGTGTGGTTTTAAACTGTTTTATTACTGCTTATTATTTTATGGATTTCGCAAATCTTCCTCGCTTGAATACTGGGAAGTTTGCGCTGCTTTTTTCTTTGGTTTACTTTCTGGTTGTGTTGTATTCTTTTCTACTGAAGCGGTTACTTTTTTGGGTTTAGGATCTAAACTCGTAGGTGCAGTTGCAATAATGCTTTTCACCCAATCCATATTGCTTATAGGGTTTTTTATGGAAGGTTCCCACGGCACAGCCGGTGACGCTACTATCTGGTCTTTAAACCTGAGGTCAACCAACTCATATCTATCCCATCCTATCCTGTTCAGTACGTTTTTGTAAAAGGCAAAAAGATTGTCGAATTTCCCTTTCATACCGGCAGTGTCACCAAACAATATTTTGTGCGTGCCCAATACAGGTATCAGTTCAAATTTCAAATCGGGTGTTACGCTGATCTGAGCTATCTGCGCACTCCAGAAAGTATCGCGCTCCACAAATTTTACAAGTGCTACTATTTGTTTTTTTAATTCTGAATTGACAGAGTCATCTGCGAGCATGGGTACATTAGTAACCACCGGGGTATAGAAAGTATAATTTTCAGAGAGGGGTAGCAGATTACCTGAAGAATCTATGTAGCAACTCAGCGAATTGTCGTAAAATATTCTTGCAATAGGTATGCGCTGCGTTACATAAATATGCAGATCGCGCTTGGTATCTATATAAGCTTCTGCTTCCGAAACCCACGGATTATTCAGTGCATTTTTTTCAACTGCTTTTACGTTCAATACCGAAAATCTTGTCTGCCCTTCTACGATCCGTGCTTTTGTTATCAGGTCGCGCCACAAATCTTTTTTATCAAGAAAGCGGTATTGGCTATTTCTAATGTGAAGCGCTACTTTACGAACAGATTGTGTTTCCTGAATTTGAGAAGCACCTAATACAGCAACCACACATGCAGCGGTTGTAACGGTTGTTACAAACGTTCGCAGCACTTTTCTTACCGATATTTTGCGCTTCTTTTCCATTATTTTTTCTCCAGAATTTCTTTAAGGGGCTGAACAAGTTTGTCAATATCACCTGCCCCTGCTGTGATGAGAAGATCAAGCGGCGCAGCTTTCACATAGTCGAGCAATGCTTCTTTTGATAGAATGGTATGCACAGGATTGCCCATTTTATCTGCAATGAGTTTAGAGGTAACATCCTCAATTGGCAACTCGCGCGCAGGATAAATATCTAACAACACCACCTCGTCTGCCATGTCAAGACTTTGTGCGAAGCCCTCTGCAAAGTCTTTGGTGCGTGTAAACAAGTGCGGTTGGAAAACAGTAACGCATCTTCTGTTTGGAAATAACCGTTTAGCGCTTTTTATTAAAGAGTTTAGTTCTTCCGGATGATGTGCATAGTCGTCTATATAAACAATCTTTTCATTTTTCAGAATGTACTCAAAGCGACGTTTCACGCCTTTAAATGTGGACATTGCCTCCTTAATCATTAAAGGATCAACTTCAAGCATTTGCGCTACTGTAATTGCCGCAACAGCATTTTCAACATTGTGCATACCGCCGATGTTCAATCGCACATCTTGTAGCCCACCATATTTATTTACCACATCAAAAACATAACCCCCTTGCTTTTGCACAATGTTGGTCGCATAAACATCGGCTGCATCATTCTGCAAACTGTAAGTAATCTTCTTCGATGAATTAAGATCTTGTTCTCTTTTCAGCCCGTGCTTTACGAGCAGTGTGCCGTTGGGTTTTATATTCTTTGTGTATTGGATGAAAGCATCTTCCACTTCTTCTGCTGTTCCGTAGATGTCGAGATGATCTGCATCCATAGCGGTAAGCACTGCGATGTCTGGATATAATTTCAGAAAACTGCGGTCGTATTCATCTGCCTCAATAACTGCCACCGGATTTTCGCTGCTCCAATAATTGCTGTTGTAATTGACCGCAACACCACCCAGAAAAGCATTGCAACCAAATCCCGTTTCGCGTAGCAAATAAGCGATCATGGAAGAGATTGTAGTTTTGCCATGTGTGCCACCAACAGTAATCGAAAACAGCGACTGGGTGATCCACTGCAATACATCGCTCCGTTTGAAAACAGGATAGCCATTCTCTTTATACCAATTCAGTTCTTTATGATCCTGAGGAATTGCCGGTGTATAAATAACCATCTCAGCATCTTTATCAAGAAGTGATAGGTCGTCTGAATAGTGAATATTGATTCCCTCCGATTCCAGTGTTTTAGTAAGATCTGTTGTTGTGCGATCATACCCATTCACCACTGCGCCACGTTCGTTGAAAAAGCGCGCAATAGCACTCATGCCGATACCACCGACACCAATGAAGTACACTCTTTTTATGTTCCGAACATCCATTTTCTAATTCGATTTTACTATTTCAATTACCTTGGCTGCAATCCGTTCATCCGCATTTTTTATCGCCATTGCTTTGAGATTCTTCATCATTATATCTTGTGCAACTTTGTCTGCCAGCAAGTGTTTTAGTTTTTTTACCAATTCAGTTTTTGCATCGCTGTCTTTTACCATTTCTGCTGCGTTGTGCTGCACGAGTGCCATCGCATTGCTGGTTTGATGATCTTCCGCTGCAAACGGATAAGGCACAAATACTACAGGCTTTGCAACAATGCAGAGTTCCGCTATTGCTAATGCGCCCGCACGAGAAACAACAACATCTGCTGCGGCATAAGCATATTCCATCTCCCTTATGAACTCAAAAACTTTTACCTGCTTTAAATTTTTTGTGCGCTCAATAGCTTGCTGGTAATAAGGCTTGCCGGTTTGCCAGATAATCTGAACATTGCTTGCCAGTATTTCTTCCAGATGAGCATCAATTGATTCGTTAATTGTTTTAGCGCCCAGGCTGCCACCTACTATCAACACGGTTGGTTTGTGCGCATCCATTGCCAACCATTTCTGTCCGTGTTCTCTTGTAAGCGCAGATTGCGCGATGCTTTTTCTTACAGGGTTTCCTGTCAGAATCAACTTTTCTTTTGGGAAAAATTTTTCCATGTGCTCATACGCTACGCAAATAGCCTTCGCCTTTTTTGCAAGTATTTTGTTGCTTTTACCTGCATAAGAATTTTGCTCTTGCACGAGCGTTGGGATGTTGAGACCTTGCGCTGTATTCAGCATCGGGAAGCTTGCATAACCACCAACTCCAACCACTGCGTGAGGCCTAAACTTTTTTATAATTGCCTTCGCTTTGAACCAGCTTTTGATAAGCTTGATCGGTAGCATCAGATTTTTAAAAAGATTGCTTCGATTAAATCCTGCAATATCCAATCCTACTATTTCAAACCCTTCCTGCGGCACTTTTTCCATTTCCATTTTACCTAATGCGCCAACAAAAAGAAGCTGCGTATTGGGTTGCAATCTTTTGAGTGCATGACCAATAGCCACCGCAGGGAAAATATGTCCCCCGGTTCCTCCTCCTGCTATTATGACGCGTAAGTTTTCCATGTTTTTTTTAGATCGCGGGTGCTGCTTCGGGCATTTCTCTGGTTACTTTTTTCTTTATGGTGTTTACTTCTTTTTTCTTGTTTTCTGCGTTTGCTTTTTTCTTGCTGTCCAACACTTCTTCATCTACATATTTGCTTACACTTAGTACAATTCCTATCGCAATACTTGTAAACCAAATAGAAGAACCGCCCATGCTGATCATAGGAAGTGTAAGTCCTGTTACTGGTACAAGATGTACGTTTACAGCCATGTTGAGCATTGCCTGAAATACGAGTGTGATACTTAGCCCAACGGCCAGAAATGCCCCAAATGCAAAAGGACATCGCTTGAATATCAGAATGCTACGCCAGAGAAACAGCAGGTACAAAAACATTACAACCGCACCGCCAAGCAAACCGTATTCTGCAATTATGTTCGCGTAAATAAAATCGGAATAGCCATGCGGCAGAAAATCTTTTACTTCGCTATTTCCCGGTCCTTTCCCAAAAGTGCCACCGCTCGCGATAGCAATCTTTCCTTGTAAAACCTGAAAGTCTTCCCCTTTTTTATCTGCGTTTTCATCGCCAATTCCTACAAAGCTTTTTATGCGTTGTTCCCATGTGTCGGCACGTCCAAACCCTGTGATTTTTGAAAAAGCAAACAAGCAAGCAAAACCAATTATTCCGGCGGCTGCAAGAATCATTATGTGTTTCACTCTAACGCGTCCAATGTAGAAGAGAATGCAGCAAGTGAAGCCAAGCATCAGCGCTGTAGATAAGTTGGCAGGCGCTATCAACGCACAAGTAACTGCTACGGGAACGAGCACCGGCAGAAAACCTTTCTTGAAATCTTTGATCACGCCTTGCTTCATGCTTAGTATTCTTGCGAGAAACATAAACAAGGCAAGCTTCGCCATGTCAGAGGTTTGAAAGGTGAGGTTGATTACAGGTAGTTTAATCCATCTTGAGCCTTCATTGAGCGTAGTACCGAAAAACAATGTATAGACCAACAACGGAAGACTAATGATGTAGAGGAAAATGGCTGCCTTCGCAAATTGCGTATAGTTGATTCGATGCACCCAATAGATAA
This sequence comes from uncultured Taibaiella sp., assembly GCA_937870855.1. Taxonomy (GTDB): domain Bacteria; phylum Bacteroidota; class Bacteroidia; order Chitinophagales; family Chitinophagaceae; genus JAFIGV01. The sequence goes on from CALMWT010000079.1 coordinate 8,766, forward strand.
TGAGTAAGCCCAGACCTAAAACCATTAGTTGTTTGATGAGGTAATAGGTCGAGTTTTTATCCATGCGATAAGCCAGTGATTGTGTAGAACTAAATACGGCAAGCAAGCTTATCAGCGATAGTACAATTACCACCGACCATATCACTTTATCTCCACGGGTTTTCTGTAATAAGCGTTGCATGTGTGTTAGTTTTTTTGGGGGGTTAAAGCGAACGTACAGCAGCTTTAAATTGTCTTCCTCGGTCTTCGTAATTTTTAAACAAGTCGAAGCTTGCACATGCAGGCGAAAGCAATACAGCATCTCCTTTTTCTGCCAGTGCATACGCTGCATTTACGGCATCATTTGCATTCTGCGTATCAATAACATTTGGTAGTACACTATCGAATGCTTCATGAATTGGTTTGTTATCAATTCCCATACATACAATAGCTTTTACCTTCTCATGCACGAGCTCCATTATCTCGTTATAATCGTTGCCTTTGTCCAATCCGCCTAATATCAGAATCACGGGTTGCTTCATACTTTCAAGCGCAAACCATACAGAGTTTACATTAGTGGCTTTGCTGTCATTAATAAAATCAACTCCGCGCACTGTGGCTACAAATTCAAGTCTATGCTCCAGTCCTTCGAATGATTCAAAGCTTTCCCGGATTTTTTCCTTGCGCAGACCCGCAACACGAGCTGATATTCCTGCTGCCATACTGTTGTATTGATTGTGCTTTCCTTTTAGTGTCAGGTCGTGAATAGACATGTTTAGATCCTCGCCTCCGTATTTAACGTGCAATTGTTCGTCGTTATCTATATAAGCGCCTTCTTCTTCGTTCCTTAGATTTTGCTCGTTCATCGTAAAAAATATTTTCCGGGAGTTAGTAGTATGAGAAGTCAAATACTCCTGTATTACTGTGTCGTCAAGATTGACAATGAAAAAATCATTGTCGGTTTGTTGTTCTGTGATTCTAAATTTTGCTGCTATATAGTTTTCAAATTTGTAGTCGTAGCGATCCAAATGGTCTGGGGTAATGTTGAGTAACACGGCCACATCAGGACGAAACTGGTGAATATCATCAAGCTGGAAACTGCTCACTTCCATTACATACCACTGTGCCGGTCGTTCTGCAATTTGTTTGGCGAAACTGTATCCGATATTTCCTACAAGCGCTACATCATAACCCGCTTCTTTCAGTAAATGATAAGTGAGCATTGTGGTTGTACTCTTTCCGTTGCTGCCTGTGATTGCAATTATTTTACTGGTTCCTTTATACCTAAAACCAAATTCAATTTCACTGCAAACTTCGATGCCTGCAGACCTGATTTGCTTTACGATCGGATTGTTTTCTCCGATACCGGGGCTTTTAACTACACAAGCGGCATTCAGAATTTGCTCGGTAGAATGTTTTCTTTCTTCAAACTCAATTCCAGATTCGGACAAAGTTTTTTTGAAATGATCTTTAATAATGCCACCATCGCTTACAAACACTTCCCATCCTTGCTGCTTGCCAAGCAATGCAGCGCCCACACCGCTTTCCGCAGCGCCGAGAATGACCAGTTTTTTATTTGTGTTTGTATTCACTTCTTCTATCTGATTTTTAAAGTCACGATACTTACTATCACCAATATGATTTGCACGATCCAAAAACGTGTAACGATCTTGCTTTCGTGATATCCTAATTTTTGGTAGTGATGATGCAACGGCGACATCAGAAATATTCTTCTTCCTTCACCATACTTTGCCTTCGTCCGTTTGAAGTAGGCAACCTGAATCATCACCGATAAATTTTCTACGAGAAATATTCCGCAGATAATTGGAATCAACAGTTCCTTTCTTACAATAATTGCAAGCGATGCAATTATGCCTCCAATTGCAAGACTTCCGGTGTCGCCCATAAAAACTTGCGCGGGGTAGGCATTGTACCAGAGAAAACCTACGCAGGCTCCTACGAATGCGCCGATGAATATGGACAACTCACCGAGATTGGGAATGTGCATAATGCCCAGATAATCTGCAAAAATGTAGTTGCCCGAAACATACGCGAACACACCCAGGCAAACTCCGATAATTGCAGAGACACCCGTGGCCAGTCCGTCAATGCCGTCCGTAATATTTGCACCATTAGACACTGCTACAATAATGAAGATGACGAAGAGTACGTAGATGATAGGTGTAAGTGTCTTTACTGCATTTTCGTTGATTGCATTTGCAATACCCGCGTAGCTGAACTCATGGCTTTTGATAAAAGGTATGGTGGTAGTAGCAGTTCTTACACGAATGTATTTTACTGTTTTTCCGTTTTCGTCTTTTCTAAAAATGGGTTCTGAAACTACTTCTTCGGTAGGATTGTAAACCACAGACTGATTATCTACCATCTCACGACTTGTCATTACGTGTTGGTTGTAATACATCGTCAGTCCGACAATTATTCCAAGCCCTATTTGTCCCAATATTTTGAAACGTCCGGCAAGTCCTTCTTTATTCTTTTTAAAAACCTTGATATAGTCATCTAAAAATCCAACCAGTCCTAACCATATTGTTGACACCAGCATGAGGATGATGTAAACGTTTTCAATTCTTGCAAAAATGAGTGTTGGAATAAGGATAGAACCTATGATGATGAGACCCCCCATAGTAGGAGTTCCCTTCTTTGTATTCTCACCTTCCAGTCCCAGCTCACGAACCGTTTCGCCAATTTGTTTCTTTTGGATGTAGCGAATGATCCGCTTGCCAAAAATCATGGAGATCACCAGCGATAGAATTATCGCCATGGATGCCCGGAAGGTTATATAGTAAAATATCCCCGCTCCGAAAAGTCCGAAGTGCTCACGCAGATATGTAAACAGGTAGTAGAGCATTCAACGCTTCTATTTATTTAGCAGTTCAAAACATTCTTTTAAAACTTCACGATCATCAAAAGGATGTTTCACTCCTTTTATCTCCTGATAAGTCTCGTGTCCCTTTCCGGCAATTAGTATTATGTCTTCTGGTTGTGCTAACGCACATGCCGTTTTAATTGCTTCTTTTCTATTGCTGATGCGTAATTGTTTTCTTTTGTGCGCAACGGTAATGCCGGCTTCCATTTCATTCAGTATGTGTTCCGGATCTTCATTGCGAGGATTGTCTGCGGTGAAAATTGCTTTATCGCTATGTTCGCAAGCTACCTCTGCCATGATGGGTCTTTTCGCCGCATCACGATCTCCACCACAACCCACCACAGTTATCAGATGTTGTCCATTGGTGCGTAGCTGATTGATAGTTGCCAATACATTGATCAAAGCATCGGGTGTATGCGCATAGTCAATAATGCCGAGCACCTTACTGTTTGCAGACATACACGTTTCAAATCTTCCTGGCGCGCCGTGCAGGTCGCTTAGCACAGAAAGCACATTCATTTTTTCTTCACCGAGCAATACTGCTGCACCATAAACCGCGAGCAGATTGTAGGCATTGAAAGTGCCTATCATTCTGAAATGTGCTTCGTAATTATCAACATTCATCACCAACCCGGTAAGGTTGTTTTCCAACACTTTTCCTTTAAAGGTGCAAGGTGTTTTTAAGCTATAACTATTCTTACTTGCTTTGGTATTTTGCAACATCACGGCCCCTCTTTTATCATCTGCATTTGTGAGTGAAAATGCTTCAGCAGGTAAATCATCAAAGAACTTTTTCTTCACCCGTATATACTCATCGAAAGTTTTGTGGTAATCCAAATGATCGTGCGTGATGTTGGTGAAAATGGCTCCCGCAAATTCAATCCCCGCAATGCGTTGTTGATGTACTGCATGTGAACTCACTTCCATGAAAACATGCGAGCATCCTGCATCTGCCATCTCTGCAAGCAGCGATTGAATGCTGATTGCATCGGGAGTAGTATGGGTGGAGGGAACCACTTCGGTATGAATATGATTTTGAACTGTAGAGATCAACCCGCATTTATAACCAAGCTTTTCAAATAACTTATAGAGTAGAGTGGCGACTGTGGTTTTACCATTAGTTCCGGTAACACCAATCACTTTGATTTTTTTAGAAGGATGATTGTAAAATGCTGCCGCCATTTGTCCTGCCGCTAAAGCACTATTGCTTACTTGTACATAAGCGACTTTGTCATTCAATACCTCAGGAAGGTTTTCACAAACAATTACCGAAGCGCCGTCCTGAATTGCTTTTTCAATGAACTGATGACCATCGGTGGCAAAGCCACGCATTGCAATGAACGCACTGCCTGTTGTCACTTTGCGACTGTCAATACACAAACTTTTTACATCAACATCGGTATTAGCCTTCAGTTGTGTGAAAGTTGTGTGCGTCAGTATGTTTTTTAAAGCAGGCATTTTCTTAGCTAAGTAGTAAGGTTATTTCTTGTCCTTTATTGATTTTTGTTCCTGGTGCTAATGACTGTCCTTTTATGGTTCCGCGTCCTTTCACCCAAACTTTCAATCCTTGGTTTTCTAACAGGTAAACAGCATCTTTTATGGAAAGTCCTTTCACATCTGGTACAATTCCGTAGTGAATAGCTCTTGATTTTATGTAGGCGTTTTTACTTGTATCCAAACTCAGTTGTGATATGGTTTGTGGTGCTGCGTCTATTTCTGCGTAGGCAGTTTTACCCACCGTCTTAAGTAATTTTTTATAGCTGTTGCTTGTTGCCGCAAGGTTGGCTGCTAATGCAGGTTTTCCATGTTTTGAAAGACTATCGAGAGGTTCATCCCAATGTCCCATACCATCTGCAAATATTTTGTCGGAGATCATTCGGAAAACCGGTGCGGCAAGCGTACCTCCGTAATAAGATGTAGAACGTGGCTTTGTACGAATAACTACAGCTATGGTGTAGCGTGGTTTATCGGCGGGAAAATATCCCACAAACGAACCCTGATAAACTCCGTCGGTATAACGAATGCCTTTATCTGCAACCTGCGCGGTTCCTGTTTTTCCTGCAATAGTGTAAAACGAAGATTGTATGTGCTTTCCCGTTCCGCTAACTACTACTTCTTCTACGCAAGATTTTAATTGATCAAGCGCATCGTCAGGAACAATCTTATCTAATAACACTTGTGGTTCGAAAACACGCTCATCTTTCCCATACTCCCGAATAGCGCTTATGAGATAAGGCTTCATCATTTTACCATCGTTGGCAAGTGCGTTGTACAACATGCAAGTGTGCAATGGAGAGATAAGAATGCCATAGCCTGTGGCCATCCAGGGCAATGTGGTTGCACGCCAGTGTTTAGATCCCGGAGTAATAATCGCAGGTTTGCGCTCACCCGATAAATCAATTCCTGTTTTGCTGGTGAGTTGAAGGCGTTTTAAATTATCAATGAATTTGCCGGGATTATTGCCATAATATTTTTGCGCGAGCGTGGCCATACCCACATTTGAAGATTGCGCAAATGCCTTTTTAATAGTTAGAACACCGAGGCCGTGATGTGAGTCATGCATTACGCGATCAGCAAATTGTTTTGCACCGCCTTCACAATCCACATTTTTCTCAACGTTTATATAATTGTCGTTTAATAGGGCAGCAAGTGTAGCAAGTTTGAAAGTAGAGCCGGGTTCAGTTGCAAACATTGCATAGTTCAGATCTTCCCAATAGCTTCCGTCTTTTTGTCTTCCAAGATTTACGAGTGCACGAATTTTTCCAGTTTGCACTTCCATGATCACTACAGTTCCATACAAGCATTCGTACTGCTTTAAAACACTCATCAAAGCATGTTGTGCCACTTCTTGTATGCTTACGTCAATGGTAGTTACAACGTCCCTTCCGTTTACTGATTCTATTTCCGAACCCTCCACAGGCATCCAGACTCCGCCGGTTACTTTCTGATCAAGTCTTCGTCCGTCTTTACCATGTAGAACACTATCGAAAGTGGCTTCAAGTCCTATGTTTTGAACATTCTCACGATGCAATCCAATGGTGCGGTAAGCAAGCATGCCATAGGGGTTGATGCGTCTGATGCGTGAGTCAACAATCAATCCACCAATTCTTTTGCCCTTATTAAAAATAGGGAAGGCTCTTACCGCCTGATATTGATAGTAAGGAAGGTTTCTTTTTAGGGAATAATATTTTTCTTTTTTCTCAAAAGCTGTGACCAATTGCTTTTTGTATTGGTCTTTGGAAGCGTCTTTAAAAAGTGTTGACAAGCAACTGGCGAGGGTGTCAACATATCTGTTGAAAGTGTCTTTTTTGATTACTGAAAAATCAACATGAAGATCAAATTGTGGAATAGAGGAACAAAGCAACATGCCGTCTTCGGTATAAATATTTCCACGTTCCGCAGGCAATACTTTGTTGTGCGTGCGCATTTCCTTAGCCAGCTCACGTAGTTCAGGTCCCTCTTTCACTTGAATCCAGGCAGCCTTTAAAATAATTGCCGCACCAAACATGCACACGCAAGTAAAGGCAACATAAACCCTAAACCGTATTTCCTTTCTTACGTTCACTTCGACACTATGTTTTTTTCCTCAGTTTCTATTCTATATGCAGGCAGCATCATTGGTTTTAAACCCAGATGCGCAGCGTTACGAATTATTTCTGTTTCCATTCCGGCACTCATGAGCTGAGACTTGATGTCCATGTATTTCCAACGCAATTCCTTCAGCTCTTCATTTTTTTTGTTTAGTACACGTTGTGTTTGGATTGTTCGCTGGCTATTCGTTATGTACAGCACGCAGAGAAAAACAAGAAAACTGAGGTAGGGAATGTTGTGAACAATTCCTTTGTAAGACAATTTCTCCACCATTGCCTGCCAATCATTTTTTACTGCATGATCTGGCAATGATTCTTGTTCTTCTTCTCGGATGTGGTTGGCTTCGTTCATAGTTTCTCTGCTATTCGTAATCGTGCACTTCTTGAACGCGGGTTATTTTTTTTCTCTTCTTCTGTAGGTTCCAAAGGTTTTTTAGTCACTTCTTTTAATATCCAGTCTTCCCGCTCATTTCCATATAATCCTGTGGTTCTTTCTTCCCAACTTCCCTTTTTTATAAACTGCTTTACTATTCTATCTTCTAAAGAGTGAAATGTGATCACACTCAATCTTCCCTGCGGTTTTAGGCATTCTGCTGCTTGCTGCAAAAAATCCCTCAATGCTCCAAACTCATCGTTCACTTCGATACGCAATGCCTGAAAAACCTGCGCGAGGTATCGCTGTTCGTTTCCCTTCATCACAGGCGCTAATAAAGCTTTGAGCGAGGCGATGCTATTTAGTGTTCCTTTGCTACGATTAGCAACAAGGTGCTTTGCTAATTGCCGTGCATTTCTCACTTCACCATACTGCTCAAAAAGTTTGTGCAACTCTGCTTCACTATATTTTTTAAGAACTTCTGCTGCTGTTTTCTCTCCCCGTTGATCCATTCTCATATCCAGTGGACCATCGAATCTGGTTGAAAACCCACGCTCTCCGGTATCGAACTGATGAGAACTCACGCCCAGATCGGCAAGAACTCCATCAACCTGCGGATGACCATGCAGTTTCAGAAAGCGTTTCAGAAAGCGAAAATTTTCATTAACCGGAATAATTCTCACATCCTCTGGCTTGTTTCTCCAGGCATCTGCATCCTTGTCAAAGGCGAAGAGTTTTCCATTTTCACCTATCTGCTCCAGAATGGCCCGGCTATGACCTCCTCCTCCAAAAGTGGCATCTACATATACGCCATCCTTTTTTATTTCAAGACCATCAACCGCCTCCTTTAAAAGAACTGTTGTGTGGTAAAAAGTGGGATTGCCCATTTATAAACCTTCAAATGGGTTGATAAAATCACTTCCTGCCACTTCCGCCGCCAGATCGGAAAAACTCGCGGACTGCTGACGGATATAATTGTAATAAGTATCTTTATCCCACAACTCCACTTTATTTCCTTGCGCCGAAAAAATCATCTCCTTCTTAATGCTAGCATATTCCTGCAACGGTTTTGGAAGTAACAGGCGACCAGCGCTATCTACATCAACCATAGTTGCTCCGTTTAGAAAAAGGCGCTTAAAATCGCGCACTTTAGAATTGAAGTCATTAAGCTTATTAATCTTTTCCGCTAAAACATTCCAACTGTTTATTGGATATAGCGTAAGGCAATTTTCAAAACCTCTGTTAATAACAAACCTTTCAACCGAGCCTTCAGGCAGTTGCTTGCGAAAACCAGACGGCACTAAAAAGCGCCCTTTGGCATCTATTGCAACTTCATATTCTCCGAGAAAATTTGTCATTAGAAAAATTAGACTCTTACCCTTTGTGACACAAAATAACACAAACTCCCACAAATTCACACAATGAATTAACGACATATTTATCCACACCATTATATTTATCCAAAGTCCTTGTTGGCAAAGGGTTTCATACCGCAACTAACAATTCTTTAAGAATGCGATGTGGAAATCTGTGAATTACTGTGGAAAACTCATGAAGCTTATTTTGGGTAAGACAATAGACAAGACGAGAAACCGAGAGTTTTCAAATCAATCAGTAAACATAGAGATTTCCATCAGTCAAGATATCTTAACACTACTTTCCATTGTAGCTGGAAGGAAGCATTAGGCATTAAAACTTAATTTAGCTATTTTCGCACCCCAATTTATGCTTAAACTAATTTCAAACTATTCGATTATAGGCTTGCTCCTCATTCTTTTAAGCGCATGTAGTGGCTATGAGAAGGTTTTGAAGAGTGATGATATAAGTTATAAGCTAACCAAGGCAAACGAATATTTTGATAAGAAGCACTATCAAAAAGCAAATTCTGTGTACGAAAGTTTGCTGCCGGTAATGAAGGGTACCAAAAACTTTGAAGCGCTTTATTTCAAGTACGCATACTCCGCATATTACCTTAGAGATTTCCTTTCTGCCTCCTACCATTTTAAAAACTTTGTAGATTATTTTCCAAGCGGTAAAGATGCTGAAGAAGCAGAGTACATGCACGCAGTAAGTCTCTATAAAATGTCTCCAAAAGCATCGCTCGAGCAAACCAACACTATCAAAGCTATGGAGGCCATGCAATCTTACATCAATACTCATGTAAATAGCAAGCGACTCGTAGAAGCCGATAAACTCATGGACGAAATGCGTCTCAAACTCGAAACAAAAGAAGCAGCCGCCGCAAAACTTTATTACAACATCAGCCAATACAAAGCAGCAAGCGTATCCTACAAAAGCGTTCTCCAAAGCTACCCAGAGTCGCCCAACAGCGAGTATTACCAATACATGATAGTACGCGCCCTATACAACTATGCCGATGCCAGCGTAGCAGAAAAACAAGAAGAACGCTTCTCAAACACCATCACCGCATACAACGAACTAAAGTCCACCTACCCAAACAGCAAATACATCACCGAAGGCCAAAAATATTTTACACAAGCAACAGATAACATAAACAAACTACGCAATGAGCATCAATAAAAAAGTCCTCGCATCAGTCAACCCACTCGTTGAAACACGCGACGTAACCGCCATCAAAGAAAAAACCGGAAACCTCTACGAATCCATCGTAGTAATGTCCCGCCGAGCAAACCAACTTTCAGTAACCATGAAAGAAGACCTCCACAAAAAACTCGACGAATTCTCCAGCCACACCGACACCCTCGAAGAAATACACGAAAACAAAGAGCAAATCGAAATATCACGCATGTACGAACGCATGGCAAACCCAGCACTACAAGCCACCAACGAATTCTTCGAAGACAAAATCTACTATCGAAAAAAATAAAAAGCTTACACTACTTCTTGCCTGACAAGCTTCACCAACAGCTTGTCAGGTTTTTTATTTCGGTAAATTTGCACCGCAGCCATGACCAACAAATACAAACACCTCTTCTTCGACCTCGACCACACCCTCTGGGACTTCGACAAAAACTCCGAAAACACCCTCCGCACACTATACCACGAATACAACCTACCCGCACGCGGCATCACCGACTTCAACACCTTCATGCAAGTATATAAAGCCCACAACGACCGCATGTGGGAACGATTCCGAAACGGATACATAAAACGCGAAGACCTACGCTGGAAAAGAATATGGCTCACCCTCCTCGACTTTAAAATAGGCGACACCAACCTCGCCCACGAAATGAGCGCACACTACCTCGAACTCCTCCCCGCCCAAACCCTCCTCACCCCCTACGCCAAACAACTCCTCCACCACTGCCACACCCGCTACACCATCCACCTCATCACCAACGGGTTTGAAACCACCCAATGGCAAAAACTCCAATACTCCGGCATCGCCACCTACTTCACCCACGTCATCACCTCCGAAAAAAGCAACAGCCCCAAACCCCACCCCGCCATCTTCCAATACGCCCTCCGCGCCGCCGGCGCCACACCACCAAACAGCATCATGATAGGCGACGCACTCGACATAGACATACTC
>CALMWT010000080.1 GCA_937870855.1 uncultured Taibaiella sp.
ATGGCTATGCGATGCAGCAAATGCGTAATGGTGATCTGGCAAAGGCAAAAGCATTGCTTACCGCTTCACTAGAACAACCTGTGGATGAAGCTTACGAAGCTGCCGCGTATTTTTGGAAAGGCGATATTGCGCACCGACAAAATAAACCTGCTGAAGTTCTTTCCAATTTAAAACAGTTTGTAAACAGAAACATTGACAGAGGAATATTAGCGTCCATCAGCCCACAGGCAACTTTTGCAAATGCATATCTAAACCTTGGATATGCCGCAATGGAAATGGAAGATTACGGTGCAGCACAAACCTATTTTGCAAAAGCGAAACAAGGCACTCCATCTAATTCAACCATAGCTATTAACGCCTCTGTGCGCGAAGCAGATGCAGCCTTCATGCAGAAGAATTTTAAAGAGGCATCTGATCTTTACGATAAAATTATTGCGGCGAATACATCGGAATCTGACTATGCTATTTTGCAAAAAGGAATACTACTTGGTGTGCAGGGGAAGTCTGTTGAAAAGACAAATTTGCTACACCAATTAATCAACAAATTTCCTCCTTCCAAATACAGCAATGATGCCCGCTATGAGTTGGGGAGCACATTAATTGAAGACAATAAATACCAACAAGCCATCACACTGCTTGAGCCTTTAACTACTAACCTCGATGCAAGAAACTATGCCGCAAAAGCATGGATGAAAATTGGGTTTGCCTATCAGGAAATTGACAATAACCTCAAAGCAATGGAGGCGTATAAAAATATCATTGCCAACTACCCTGCCAGTGAAGAGCGCGTTTCAGCAATAGAGGCTTTGCGCAGCCTTTATATGGAAACCAACCAGCCGGAAGCGTATGCAAAATTGGTGAGCGAATATGGTCTTCCTGCCATTGGCAGTGAAACGATGGATTCGACTTACTACGCAACTGCTGAGGCACAAGTTGCCGCCGGACGCTGGGCAAATGCCAAAACCACACTTACTTCTTACCTAGAAAAATATCCCAACGGATTATTTACCACACACGCACATTACTACAAAGCAGAAAGTCATTTTCAGTTGAAAGAATATGAAGCCGCATTGACGGAATATGATGCAATATTTTCACTGCCCTGGAATGAGTTTTCCGAATCGAGTGCAAAACGCGCTGCTGATGCGGCAAATAAATTAAGCAATTATGAAAAAGCGGCCGGTTACTACGCTTTACTCAGAAACAGCGCTATGAGCCAGGAGAATCTGCACCTTGCGTATAGCGGTATGATGCGGTCTTACTACAATGCAGGTCAGTTTGAGCGCGCTGCAAACTATGCTGACACATTGCTTGCCATGCCTGTTTTGGAAGAAGCTATTTCAAATGAAGTAAACTTTTTCAAAGCAAGATCGCTGCAACGGAGTAATAAAACAGCAGAGGCATTAGCGCTGTACCAACAACTGGAAATTGCCACCAACGAAAGCATAGCGGCTGAGGCGCGTTATAGAATTGCAGAGATATTGCTTCAGCAAAACAATCTGAAAGAAGCGGAACTCGCGGCTGCAAATGCACTGAAACTAAACGTAGGAAATGAATATTGGTCGGTAAAATCTTACCTGCTCATTGCCGATATTTTAATACAGCAAAAAGACTACTTCAATGCAAAAGCGACATTACAGAGTGTGGTAAAAAACACAAAAAATACAGAGCTTAAAAAAGAGGCTTCCCAAAAACTTGATGAGGTCAAAAGACTGGAAAAGCAGAAAAGCAAACTGAAGGAGCATTAAAAAACAAAGCATGAGGAGAAGTATTGTTGTTTCATCATTAATGGTGCTTGCCCTGCACGCAAGTGCGCAGCAAAGAAGCGATACTACACTGAAGAGCACTACTATCGAAGTTCTTCAGTCTTACAAGCCCGAAGTAAAGCAGGCACCAAAACCTGATTTCAAACCTGATGTGCCTCCGCGCGATACATCAAGACCAGCTTTTAAATATGATGTTCCCCAACAGGCGCTTTCTTATACCTATTCATCCCTTCCGCTACGACCTTTGGCACTGGGGAAAGACTCTACTAAGCTCCCCTTTCAAAACTATTTGAAGTTAGGCGGCGGTAACCTGTCAACAATTTGTGCAGATGCGGGCATTGGCTATAGCAAGGAAAATAATTACGAAACCTCTTTGCACCTACACCATTTGTCGCAAAATGGCAACATCAAAAATCAGAAAATTGCCCTTTCTGGAATAGAAACTGAGGGTACTTTACACAGCGGAGACCATGCTTTGAGATTATCCCTTGAAGGCATGAGAAATCAATACCATTTTTACGGCTACAACCATGCACTGCTTGAACTGGGCGCTGACTCTGTTAAACAAACTTACACCGGAGTAAGAGCCGCGTTTGATGTGAAGAATGAAAGAGTTAATAAGCTTGGAATAAACTATCATCCTAAAATTGGGATAGACTATTACACAGATGCAAACCAAGTATCGGAGCGCACCTTATTTTTCGATGTGCCTTTCTCTAAAAACTTTGATACCTCGCTTACACTAAGCGTTGGGGTAAGAGGAGCTTTCACTACACTTTCGGGTGTTTCAAGAGAATGGACCAACAATACATTTCAGTTTACGCCGCAACTTAGCTTTCAGAAAAATGGTTTTTCAGGAAGGGCTGGATTGTATCCCACTTTAAGCAATTTTTATGATCTGCTTTTTTTACCCGACATAGAAGCAGCGTACCGTTTCGCAAGCACTCAATTTACCATTAGCGCAGGCTGGAAAGCTGACCTGAGACAAAATACATTCAGGCAACTCACTACCTACAATCCATATTTGTTCCCTTTGTCCACTCATCCTTCTTTCAGTGTAAGACAAACACGAACTGAGGAAATTTTCGGAAAGCTAAGCACCGGCATTGGCAATCATTTTACGGTATCGGGAAAACTAAGCTGGTGGCAGTTGAAACATTTGCCCATGTTCCTTAACAATACGCACGACCGCAAGAACTTTTACTTAGTTTACGACTCACTCGTTAACGCTATTTCTTTTGAAGCTTCAATTCGTTATCAGGTAGCCAACAGGTTTAGTATTGGTGCAACCGGAGTTTACACAAGTTTTGGTCAAAAAACATTTAGTCGGGTATGGCATGAGCCAGGTATGCGCATCAAGGCCGATCTTATGTTGCATCCAATTCCTGATCTTACAATTACTGCGTATGCCATTGTGCTCGACCAGATTTATGCGCTCAATGAATTGAATCAGGAAGTAAAACTCTCCACAGCATTAGATGCTGGAGCAGGTGCTGAATATCAATTTATACCCCGGCTTTCAGCTTTCATCAACGTCAATAATGTGTTTAACAATCGCTATCAACGTTGGTATGGCTATGAAACTTTCGGCATAAATGTCTTCGGAGGATTGCGTTTTAAATTTTAAATATAACGCTGATTCATCCCGTATTTTCCGGTGATATACTTAACTTACAGCCTCAAATTTTCGAGGAAACAAAAATGGACGTTGCCAAATACATTGGTTTATTCTTACTGAAAAACAACTTCGTTTACATACACGGGTTAGGCAATCTTGAGCTTCGTAAAAGATCTGCATCTTACGATGGCGAAAATCTACAGGCCCCTTCCTATGAAGTAGTAATTACCCAAACGGGGTCTATTGACGACAACCTCGCAAACTTTATTGCCACCAACGAACAAATAAGCATTAGCAAAGCCTCCAATGCCCTTCGGGAATTTAGCTCTCAGGCACGTATAGATCTTCAAGCCGGCAGACCTGTTCCTATTCCCTCTGTAGGTTCTTTTGTAGAAGAAAAAAGCAAAATTCGCTTCATTACCGATCCTGCTTTTCAATACGCACCTCCACCACTTCCGTCTATGCGGGTAGCAAGGCGACAAGATGAAACTATCTATCCCGCTACTGCCGCTGACATACCAATTGTAAAGCCACGATACATAGACCCCGACACAGAAACCGAAACATCAGCTATTAGCTGGGTAAAAGTAGCAGCATGGGGCGCTATACTCATTGCCATCTGCGCACTCATCTACTTCGGCATTCAGTACATGAGTCAACAACAAAACACCACCGAAGAGCCCCTAATGCCGACACAAATTCAAGATTCACTACCCGCTGCCCCACCACCCATTTCCGATAGTACCACAATAGACACAACCACCACCAGCAATATCACATCTGAAGCAGGTTTACTCACCTTTGACGTGATCATCAACACCTACACCAACCTGCCAAAGGCACAAAGAAGAATAGACTTTTTCAAAAACCTTGGCAAAAATGTAGAACTCGTAACAGAAGAAGATTCGTCTCTATTTTACGTCACGATGCCCGTCACCAACATATCGCCTGCCGACACTGCCCGACTGCTCGACTCGCTCGCCAGAACCTACAACCCTACTTACGGGGTGAAGATATTGGAGTAATTGTCTGAATTGGGATTTATAGGATTAGGGGATTTCCTCTTTTCGTTGTTCTTCTTGGTGTACTTGGTGTGAAATTGTCTGAATTAAGATTTATAGGATTGAAGGATTAGGGATTTCTTCGTGTCGTTGTACTTCTTTGTGTACTTGGTGTGAAATTGTCTGAACCCGGATTATAGGATTAAAGGATTAGGGGATTTCCTTGTGTCGGTGTTCTTCTTTGTGCCCTCCGTGTGAAATTGTCTGAATTGGGATTTATAGGATTGAAAGATTATCGTGATGATTCTTCGTGCCTCTATTCTCTGTGCCCTCTGTGTGAAATTCTTCTTTGTGTACTTGGTGTGAAATAATTGTCACTCCATCTCCAGCAGCCGCTCCAGCACTAAAAAAGCCGCAGGACATACTGTGGCATTCTTCAATGTGAGTCCCACGCGCTTTACCATCACATCTTCATTTGTATAAGGATACCGCGCGCAATCACTGGGACGATCATCATAGATGTTGCAAGTATTATCTGCCGCCAAAAACGGACAAGGCGATGTCTTGGTTACATAATCCCCATCCTCATCAAGCCTTAAATATTTACTTACCAACTCACCTTCTTTTACTTTCAATCGCTTTGCGATCCGCTTTATATCCGGCTGCTTAAACCTCGGCGAATAATTCTTACAGCAATTGGCACATTCCAAACAATCTATTTTAGAAAACGCCTCCTCATGCAGCTCCGGCAGCACACGTAGCATCTTATTCTTATTGCCTTTCTCAAGCAGCCGTTTGTAAGCCTTCTGATGTTCTTTGGAATCCTTTTGCCAATTGGGCGGGAGCATGAGCAAAGGTAGGATGATGGAAAAAGCAATTTGCTATTTAAGCGTTAAATTCTAAGAAAGATCTCTGTTCCTTTGGCACGTACACTATATGTGTAATGAATGTCCACAATAATAGCAGTATTCCGCGTCATTTCTATGCCCCTCATGATTACAATGTGCACAAACAATACCGTTCAACCTGTTGTGCTTGTTTGTCCTTTCTTGCTTGTTATTGTCATTTGTTCTTCCTGATTGCTTTGCTATCTCAACGCCTACAATTCCAGTTGGTACTGCAATAATGCCATATCCCGTAACCATGAGTATCATTGAGAGAAACTGACCCAGTGGTGTTGCCGGAACCATATCACCAAACCCTACTGTGGTAAGCGTTACAATGGTATAAAAAACACTCTTTGGAATGCTAGTAAAGCCGTTTTCCGGCCCTTCTATATAAAACATCATCGTTCCTATCAATACGGCAATTATGAGTACTGTATAAAGGAATACCATGATTTTCGCTCTACTTGCCAAGAGTGCTACTTTGAGTTTTGAAGACTCTTCCATAAACTCCATCAGTCTGAAAACCCTGAATAACCTAAGCAATCTTAATATTCGTAAACTGGTTAGTATGTGGCTTCCTTTTATGAAAATAGAGAGAAACATAGGAAATATTGAAAGCAGATCAATAATTCCGTAAAAACTAAAAATGTATTTTAATGGTCTCCGGCTGACCAGTACTCTCAAGGCATATTCTAAAGTGAATATTATAGTGAAAATCCATTCAAGTACAATCAGCTCTTTATGATAAAGCTGATCTATGCCTTCTACACTTTCTAACATAATGGTGAAGACACTGAGCAAAATCAATATAAGCAGCCATACATCAAAAGCCTTTCCGGCAGGCGTATTCACACCATAAATAACGATGTAAACCTTTTGTCTGAATACATCCATTTTACTTTTCCCCTGCAGGTTATAATTGGTCATCTGGCAATCTTTATATTAGATTAATGAAAGTCCTGCGTACTTTACTCCTCTGGCATCCCAGCAATGAAGCTATGAAAACTCTCTGTAAGCTTCTAATGTTGGTAAACCTTAAACTAAAGATTTCCCATGGTCCGTCTTCCTGCTACCAGGCTTCTCTGATTTGTGAATGAGACCTTTTATCAACCGACTTCACGTCACCATAAAAATTACTACCCGTAAGATCGCTTATCCATGAGCTTTCTTCAATGTCGGATAGAGCAGGTAGCCAATCAGCATGCCTCCAATCAAGCCACCAATA
>CALMWT010000081.1 GCA_937870855.1 uncultured Taibaiella sp.
ACAGGGAATAATCCTACTAATCTTTTAATCCTGCAAATCCCGGTTCAGACATTCCGGTTCAGACAGTTTCCACAGAGGGCACAGAGAAAAGGAACAGGGAATAATCCTACTAATCTTTTAATCCTGCAAATCCCGGTTCAGACATTCCCAGTTCATACATCCCCATTCAACCATCATCTTTCCTCTAAATTCGGAATACAATTAAACTGCCCGATCAAAATCGTGTCGTAATGATCAGCTTTTTGAAAAAGATCGCTGAACATTTTTTCACCACTTTCCAGATTAATATCAAGATCATAAATAAGGCTGCTGAGCACCACACTTCCTTCATGCAAGGAAAAGAATTTTCCTTTTAGTTTGAAGTTTTCACGGAGCAGATACATGTATAACTCCTTTATTCCCTGCTTTGGTAATTGGCAAAGAAAAGCATCGCTGATGATGAAGTAATTTTCAGGATTGTAAGTAATCTTAATTTTCGCAGAGCCTTCTTCCACCTCCCATTTGTTCTGTCCTGTGCGAGCAAGCTCGCGGTTGTACCCAAGCTTTTCAATGATGTCTTCAATAGTTTTCGCAATGCCCGAAATAGGTTCCTCTTCTACTTCATTCTTAAGTGGAAAGTCAATACTGGTTCCACAATTCGGACAATACTTGTTGTTATCAAGCGTTTGCTCAGTAACAAGTGTAGTGCAGTTGGGGCAGCGAATAGCCACCTCGCCTTTTATCGGTTTGTATTCATCAAGCGCTTCTTTTAAATAATTAACCGGCAATGCAAATCCCAGATTGTCACCGCCTTTTATAATGAATGTGTTTACACCCACCACATCACCATTTGTATCAATTAACGGCCCGCCACTGTTGCCTGGGTTAATGGCTGCGTCAATCTGAATGTATTTCAATCCCTGTTGCACGCGATCTACCCGCGAAATCACTCCCTGCGTTGCAGTGTAATTTAAACCGTAAGGATGCCCTATCGCTATAACAGTATTGCCATCTTTTAAAAGATTGTAATCACCCAATTTTAGTTCCGGCAAATCTTTCATGTCAACCGGTGGTTGCAAAAAAGCGAGATCAAATTTTTCGTCTGTAAATAATACCTGAGCCAGTCTTTTATCAAACTTTCTCCCTTTTACTGTCACTTTCCGGTTGTCTTTTACTACGTGATTATTAGTAACGATCAGATCGTAATCCACAAGATAAAAGCCCGTACCTGTGCCGGTTTTGGTGGCTATTTGAACAACTGTGTTCTGATACCGTTCGATAACATCGTGTACACTCATCAATCTCTTTTTGTTTCCAGATTCAGGTTAGACAGTTGTTCGCTGAAGTCTATGCCAAATTCATACAGGTTACTAAACGAAATCTGGCTATGATCCCATTTCATGTTCCGAAACTTGTCTTTGTACTTTTCTATCGCGTAATCTGTCGCTCCTGTAATCAGGTCGCTCGCAAATTGTTTTTTCTCTGCATCATACAGCTTTTCCTTCATTCCCAGTTCTGCAAAAAAATCTGCGTGCATTACAGCCATATAAATGGTGATAAGGTCGGTTTGAAGTTTGGGCATACTATAGAGAAATTGATTGTAAACCATACCATATTCATTGATCACTAAGGCAATGTCAGAGTATTTGTTTTCTACATACCAATTGGAATCTTTGTTGGCACTTATGATATGATCTCTTGCTTTGTCAGCTTTTGGGGGCGTGGCTATAGAAAAAGTGCTCTTCGATTTGTATAGACTTTTGCTAAAATCTTCTTTTGAAATATCCAGCAATTTCCGAATTGCATCTTTCATCATCTGGTTTCTTTCTACCAACGCGATCTCATTTTTTTTGTCCCAGTATAGTCCGTTTATTTTTTCAAGCGCTGAAAGAAGTTTTGCTTCCGGCTGCATCAGAAAGTCAATGCGATAAATAAGTGTCAGTAGGAGATAGGCAATAGCCCCCGAAAAACTATCCTGATTTAATTCCGACACTCTTGCAAGCGTTTCTTCAATCCATTTTTTAAAATACTTGTACTTCACTTCAAGTTCTGCCTCGGGTAGTAGTCTTAAATGCTCATGATCGGTAGGTTTTAATGAAGAAAAATCTGAGAGCAGCAGGTCGTCCTGCCGGTCGGATTTTGTAGCCAATTCTCTAAAACCGTAGTATAGTTTGCTTGGATTTGTTGATGGAACATCGGCAATGAAAACCATATACAGCGTATTTCCATTATCCATGCCGCTGTGGCTGTAGTAAAGAGAATAATTTATTTCCAGAAGTCGGCGCATCACGGCCGTGCTGGGATGCACCATTTCTGCAAGTGGTGATTTTGCATTGATCGTCTCCGTATTTATTTCTCCATGAACTTTCTTGGAACCTTGAAAAAGGGTAAATGTAAAACTGTTTCCATCCTGGATTACAATCACATTATCCTCTTCATCATCTCGCAGATAGTCGAAAAAAGCAACGAAAGCCTCCGTGTAGTTTTTTTCTTTGAAGCGGTCTTCTGCTATGTACCAGCTTTGGGTTTTCTTTTGAGATTTATTGTTGTCGCTGTACCTGCCGAAACGAATGTCTTCCAGCCCTGCAAATATCCACACGCCGCTGTGGTTGTCCACTTTTGCCAATCCATTACTTTCATTCGCAGAAGTATCGTCTTCCTGATCTTTGCTTCCAAATAACTTGTACAACCAATTCATGCTTTCTAAATAATCCGCAGCTACTGTTTAGCGGTAAAAATACAAAAGACATTCTAACAGATTTTTCGAGTTTCTCTCGCCGCAAGCCCAGAGATTTTTCGTACTCTCATTGCTATTGTTTCAGGAAAATCACGCTTGTTCACAACCGCTTGTCAGATTTCCACACCGATATGCTTGATAGGTTCAAACGATTATCTTTGTTTGACAAACCAAATGTACCAATGCGTTTTATCGTTACTTCCACAGGATTGCTGAAAAACCTGCAACAGATCAGCGGTGTAATTAGTTCGAACACGGTACTTTCTGTACTCGAAGATTTTTTGTTTGAACTGAAAGACAATACCCTGACCCTTACAGCTACCGACCTCGAAACGATGATGCGGGTACAAACGGAGGTAACAGAAGCGCAAGGTGACGGACGCATTTGCATCCCTTCCAAAATTTTGCTTGAGTATTTGAAAAATCTGCCGGAACAACCCATCACATTTAATATCAACGAACAGGATCTGAGTATAGAAATGAGTTCATCAGTTGGTAAGTATAAAATTGGCGGCGAAAAGGCCGATGATTTCCCTAAAGAACCCGCTCCCAGCGACACCACTTCTTTCACAATGACCTCTATCTCTTTGATAGAAAGCATCAACAAAACACTGTTTGCAGTAAGCAACGATACGCTTCGCCCCGCCATGACAGGTGTGTTTTTTGAGCTTGGCAAAGAACGCATCACCTTCGTTTCTACCGATGCACACCGATTGGTACAATTTACCCGCACCGATGTAAACTGCCCCACAGAAGAAGGGTTTGTAGTTCCTAAGAAACCATTACAGCAATTGCGCGCAACGCTTCCCGCAGATGATACTCAACTGGAACTTTCTTACAATAGCAGCCATCTTTTTGTAACCACCAGCCACCTTAGCATGAGCTGTCGTCTGATAGATGCACGCTTCCCCGATTACCAGGCGGTAATACCTATGGACAACCCTTACAAGCTAACCGTAAACAGAACCGACTTTGTGAGCGCCATGCGCCGTGTAAGCATTTTTGCTAACAAAACAACGAATCAGGTAGTGCTCGACATTAACGGAAACTCTCTGCAACTGAGCGCGCAGGATATTGATTTTTCTTACGAAGGAAAAGAAACACTTAGCTGCCAATACAGCGGCGAGGATATGAAAATCGCCTTCAATGCAAAGCTGATAATTGAAATGGTAAACAATGTGGATGGTGCAGATCTTCAACTCGACCTAAGCACACCTACACGCGCTGGCATTTTCCGCCCTACAGAAAAAGCAGAAAATGAAGATGTGCTGATGCTGCTGATGCCGTTGATGGTGGGGGTGTAGAAGAAACAGCATGTCATACTATAGACTTACATTTTGCCTTTACGAATGGATTGCGTATGTTTGCGCCAACATGCTTGCCCCGCTTCCCGTTGATCAGCGCGCTTTGGGCAAGCTTTTTATTTGATACCTATGAGTAAAATTGCCTACTCTAAAGTACCTCTAACCTTTGAACAGCAATTAAAGCAACTCCAAGAACGAGGATTAATAATTGAGGATGTAAGTAAGGCGGTTCATCTTTTAAGTCAAATCAGTTATTATCGTCTTAGTGCATATTGGTATCCATTACTTTCTGATAAAGCCAATCATATTTTCAAGCCGAACGCAAACTTGCAGGCTGCTTTTAGACTCTATTGCTTTGATAGAGAATTGAGAAAACTTGTATCATCTGAAATTGAGAAGATAGAAGTTTCAATCAGGACACAAATTATTTATGTCCTTTCTCATAAGCATGGTCCTTTTTGGTTTGTTGATTCTAGCATCTTCAAAAATAAAGTCCGTCATAAAGAATCGTTGCTAAAGATTGATCAAGAATATAAGCGCAGCGATGAGCAGTTCATTCTTGCCTTCAAGAATAAATACATCAACCCCTATCCACCTTGTTGGATGACGATGGAAATTACATCTTTTGGCATGCTATCTCAGCTTTATAAGAATTTGTTACCCGGCAGAGAGAAAAGAGAAATTGCGCATCATTATGGCATCTCAGACTCAGTTCTTGAAACATTGCTTCATAGTATTGTTTATCTGCGAAATGTTTGTGCTCATCACACGCGCTTATGGAATCGTGTTATGCGCATTCAACCACAGTTTCCAAGAGCGCCAAAGAATCAATGGCTGAACAATCCGAATGTATCAAATAATCGCACTTACTTTATACTTTCCATTATCATTTACCTGCTGAATGTTGTAAACGCTAATCACACTTTCAAGAACAAATTCGGTATGCTTTTAGACAAGTATCCTAATGTTGATTTAGCTGCAATGGGATTTCCGAAAGATTGGAAGAATGAACATCTTTGGAATTGATTTTACAATAACTCCCTCACCGCCGACACCAACTCCGACCGTGTAAGGGGCGTTCCTTTTATCTTATTGAAACCCTTTGCGTCAATCAAATATTGGTCGCGGATGATTTTTATCAATTGTCCGTTGTTGATTTCTGGTATCAGAACCTTTTTATAATTTTTCAACATCTCGCCAAGGTTGCGGGGGAAGGGTCGAAGATGACGAAGATGTGCATGAGCCACAGCCTTGCCCTGGTTTTGCAATTCTGTAACCGCACTCTTTATTGCTCCATAGGTTGAGCCCCAGCCAAGTACCAGCACATCGCCGGTTTCGGGTCCGCTGTCGAGGGTTTGGAGAGGAATATAATCTGCTATTCGGTTTACTTTTGCCTCGCGCGTTTTCACCATGTGCTGATGGTTGTCGGCATCGTAAGAAACATTGCCTGTTATGTCTTCTTTCTCCAGCCCGCCTATGCGATGTTCCATTCCCGGCGTGCCAGGCACTGCCCAGGGGCGCACCAGCTTTTCATCGCGCAGGTAAGGAAAGAATTTTTCTTCTTCCGAATCGAGTCCTTTTTTGAAGTTTACTTCTATAGGTTGCAGGTCGGCGCTTTTAGGAAACCGCCAGGGTTCTGCACCGTTGGCAATGTACCCATCGCTAAGAAGGATAACAGGTGTCATGTGCTGCACTGCTATGCGCACGGCTTCGTAAGCGGCATCAAAGCAATCGCTTGGTGTGCTGGCTGCAATTACAGGCATCGGGCATTCACCATTTCGTCCGTAGTATGCCTGCATCAAATCGCTTTGTTCTGTTTTTGTAGGAAGACCTGTGGATGGTCCGCCACGTTGAATGTTTATAATGAGCAAAGGAATTTCAAGCATTACTGCAAGTCCCATCGCTTCTGTTTTCAGCGCCATACCCGGACCTGAAGTAGTAGTTATTCCCAGACTGCCACCATACGCTGCACCAATAGCCGCAGAGATTCCGGCAATTTCATCTTCCGCCTGAAAAGTTCTTATCCCGAAATTTTTATGGCGGGAAAGTTCATGCAAAATATCGGAAGCAGGGGTAATAGGATAAGTACCGAGAAATATGGGAAGGTTTGCTTTTTCGGATGCTGCAATCAGTGCATAGGAAAGCGCCACGTTTCCTGTAATACCCCGATAATTTCCTGCGGGCAGTTTAGCCTTCTTTACGCTATAGCGAGTTGTGAACGCTTCAACAGTATCACCATAATTGTAGCCTGCTTGTAGTGCGTTTATATTACTGTTGAGAATTTCCGGCCGCTTATTAAACTTGTCATGAAGAAAGGAAAAAGTGCTCGTCATGTCGCGGTTGTAAAGCCAGTAAAGAAAGCCCAACACAAACATATTTTTCGCACGATCTTTCTCTTTGGTACCAAGCTGAATATCTTTCAAAGCTTCGCGTGTAAGCTTTGTGATGTCCATCTTATGCAATTCATAACCGTTAAGAGACCCGTCTTCTAATGGATTTATGCCGTTAGGATAGTTTGCCAGCCGGAGATTTTTAGCATCAAAACCATCGGTATTGGCAATAATAATTCCACCTGGTTTCAGTGCTTTTAAGTTCACCTTCAGTGCGGCAGCATTCATTGCCACTAACACATCGCACACATCGCCGGGCGTAAATATTTTATCGCTGGAAAAACGCAATTGATAACCACTAACTCCCGGCACAGTGCCTAATGGAGCACGTATTTCAGCAGGAAAATCGGGGAAGGTTGAAAGATCATTTCCAATAAGTGCAGTATTGTTGGTGAATTGCGAACCAGTAAGTTGCATACCATCACCACTATCTCCTGCAAACTTTATAACAACATCCTCAACAACCTGGGTAGGAACTGACATAAACTATGGAGCTAAAGAAATAAAAAAACTGCGCTTAAAAAGCGCAGCGCAAAGTTAGGTATTTTGAATACGAAGGCTGGGGCGGAATGCAGTTGTTTTCTACTACTATTGTTAAGATTTACTCAGACAAAAATTTATCCGTGTAAATGGTTTCCGAGCCGTTTTTGATGTTTATAAGATAAATGCCGAAAGTTGTTGGCTTCTCCAAAATTATTTTATTCGACCCTTCTTCGAGTTGCACAGATCGGGAGCTTACCAATCTGCCATCCAATGCGAAAATACTTGTTACAGCATTTTGTTGTTTTGCTCCCGACAAAAGAATAATAACCTGTCCCTCTTTGATGTAGGTAATTCCTGCCGCTGATCCGGTTTTATTTATCTGAATGGTTTTGAAAGTGCTCTCTGTCCCCGAAACATCTCTATGCTTAATGCGGTAAAAATTTGTGGTCTTTGCATCCACATCCTCGTAAGTGTAGGAATTTTGTAACTCAGTTGTTTGCCTTGCTGCTAATCTTGCCAATTCCGCATATTGCTTTCCATCTGTACTTTTTTCAAGGATGAAAAATCCATTTTCTATTTCATTTGTGGTGACCCACTCCAGCCTTACCTTATCTTTTTCCATCTTGCCTTCAAATGACAGCCAGATTGCAGGAAGAGGGTTAACCGGAATAGTCAGCGTGTTTGTAGTTGCGTTGTCATCAGTTGTTCCACCCATCCCATCTACTACATTTCCAGCAGCATAAAAAATTACTGAGCCATTTCCAGGTCCGGGTGCAGTCCAGGGAATGCTTATGGAACCACTCGATAACGGACTACTGTGCTCCACATAGGTGCGCCCGTTTATTACTACACTATGATAATTAGTGGACGATAGTGAACCCCATGTTCCGGCGTTATTGTCGTTAAAAGTTCTTACCGCTACTACCTGAAAACCATAAGCCGTACCGGGCGTAACGCCGGTACTTGAAGAGACATTAATACTCAATGTGTAAGCACTGCCAGGTGTATAGTTAGTGACAGGAGTTGCTCCACTTAATAATTGTAGGGTTACACTGGGTGTAAAATTTCCGCCGGAGTGACAGTTGCTGCAATAAAGATTGTTGTCGAAAGACGCACCCGTGTAGCCGGTATTAAAATTAAATCCGGGGCCAGTACTTGCATTGGAAAAAATGAGCACTACCAACAGTGCGCCGAGTGATAAACAGATTTTGTAAATATGCTTCATACGCTATTTTTCTTGAAGATATTACATCTTTTTAGGGTGTTTTTTGCTACCCTGACCAAACAGATTATCATTTGTGTGAAGTCGGAAAATTGCCCGACAAAACCTAAAATCCTTTAAATGGCATAGTTTTTAATTCTCTGCAATTGACTTAAAACGATCATTATGAAAAAGACAATCGAAACATGGAAGTACCAAATGATGCTTGCTTTCTTTTTACTGTTTAATACAGTAGTTGCTTTTGCACAAGATGGAGGTGGAGCAGGAAATACAGGCGATGGAGGTAGTATTACTGTTAGCAAATCCACTACCTCTACAACTTCAACTACTATGGATAACTGGTATGCGCAACCCTGGGTTTGGATAGTAGGTGGACTAATTTTCATTCTGCTGCTTGTAGCCTTAGTGCGCGGAGGTGGCAGCCGCACCGATGTACATAGAACTACTACCGTTCGTAAAGATGTTAGTGCCGACTAAGAACAAAATTTAAAATGGAAGAAGCAGACACTGTGGTGCCTGCTTTTTCATTTCAATTCCAACATAAATTACCTGTTAGCATTTGCATCATTACCACTCCACGTGGCTACAAATTCTTTTTCATAAACAGGAAATTGCTTTGACTTGTAAATATTTTCACCAAGATATTTCAGGATCTTTTCCATCATTGTTACATCAAGATAACCAGGAATTGGAGCAGGGTTTTGAAAATGCTCTTCGAGAATCACACTTGTAGGATAAGACATTCTGCCGCCCAATAATTCTACTGCAAGTTGGTGAGCGCGCTGACCCGGTTCAAAGCCATACATTTTTCCCAAAAACATTACAGAGTCTGTTCGTTCTGCATTGAACTTTACCGCGTAAAAATTCTTGTTCATGTACCTGATCACTTCTTTGTTGCTAAAAGTTTTCTTATCCATCACCTTACACCAACCGCACCAATCGGTATAAACATCGAAGAATACTTTTTTAGGAAGCTTCTTCATCGCAACCTGCACTTCATCAAGTGTCATCCAATGTATCTCTGTACTATCATCAGCTTTTGTTTCGGTATTGTTTTCGGCTTTTGACTTTTTCTTTTTATCGCCGGCCAGTAAATGTGGAGATAGGACAAAAACAGCCATTATGAGGAGTAAAAGACGTTTCATTTCGAACATTCGTTTAAGAAAGATAGTAATTGAAACCTGCGTTTGTAGCGGGTTTCGGAAGGAAACGAAATTACAGTTATTTCCATTTAGCTTTGTTAAGCAACGTATAATTATCAGTTTAAGGAATGAAGATAGCAGTAGCAATTACAGGTGCAAGTGGTGCGATCTACGCAAAGCAGCTACTTGAAAAACTAAAGAAATTGAAGGAGCAGGTAACTGAGGTGAGCCTGGTGTGGAGTAGTAATGCACACACAGTTTGGGAATATGAATTGGGCAACAAAGATTTCAAATCTGTGCCTTTTAAAACCTATGCGAAGGACGATTTTATGGCTCCGTTTGCATCGGGAAGTTCTTCTTACGAAGCTTTGATTATTTGCCCTTGCAGCATGGGAACTGTAGGACGAATTGCAGGAGGAATAAGTAATGATCTGGTAACGCGCGCAGCGGATGTGATGCTGAAGGAAAGGAGAAAACTGATTTGCGTAGTAAGAGAAACGCCTTACAATCTTATTCACCTGAAAAACATGACCACAGTAACAGAAGCCGGTGGTATCATTTGCCCCGCTACACCTTCTTTCTATAGTAAACCACAAACCCTTGAAGAAGCTGTTGAAACAGTAACAGATCGGGTGTTGCAATTGTGTGGCATAAAACTGGATGGCTACCGTTGGCAGGAAGGCTAATTTGGTAATTAGGTAATCAGCTAATGGTAAGGTTAATTGGTAATCAGGTAATTTTTGATAATCACATGGCACTAATATCACATCATGTATTGCTCACAGTAAGGTTGAATGGTAATGAGATAATTCGGTAATCCCGCGAAATCATTATCAAATTGCCAAATTACCAAATCACCAAATCATCAAATTGAACATGGAGTACTCGAAATCTATAGAGCGTTTACGGAGAATTATGGATGAATTGCGCGAGCAATGTCCCTGGGATAAAAAGCAAACGATTCAAACTCTGCGGCAGCAAACAATTGAAGAAGTGTATGAACTTACAGATGCTATAACCGAAGAGAACTGGCAGGCATTGAAAGAAGAACTTGGCGATGTATTGCTCCACATTATTTTCTACAGCAAGATTGGCGCAGAGCAAAATCAATTCACGTTTGATGATGTAGTAGAAGCGATTTGCAATAAACTTGTTGCACGGCATCCGCACATCTATTCCAACGTGATTGTTGAAGACGACACACAGGTAAAACAAAACTGGGAAAAGCTAAAACTGAAAGAAGGAAAGAAATCAATTTTAAGTGGCGTGCCTCAATCATTACCTGCGATTGTGAAAGCGCTAAGACTTCAAGAGAAAACAAAACAGGTGGGTTTTGAGTGGGATCATGTAGGACAGGTGAAGGAAAAAGTAGAAGAAGAACTGAACGAGTTGCATGAGGCAATTGAATCGGGAAAGCCGGATAAAATCGAAGATGAATTTGGTGATGTATTATTTGCATTGGTGAACTACGCACGCTTC
Source organism: uncultured Taibaiella sp. (assembly GCA_937870855.1). Classification (GTDB taxonomy): domain Bacteria; phylum Bacteroidota; class Bacteroidia; order Chitinophagales; family Chitinophagaceae; genus JAFIGV01. The sequence goes on from CALMWT010000081.1 coordinate 10,737, forward strand.
ATAAAAGTAGATCCTGAAAATGCACTGGAGCGAACCAACAAGAAATTCATTCGTCGTTTTCAGCAGATAGAAGTGATGGCAAATGAAACCGGAAAAAATTTGCATGACATGTCGCTGGAGGAAATGGATGCACTATGGAACAAAGCAAAACAAACAGAATCTTAGCGCGTGTTTAAACGCTATCCATATTGGGGTTGGTTGCTGCTGGCAATCTTATGTTGGGCGTTTACGGGCGTTCGCCATTGGCAGCATGAGGAAATGGCAAAGCCTCGTTCCATGGCAAAGGTTGTTTCTCATGATCTGCGCGAAAGAGAAGTTGCCTTAAACCAAACATTGCAAACGCCAGGGCTTATCCACAGAATGTTTTCGGGAACCTTGACGGTGGAAGAGGTGAATGAACTTGCAGAAGCTCCATTTTACATCTACGCTTTTGAACAGGATAGCAATGAAGGAAACATTCTGATTTTCTGGAACAGCAATGTAGTAGTGGGTGTGTGCGATCAGACTGCTTTGCAAGAGGAAGATTACACTTTGTTTCGCAACAATGGCACTTACCTGAAGCGCTGTATTCGCTTGCCTAACATGGAAAGTTTTCAGACCATCGTTGTGTTGTATCCTATCACGTTTAATTATCCACTTCAGAATGCCTATTTGCAATCTTCTTTTGCGGCGGCAAATTATATTCCTTCATCCACGACAATTGTTGAGGAGCAAGCCGCCAATACTCATGCTGTAACAAGCAAAGAAAATCATCCACTTTTTTACCTTCAGTTCAAACCTGGCGATCAGCCGAAATGGATATCCGACCTTGCATTAATCTTCGGCATTGCTGCTACGCTTTTGCTAACCATTACATGGATCCATCTGATAGCAATAGCGCTCGCCAGAAATAGTTCGAGATGGCTTGGACTTTCCGTAATTGTTTTCGCAATCGTTTTGCTCCTATCTGGAATTTATAGTGTTGGCATTCCTTTTCATCTTGGTGAGCTTTCCATTTTTTCTTCGCAGCTATATGCAGCAAGTAAACTTTTTCCATCGTTGGGAGTGTTGTTGTTGGATATGTTTGCTGTGCTGTGGGTAGTAATTTTCGTACTTGCCTTTTTCAATAAAAGTGAAAATGCAGGGAGTACATTTTTAAGAAAAATACCGTGGTTTGTTCTGTACGTCATTGCTCTGATTCTCATTGCCATTTCGCCAGTTTCTATTCTTCGAAGCCTTGTTATTGACTCACGCATTTCATTTGATGTAAGCAATTTTTACGCAATCAATTTTTACACCGTCGTAGGTTTACTGGCAGTCGCACTAATAGCGGGAAATGCTGCTGCACTTATTTATTGGGTCAATAGAAAATGCAATAAGGTAGGAATGGTTTGGGTTAAATACACCGTTCTGATTTCTATCGGTATAGCGTTTTATCTGGTAGCGAAAGACAACTATACCGTCGAGCTTTTTGCCTACGCCTGGCTTGTTTGCTTTCTTATTTTTTTAGACCTCCGCATTTACATCAAAGACAAAGGACTCTTTGGTTCGGAGATGATTTTCTGGGCGGTATTTATTGCACTTACAGCCACTGTTTCTATTCAATACTTCAACGATGTAAAAGAAGGTTACAAACGAAAGGTGTTTGCAGAAAACATAGTGCGGCAGCGCGATGATGTGATGGAGTTTTTGTTTGCCGATATAGCCGACAGCATCAGCGTCAACTACAATCTCAAAGCTTTCATCCAGATGCCCTCGCAGGAAGCACGCACTATTGTAGAGGAAAATCTTGTTACCACTTATCTCCGCAGCTTTAGCCGATACGAAACTGACTTCTATATTTTCGATGCACAGGGCAAGCCGCTTTTCAATACCGACACACTTACACTTCAGCACTTTTCAAACATTACAGCACAAGCTATTCCTTCGGGCAAGTATTTATATTTTAGGGAGAATGCACGCGATGCGCATTACTACCTCGCCGCCATTCCGGTAAAGGAAAATGAAAAGTTGTTTGGCTATTTCTTTATTGATATGATGCTGAAGAAGGCTGCAAATGCAACCTTATATCCTGAGTTACTTCAATCTTCCCGGCTTAAAGAAATTCAAAACAATACCAACTATACTTACGCCATTTACTCCGGCAGAGAGTTGATAACGCAGGTTACTGATCATCCGTTTCCTTTATACCGCCGCAGAGATACTTTGCAGGAAGGACAAACCCGCACAATAAAAGCCGAAGACTACAATGTGGTACAGTATAAAGTGGACCATGAAAAAACGGTTTCCGTTATTGTTCCTGAAGCGTCGGCTGTAGAAATCATCACCCTGTTTTCTTACATGCTCGGTGTGCTGATGATATTTGGAGGTATAGCCGCTGTATTCCGAATTTGCTTTCACCTTATACTCCGAACAGACAAATCGCAAAAGCTTTTTCACTTCACTATTCGCAAGCGCATACACCTTGCTATGCTCAGTATCGTTTTTATTTCCTTCATCATTATTGGGGCGGTAACTATCTGGGTGTTTGTAGATCGCTACAACGATTCTAATAAAAATAAACTGCGCGCTGCCATCAAAAGAATAGAACGCTCCATACAACAAGAGTTGGAGAAACGCAATGCCAACACAGATGCTTTTGCCTTTGGTGCCATAGCCGACGACCCCCGCTTTCGCCGATATATAAACGACCTCGCCAGCAGCCAAAGCATAGATGTAAATATCTACAACGCGCTCGGCGCACTCACCACCACATCGCAAGACGAGATTTACAACAAACTAATTCTTGCCCGCCTTATGATGCCCGACCCTTACTACAAACTTTCTTCTCAAAACAAAGTGTTGCTGATAGAAGAAGAGAAGATCGGAAAACTTAGTTATCTATCGGGCTATGTGCCGCTACGAAATGAGCGTGGCGAGGCAATTGGCTACATCAACGTGCCTTACTTTTCTTCGCAAAAAGAACTGAACTACCAAATCTCCAACATACTCGTTGCCCTCATCAATTTCTACGCTATCATCTTCATCATCTCCAGTTTCTTTGCCCTCATCATCACCAATTGGTTAACGCGCGGATTGCAAATGATCATCGAACGTTTTCAGCAATTTAACCTTCGCCAAAACCAACCACTGGCCTGGGAGCACAATGATGAAATAGGACTGCTGGTGCGCGCGTACAATAATATGGTGAAGAAGGTAGAAGAAAGCACATCGCTACTGGCGCAAAGCGAGCGCGAAAGTGCATGGCGCGAAATGGCACGGCAGGTAGCACACGAAATAAAAAACCCCCTCACACCCATGAAGCTCAACATTCAATACCTGCAGCAAGCCCTTCGCACCAATCAGCCCAATGCCCGCCAGCTAACCGAAAACGTTTCCGCATCGCTTATAGAGCAGATAGACAACCTCTCCCATATTGCCTCTGCATTCTCCGACTTTGCCAAGATGCCCGAAGCACAGCCCGAAGAAATAAACCTCAACGATCTGCTTTTTAAAGCCGTAGAACTTTACCAAAACAACACCCGCGTAGCAGTGCTCTTTGAAAATGTTGCACCCACACTTACGGTATATGCCGACCGCAGCCAGCTACTGCGCGTATTTACCAACCTGCTGCAAAACGCAGTAGAAGCTATACCCGACCATCGCCACGGTACCATAACTGTGCGCCTGAAAACGGAAGGCAATGCGCTAATAGAGGTGCAAGACAACGGTACCGGCATACCACAAGAAGTGATAGACAAAATGTTTACCCCCTACTTTACCACCAAAGGATCGGGCACAGGCCTCGGCCTCGCCATGACGAAGCGCATCATAGAATTTTGGAAAGGAACAATATGGATTGAAACCGTGCAAGATGAAGGAACAACGTTTTTTGTGAAGCTGCCGGCGATGTGAGGAGGGACTGTTTCCTTTTATTACTTTCACTTCACTAACCTCCACACATGCAGCCTGTTAATAAACTTATTCTTGGCGATAACCTTGAAATACTGAAAAGCTTAGACAGCGAAAGCGTTGACCTCGTCTATCTCGACCCGCCATTTTTCTCCAACCGCAATTATGAAGTGATATGGGGCGATGAAGGTGAGGTACGCTCTTTCCGCGACAGGTGGAGCGGCGGCATGGACCACTACATAGGCTGGCTAAAGGAACGCGTAGAGCAAATGCACCGCATACTACAACCCACTGGCTCTATATTCCTGCACTGCGACTGGCACGCCAATGCTTATATAAGGGTGGATATTCTGGATAGGATTTTTGGGATGGGAAATTTTAACTCCGAAATTGTTTGGGAACGCACTTTTGGATCAGGTAGCAGTAAATCACTGTCAAAAAAATTTCCTGCGAATACAGATACTATCTGGTATTACACAAAGAGTCCAAAATTCATCTTCAATCAACTGTCCAAGCCCTATGAGCCAGCAACCATTAAGCGTTACGATAAGATTGATGAAAGTGGGAAGCGGTATAAGTGGGAAAATTTAAAAACAGTTGCGAAGGAAAGACTGGAAGAATTAATTGCAAATGGAGAAGCGAGGTATAACCCCAATTCTAAGTATCCAGTTTACAAACGATACCTTGATGAAGATAAAGGTACACCAGTTACAAATCTTTGGAATGATATTGAATTTATCGGAACAAAATCAGGTGAACGCATCGGCTACCCCACGCAAAAGCCCGAAGCACTTCTCGAACGCATCATTAAGTGCGCTTCCAACGAAGGCGATGTTGTTCTCGATCCCTTTGTGGGCGGTGGCACTACCGTAGCAGTGGCAGATAAGCTGAACAGAAAATGGATAGGTATAGACCAGTCGGTGCAAGCCATTAAGGTTACAGAGTTTCGCCTCAACAAGCAGAGAAATTTGTTCAGCGCGTCTTTTTCCGTGCAGCTTCACAAATACGATTACGATACGCTGCGAAACCGCGAGGCTTTCGATTTTGAAGAATGGATAGTAACCCAATTTGGCGGCACGCCCAATACTAAAAAGCGTGGTGACCTGGGGCTTGATGGCAAAGCAGCAGACGGCGCACCCATACAGGTAAAACGTAGCGATAGCATAGGACGAAATGTGGTGGATAATTTTCTAAGTGCCGTAAAACGTTTTGATGCAAAACTGTTTGACAAGAATGTAAAAGATCAAAACCCTGTTGGTTATATTATTGCTTTCAGCTTCAATCGCGGCGCAGTGGAAGAAGTGGCAAGGCTGAAGAATGATGCGCACATTATCATAAAACTGATGCGCGTAGAAGAGATCGTACCGATAGCTAAAAAGCCATCGCTCACCGTTGAAATTGCCGAAGCAGGCCGCGATAAGAAGGGCGTGCGTGAACTTACGTTTACAGCGCACGGCGTAAGTGAGGCAGGCATCGAATTTTACTCGTGGGATTTTAACTACAAAGAAGCTGAAGGTTTTAAGCCCGATGTAATTATTGATAAAGCAGGCATTCAAACACATAAGCTCAAACCAGGGCAGCATACCGTAGCCGTAAAAGTTGTGGACAATGATGGTCTTGATAATATTGAGGTAGTAAGGCTAAAAGTGAATGGAGAAGTTGAAAGGGGTTGAATAATATGGCTAACGTTTTCGACATACATGATTGGGAGGCTAAACCCTGGTACAACACAGGAGGAACAAGGGCAAAAAAATACATTGAAAGCCCTGATGGAAAGTATTATTACTTCAAACGATCAGAATACAAAACAGCACGCAACGGCAAACCCGAGAAGGACTATCGTTATGAGTTTTGGTCAGAAATTATATCGTATGAAGTAGGTAAACTATTAGGTTTTGACGTACTGGAATATAATATAGCATTAGACGGCAAGGTTGTAGGTTGCATCTGTGAAGACATGATTGACTCTGGCAAAGAGGAGCTAATAGGTGGCGTTCAATATCTTCAGGGAGTTGACCATTCTTTTGATCCTGGCGAAAAGGAATTTCGTAAAAAATATACCTTTCAATTAATCGAAAGTGCGCTAAAAGAATATGGGTTAGAACATTTCCTGAAAAAAATTGTGGAGATGATTGTCTTTGACACGATTATCGGAAATAGTGACCGACACCAGGAAAATTGGGCAATTATCACAGAACACACTACGTTAGTAAAAGCTATAAAAAGATTTGACAAACTATTTATTTCGGATGAGGAAGAAAGAAAGGTGTTTCACGATGCCAAACTATTATTGTCAAATAAAGAAAGATTCGCACCGCTATTTGATAACGGTAGTAGTTTAGGAAGAGAGCTTACAGAGCAACGGGTGGATGGTTTACTTAGGAATGAAAATGAGTTATCCTCGTACATTATTAAGGGAAAAGCAGAAATTCATTGGAATGAAAAAAAGCTCTTCCATTTTCAACTTCTTGAGAAAATGTTAGAGACATCATACAGAGAAATACTTTTAGAATACATAGAGCGGACAAGAAACCATTTTAACGCAGACACACTTCAACAAATTGTTCGAAATGTTGACGAATCATTGCCACGTTCCCATGAAGGTTATAGTTTACCTTTAAAGCGAAAAGAACTGATAACAAAATTACTTACCTTGCGCGCCCAAAAATTATTCGAATACCTTTCATGAGAGAGTTTGATACCATATACTTAAGCTGGCGGCAGGGACAAGGTTCCCGACGCTACATTGTTGGTGTCATCAAGGAAGCCGCTGAGAAAAAATATGCTTTCAGATATGTAAAGGAGGAGGTTGAAAAAGCCATAGCTGCGGGGTTTTCACCTTACACAGAATTTCCTGATGTTCATCAGGAATACCACAGTAATGTAGTTGACATATTTGCACAGAGATTGATAAAATCTGTGCGTCCCGACATCCAATCTTTCTACGAATTTTGGGAAGTTGACAGAGACAAACTGGAAGATAAATTTTATTTGCTTGGACATACACAAGGTTTAATGCCTACCGACAACTTTGAATTTTTAGCAGACTATAAACCGGTTACAGGCTTACATTTCTTAACCGATCTTGCAGGTCTTTCACAGGTTCCCATAAAGCCGGAGGAAGTATCACAAGGCGATAAACTGAGTTTTGAATTAGAGCCTGATAATGAATATGACAAAGAAGCTGTGTTCGTAAAAAAAGGTGAAAAGAAACTTGGTTATATAAAGAAGATTCATTGTAAAATCTTTCACAAACCTGATGCAGAAAAGTTGCAATTGGAAGTGAAAGCATTGGAAAAAAATGGTGTAGTAAAGCGAATTTTTGTAAAGGTTTTCATGTAAAAGGTCCTCGTCGCTGGCGCGAAAGCACTGTTCGTAATTACAAACTTTATAAGGCTACCACACATTCACTTCCCGCTCCAATTCTATTTCAAACTTTTCTTTAACCGATTGCAATATTTCTTCTGAAAGGTTCCAGATGTCGTTGCCTTTAGCATTGCCATAGTTTACCAGCACCAGTGCCTGCTTTTCGTGTACGCCGATTGCACCGTTGCGGTAGCCCTTCCACCCGGTTTGTTCTATCAGCCACCCGGCGGGCACTTTTACCTGGCTTTGCGAAATTGGGTAAGAGGGAAGATGAGGATAGTGAGTTTGCAGCTTTTTAAATTGCTCGGCGCTAATGGTGGGGTTCTTGAAAAAACTTCCTGCGTTGCCTATCTGTGCAGGGTCTGGCAGCTTCGACGATCGGATGTTGATGACCGCCTGCGATACCGATTTTATTGTAGGCTTGGTGACACCCATTGCCTCCAGCTCTTGAGCTATAGCGCCATAAGAAGTGTTGAGCACATGCTGTTTTGTAAGTCGAAAAGTAACGGAGGTGATCAGTAATTTATCTTTCAGCTCCTGCTTAAAAATGCTGTCGCGGTAGCCAAATCTGCAATCTTCGTTTCCGAGAGAAAGAAAAGTTTTTTCCTGCCAGTGCCACCCCACTACCTGCGAAATAGTGTCCTTCACCTCCACGCCATACGCACCAATATTTTGCATAGGCGATGCGCCCACACAACCCGGAATGAGGGAAAGGTTTTCAAGCCCGCCAAGTTGGGAGTGGATGGTGTGCATCACCAGGTCGTGCCATACTTCGCCCGCTTTTACTTGCAGCCACACATGCTCGTCGTTTTCTGCTACCACTACTATCCCTTTCAGACAGTTACGAATCAGCAAACCTTCTACAGGCTTTGTGAGCAAAATATTGCTGCCGCCACCTAAAACTTTTTTCCGGGAAGGAAGATTTTGGTTTGAACTGAGTTCTTCGATCTGGGTTTCATTATTCAGTTCCACGTAAAATTCTGCCGGTACATCAATACCAAATGTATTGTATGGTTGGAGGGAGATGTTTTGTAGGATATGCATTATGCTATTTTTCCGGCCAGGGAGGTTTTCAATCTTTTTAATTTATCCAGATAAAGTTGTTCGTAGTGTTCCTTCAATTCCTCTGACAAAAAACTCCTTGCAATAAGCGATACTACCTTTTGATCATGTGCCAGAAAGTTTTGCATGAATCCCGAAATTCTCTTAGGCAATAATCCAATCTTCAACCCGAAATCGTACAGATCATCATAGCCATAAAATCCGTAGTGAGCATAGCTCGGATGTTTAAAATCGTTCTCGTACAATCCATCATGCAATGCAAAATCGCTATCGTCAATATGCAATCTGGTACATATCAGGTCATAAGCTGGCGATAATTGATATAAACCGTCCTGATAGTAATCTACAACAGAAAAGTTTTTGAGATGAGCATCCCCGTTGCCGAACAGATAATTGAAGACAATTTGCTTAAACAGGTTTTCTTTTGCAATCATGGGCGCAGGCAACAATTTATCAATGGTGTTTGCCATTTTATCGTAGCTGCCTTCATACTTAAAATTCTTACCGTCTGTTTCGCTGGTTTTTTGCAGCAAGCTTGCAAAGTCTTCTTTCAGGCATCTTTTTCCGTCAGGCATTACGTCAAAGCGTTTCGTGATATAAGCAAGTTCGCCGTCGCTAAAGAAAATAAGCGCATTTTTTGCAACATCCATTTTATAAACCTGTGCAGCTATCTGCATGGTGAGATGCTCATTAGCGGGTACGAACGCTACATTTTCCAAATCTTTTGGAATTGGTTTAAGAATGTATTCCCCCATTGCATCTGTAAGCTCAAGGGTGCGCTTGTTCAATTTCAAGGAGTATTTTTCCTGTACGCCGGAAATAGAAATCTTTGTTCTGTTTTCTTTAAGTTGTTTTCTTTGTTCTTTATGTGCCTCGCTCAGGCTGAAATTCAGTTGATGCGATACCTTTCTCCCGTAAAACAAATGTCTTAGGGCAGTGGTGCTATAGGTTTCATAACCTGGGTGCAATGTGGACGGACATACTTTTAATGTTTCCATAGCTAACTTATCTCCTCTACTCTTATAGCGCCAATGGTTTCGTGCGCTGCTGTTTTTAGCAATAGACTGAAATGGTCTTCCTTATCAATTTTTAAACGTATGCTTTGCAGTTCCCTGTTACTTCCTTCACTCAGCAGGTTGAAGAAAAAAGGAAATAGTGTTTTTGAAGTATGTTGTTTTTGCAGTTTTGGTAATGTAAGGCTTATGGGAGGTTTTGCATCATCCCGGTAGTAAGTATCGTTGTATTCAAAAACATAAGTGCCATCATCCAACTTAGATAAGATGCCTGCTTCTAAATCATTATTCATTACCCTTCCTTGTTTCATCACTCATTCTTTTTACAGAGAATTTTAATTCAAGACCTAAAACATCTGCTACTGCTGCCCAGTTTTTGATGGCAACTCCTGGTTTTCCTTGTTCAATGCCTCGCAAGGTTGCATCACTTATTCCAGCGAGATTACATAAGCCTTTTTGCGTCATTCGCAATTGATTTCGACGTTTTTCCACATATGCTCCTAATTGTTTTATTGTTTCCATCATTTTCTAAGTTTTAGGAAATACTGCAAAAACGAAATATAGTTCGCAATTTAGGGATTAATTCTTCCAAAAATACACAGAATACCCCAAAAACGAAATATAGTTCGCTTTTAGTGTACTTTATGCACATTTGGTGTGGAAAAATAAATTGATTCCGAATTATGCTTCGCTTTTGGAGATTTTCTTGTAAAAATGCGGATTAAACTGGGTAATGCGAACTATGTTTCGGAAATACAGTGTTATAAAATAAGGCTCGCGTGCTGCAATCCTTATTTATCTCGCTTTTCTCCCCAAAAATGCACGCCCAAGCCTGGTGCTTCTTTAATTGAAACGACACCATTTTCAATCCTCAATCCTTCTCCTACATCTTCTTTCAGCAATAGTGTTCCGTCCACATCTACCTCATCAAGCAAAGGCATAAGATGTGCAATGGCTGCGCTGCCAATAGTGTTTTCATTCATAGATCCCATCATTACTTTTAGTTCCAATTTTCGTGCTTCATGAATCATGCGCAATGCAGGTGTGATGCCGCCACATTTGGTAAGTTTTATGTTGATGCCGTGAAAACTTTCTGCACAGCGTTTCACATCTTTTTCGGTGACGCAGCTTTCATCTGCAAACAGTGGAATGTGGGAAATTGCTTTTAGTTCTTTCATTGCGTCCCACTCTGTTTTTGCAAGTGGTTGCTCTATCATATTTACTCCGAGGCGTTCCAATTCCGGCAAAAGGTTTTTTATTTCTTCAAATTGAAAAGCTTCGTTTGCATCTATTCGAAAAGGTTTGTCGGTATGCTGGCGCAATGCCCAAAGCAGATCAATATCGTTAGAGTGGCGCACCTTTATTTTAAAAATCGGAGAAGGATGTGCTTTCATCTTCTCCACCATTTTTTCGGCAGTGTCTATGCCCAGCGTGTAGTCGGTCAGAGGAATTGTATTTCGGTTTAAACCGAAAAGCCGGTACAAAGGCTGCCGACGCATTTGTGCAAACAAATCCCAACCGGCAATATCCAGGGCGGCAATGAGAAAATTTTGATTGGGTAAAAGATGTTCAAGAAAATGCCAAAAACGTTGCGGATCGGTAAGGGCGTAGCGGGTAATCAAAGCCTTCTTTGCTTCAAGCTGCTCGATCATTCCCTGAACTGTGACATCGTAGTAACCGATAGCAGGCGCTTCACCATAGCCTATTAGATTTCTGATGCCGAGCGAAACAATGAGTGTAGGTTGATGTGTTTTTGTGCCTTTGGAAATTGTGAACGGATACTCAAACTCCAACTCGAAAGGATAATATCTTACTTGCAGCATTGGCTAAAATTGCGACTATTTTTGCGCACGGAAAATTTCCAATATGCCAAAGATTCCATTTTGGGTTTTTATCGTTCTTGCAGTTATTCATTTCACCGCCGTTCGTGTGGACGTAATGGATGTAGATGCTTCGCAATATGCACACATGAGCCGGGACATGATGGAAAGCGGCAACTACCTTCATCTTTACGATCGGGGTAACGACTATCTTGATAAACCACCTTTTCTTTTTTGGGTAAGCGCCTTGAGCATGAAGGTATTTGGCGTAAGCAATTTCGCTTACAAACTGCCCTCTATACTTTTTGCGCTGTGGGCTATGTTCGCGACATACCGCCTTGCGCGCTTGTTGTACGATGAACAAGCGGCTCGAATGGCAGCTTTCATTTTAGGTTGCTGTCAGGGAATGTTTTTAATGACCAACGATATTCGAACTGATACAATTCTGATGAGTTGGACAATTACAGCGATTTGGTTAATCAAAGAGTGGGATGTAAAACGCAGGCTTCATTATTTATTGCTTGGCAGCGCAGCAATTGCATTTGGCATGATGACCAAAGGTCCGATAGCAGTGATGGTTCCCGTATTTTGTTTTGTTACCGACTGGATTTTGAAAAGAGAATGGAAAAAGTTTTTTCATCCCGCGTATTTGCTTTCTCTTCTTGTTATTGTGGTTCTGCTAATTCCTATGAGCATTGGGCTTTATCAGCAATACGATATGCACCCGGAAAAAGTAATGGATGGAAACACCGGAACATCGGGATTGAAGTTTTTCTTCTGGACACAAAGTTTTGGGAGAATAACCGGAGAAAATACCTGGGATAATGGCGCGCCGTTCAGCTTTTTGTTTGAAAATATGCTTTGGTCGTTCTTACCGTGGATATTGTTGTTTGTAATTGCAATGATCTTAAATGTCAAGGAATTAGTCACTCAAAAACTTCGTCTTAACGCTCAGCAAGAATGGCTGACAACAGGCGGCTTTATCTTAGCTTACCTCGCGCTCGGATCATCAAGCTACCAATTGCCTCATTATATTTTTGTCGTTTTTCCGCTTGCTGCAATAATGGTGGCAAAGCTGCTTAAAGATTTTTTTGAAGGAAAATACACTTCTCTGTATCGCATTCTTAAGCCCGTGCAAATTGTGATAAGTGTATTGTTGCTGGTAGCTGCGCTGCTCACTTTTGTGTATGTGTTTGAGGCGGCTTTGTGGACTTATTTTGTTTGGACGGCTGCGGTGATAATATGGCTTTGGGCAATGCTCAAAAAAGAGGTTTCAGGAAAAATATTTTGGTCGGGAGCTATGGCTATAATTATCGCCAACATCTTTATGACCAACCATTTCTACTTCGAATTACTCAAATATCAGGCCGGCTCCCGACTTGGAAGATTAATTTATCAACAAAACATTCCCGCAGAAAATATCACTATCGTAAACATGAACGATGCGCTGGAAGCAATGCACTTTTATGCCCAAAGACCCATAAAAAACAGGGTGGACACTTTGCAACAAATAACTTCAGGAAATTACCTTGTTACCAGTGATGACTACTTTGCAACTTTACAAAAAAAGGGAATAGCAGTTGACATCATAGATCGCGGTGCGTATTATAAAGTAAGTGAGCTTACTCCCGAATTCATCAATCCTGCTACGCGAGCCAAATCTTTGAAGCAATATTATTTTTTACGCATCAAATAGCTATTCGGTAAACTGTTTCATAAAATAGGTCATGTTGTCTTCTTTCAATACCAATTCTTTTTCACCTTTCATTACTTCAAAAAGACGAACAGTTTTTCCGTTGCAATAAAGAATGCCATTTTCGAATCGGTTAATTTTCCAGGAAGGTTTTCCCTGTGGGTCTTTTCCTGCTGATACATAACCTACATCACCTTCCGCGTCGGGCGCATCGAAAATCATCACTGTTTTTACCCGTGTACTAAGGTCCAGTTCTTTCATGGTAGATGAACTGGTGCCCTTAAATACTTTCCACTTTCCGGCAATGGCGCTCAGGTCGCTCACAAGTCTTGGTGGTGCTTCGCGGCGCAGGGTAGTTCTTGCAGCTTCGGTGTATGGTCTGAATTCGTAAGTAGCTGCATCATCACTTATAACCAGCCTGTCGGAAGATTGACTTGCGATTTTAAAATAACGCGCACCCATATCAAGCGCACCATTTTCAATTTTATAAGTACCCCGATAAATAAATCCTCCTTTCTTCATCCAGGTATATTCATTTCCGGTAAGAAAATTCAGTTTTATGGTATCCTGAAAATTCATATTGCCACCGCGGGTATCTGTACGGCGCACCTCACGCCAATTACCCGAAAGACTATTATTTTGTGCAGTGGTAGAAACAGAAACAGACATTGCCAGCAGAAGGAGTAATTTATTCATGTCGCGAAGATTTGTGGATTTCAAAAGTATTCAATAGAGACCTAATATCAAATTTATGCCAGCAGACCAACTCAATATCACCATCATTCAGCCCGACCTTGTTTGGGAGGATAAAGAGGCAAACCTAAAACAACTTGAATCATTCATTGCAGCAATAAAAGACAAGCGCGAGGTGGTAGTGCTTCCCGAAATGTTTACCACTGGCTTTAGTATGCGCCCTAAGCATCTTGCAGAAACGATGGATGGTGTCTCCGTAAAATGGATGAAAAATATTGCATCAAAATACCGTTGCATCATTACCGGCAGTTTGATTATTGAAGAGGATGGAAAATTTTACAACAGACTGCTGTGGATGCAGCCCGATGGGAAATATGGGGTGTATGATAAAAGGCATTTGTTTGCTTATGCGCATGAAGACGAACACTACACCGCCGGAGAAAGGAAGCTAATAGTAAGTGTAAAAGGTTGGAAGATTTGTCCGTTGATCTGCTACGATCTAAGATTTCCTGTTTGGTCGCGGAATAGCCTCACACTTGCCCCCTCCGAAAGAGAGGGAGTTCCTAATGCGAAAGAAGATTTTTATGAAGCAGACTCTCACTCTCAGATGTATGGGAAATCAAATGCTATTGGCGAGAGCCGGAAAGAGGCTTACGATGTTTTGCTTTATGTAGCCAACTGGCCACAGCGTCGGAGCCTTGCATGGAAAACATTATTGCAAGCCCGCGCCATAGAAAACCAGGCTTATGTAGTAGGCGTAAACCGTGTAGGCACCGACGGAAAAGACATAAAATACAGTGGCGATAGCAGCGTGTTCGATGCACTCGGAGAGATGCTATGGCAAAACACCAATGAAGTAGTTACCCATACCATTACCCTTCAAAAAGAATCCCTTCAAAAGATAAGAAGTGAATTGCCTTTTCTAAAAGATGCCGATCAATTCCTCCTTCTATAATTGCATGGTGGTACTCTTACTGCTCTTGCTTTGGCGAAGGCTTCGTTACTCAATTCATCTGTGCATTGTGGACAGAATGAAGCCTCCTCACACTTTTACAATAAAGCACCTACTTTTGCGCCCAACTTATTTTGCACATGTGGCATGGCATAGCCGCCTTCATAATTAAATTTCGCATAGCGCTGTTGGTATTTTTGCTGGCAGCCACGGTGGCTTTTGGCTATTTCGCTTCGCGGGTACAACTGAGCTACGAATTTTCCCGCGCCGTACCCACCGACAATCCGAAGTATATAGCTTATCAGGAATTTAGAAAACAATTTGGCGAAGACGGCAACCTGATGGTGATAGGTGTGCAAACCCCCAGGTTTTTCGAGCGTTCTTTTTTTAACGACTATGCACAGCTTGTGAAAAAGCTGGAGAAAGTGGACGCTGTAGAAAATGTGCTGAGCGTTCCCGGTGCTATTAATCTGGTAAAAGATACCGCTACCGGACAGCTTCGCGCCATGAAGCTAATGCCAGAATCCTTTCTGGAAAATACTGATAGCATCCGCAAGGTTTTTTACAATCTTCCTTTTTATAAAGGCTTTCTTTATAATGAACAAACTGATGCCTACCTGATGGCAATACGAATTGACAAGCATGTGCTCAATTCTAAAAACCGGACGGATGTAGTAAATCATATCGTAGCCCTCAGTAACTCTTTTACGAAAAAACATGATGCTCAGTTTCACTACTCCGGTCTGCCGCTAATACGGACCATGATGGCTACGCAGGTAGAAAGTGAGATGAGGCTGTTTCTCATACTGTCGTTTGTGCTAACGGCTATAATTCTTGCTCTTTTTTTCCGGTCATTCATGGCTGTGGTTGCATCAATGCTGGTAGTGGCTGTCGGGGTTATCTGGTCGCTGGGCACTATAGATTTGCTGGGCTATAAAATCACGCTTTTAACCGCACTTATTCCACCACTAATTGTGGTAATAGGAATACCCAATTGCGTTTATCTTTTAAATAAATACCACGCTGAGTATAATAAGCACGGCAACAAAATGAAGGCGCTTTTGCGCATGGTGGACAGGATGGGTATAGTAACGTTGTTTACCAACCTTACGGCCGCAATTGGTTTTGGTGTTTTCTTTTTTACGAAGAGCGAAATATTGAAGGAGTTTGGTCTTGTAGCGGGAATAAACATTATGGCCATCTTCGTCATTTCGCTCATTTTTATTCCGGCATTGTTTAGCTTTCTACCACCTCCAAAAGGTCGCCACACAAGTTACCTTGATAGTAAGTGGATGAACAATTTACTTACCACAATCACCAACTGGGTATTTGAGCATCGCCCGTGGATTTACGGATTTACTATCATTATTTGTATTGTTTCCTTAGTCGGCATTTTACGGCTCAATAGTGTGGGCTACATTGTTGACGATCTTCCAAAAGATGATGTGGTCTATCAGGATTTGAAGTTTTTTGAAAAGAATTTCCGGGGAGTGATGCCTTTGGAAATTGTAATTGATACCAGAAGAAAAAACGGCGCTGTTTCCCTTCCTGTGCTTGAAAAAATGGATCAGCTTTCGGAGTATCTGAAGCAATTCCCGGAAATAGGACATTCATTATCTATTGCAGAGGGTGTAAAGTTTGCAAGACAGGCTTACTACGATGGCGACAGTTCGAGCTACACCGTACCCAATGTTTTTGATGCCGCTTTTATTCAACCCTATTTGCGCTCCAACGGTGGTAAGAATAGTATGTTCAATCAGTTGATTGCCGCCTTTATGGACAGCACCAAACAAAAAACACGCATCAGCGTAAGCATGGCCGATGTGGGCAGTAAACGGCTTCCTGTATTGCTCGACAGCATTCGCCCTAAAACACTCGAGCTTTTCGATTCATCGCGTTACAATGTCACCTTTACAGGTACAAGTGTTGTTTTTTTAGAAGGAAGTAAATTCATTATCAATAGCCTGAGAGAAAGCCTGATACTCGCATTCATAATGATCTTCGGGTGCATGATCTTTCTGTTCCGCTCCTGGAGAATCCTGCTCATTTCAGTGGTTATCAATATTGTTCCTTTGCTTATTACCGCAGGAATTATGGGGTGGGTAGGTATTCCTATCAAACCTTCCACTGTACTCGTATTTAGTGTGGCGCTCGGCATCACCATAGATGTCACCATCCGGTTTCTGGTAAACTTTAAGCAAGAGTTAGCAAGACATGACGACAACATAGCTGCTACCGTAAAACGAACCATACACGATACAGGGCTGAGCATCATTTACACTTCGCTTATTCTTATTGCTGGCTTTGGCGTATTTGCACTTTCCGAGTTCGACGGCACAAAATCGCTCGGCTACCTCACTTCACTTACGCTTTTCCTGGCAATGATTACAAACCTTACGCTACAGCCGGCATTACTTTTATGGATAGATAGAGCAAAACAAAAAAAGATTGACACTGAATGGCTGGAAGATGAGCCAGAGTCGTGAAAGCTTAAAGTAAGAAAAGAAAAAGCTTCGCTATTTTTGATTTACCGTTTTACCAGCCTATGCACTTCGAGAAGATAAAAAATAAAGGACAAGCACGATTATTTAAGAGCGACTACATGGAGATGATGACCAAAACTCATCCCATTGTGATCTATAGTATTTACTTTCCCATCATTGCGCTAATGCTTTATTATGGCACGGCCTACAAAAGCCTGACGATTTCTTCCGAAATTTTACTTTTTATTGGCGGTGCGCTTTTCTGGAGTTTGTTTGAGTATGTGATGCACCGGTATCTTTTTCATTTTGTAGCTGAAAGTCCGCGTGCGCAAAAATTCATTTACACAATGCACGGCGTACATCATGAATATCCCCGCGATAAAGAACGCCTATTTATGCCGCCTGTGCCAAGCCTTATTATTGCTTCTTTTATTTTTCTCGGAATGTATGGTTTGATGGGATGGTTTGCACTTGCGTTCTTTCCTGGTTTTCTGTTTGGTTACATTATGTATGGCTCTATGCACTACGCCATCCATGCATTTGCCCCGCCCAAAATTTTAAAGGCACTTTGGCGCAACCACCATTTACATCATTACAAAACCGAAGACAAAGGTTTTGGTGTAAGTTCTGTGCTTTGGGATGTAGTGTTTAGAACGGTGCCTAAAAAGGAAGAGGGTTAGTAAACGATACTTAAATTAAGACCTTTGCGTCTCCGCCCCTTTGCGAGCAAAAACTCTCTGAACCGGGATTAGAAAGATTAAGGGATTACCAAGATGATTTCTTTGTGTCTCTTTTTCTCTGTGTACCCTGTGTGAAATAAAACTATGGAGGTTATGCTTTTCTTCTTGTGCGAAACTATCTGGCGAACTCGGCCAACACCACTTCCAGTTCCGAAAGTATCATCGCTGTAGCGCCCCAAATGATGGAGCCATCTTGTAGTTGGTAAGCATTTACATTCCGCACAAAATTTTTGTCAGCCGGAGAAGTAACACGCGCTATCGTTTTTCGTTCGTCCGATAAAATTTCTTTCAATGGCACTTCTATCACCCGATCTACTTCTGTTTTACACAAATTGTATTCAGGTTTTCTTTCAGCAAAAGCAACGAAAGGATATACAAGAAAGTTGCTCACCGGAATATACAATTGCGTCAGCGAGCCGAGTATCTCCACATCGGAAGACATAATGCCCACTTCTTCATTTGCTTCTCTCAATGCTGTCGCTCGCAGGTCGGCATCGGTGGGGTCTTGCCTGCCGCCGGGAAAACTTATTTGCCCACTATGCGCGTGGCCGTCTTCTGTTCGTTGAATGAGTAACACATGCAACTCATCTTGGTGCGGAAATAACAAACTCAAAACTGCACTTGATCTTGCAGAATCAGGTATTTGCTGTGGCATTTCCTTTACTCGTGCAAGCATTCGCTGGTGCGCCCTGAAACCGGGGAGTGGTTGCAGTAATCTTTTTTCCAGCCGCGCTATGGTTTGCAGATAGTTCAATTATTCATCCTTAAAATTAATCCTGACATGCGATCCATCGCAATAGGGCTTATTACCCGATGCACCGCAACGACAAATTGCTATGACACTATTGTGTTGGGTTTCGCTGCCATCTTTGTGTTTTACCGTGATGCCCCCATGTATTATTAGCGGACCATTGCTGGTCACTTCTACCTTTGTTTCAACCTTTGAAGTAAGATCGAATACATTTTCGGTAGCAGCGTTTCTGAAATAGCTCAACGCTCCAGACGGGCATTGTTCTACCTGTGCAATAATTTCTGCGGTCCATGCGCCGTTCATTTTTATCCACGGGCGGTGTTTTGGATTGAAAACATTGGTCAATCCTTTCCAGCACAATGCAGAGTGCGCACATTGTCCGGGCTTCCACACAACTGTGATGTCGCCATTGCTGTAATGCTTCGTAATGTCTTTCATAAATTCAGAAAGATAATAAATCACGCATACATTGGTACTTCTAAAAGCAAGATATCGGCATTTTCATTTGCACTCAGGTCTATATGGGTCACATCCGAGATGCCCATTGCGTCGCGTTTTTCCAGTTGAGTTCCGTTCAAGGAAATACTTCCTTCAATCACAAAAGCATAGACTCCGTGCTGCGATCCACTAAGTTCCATATTTATACTTTTTCCCTTTTCCAACTGCGTTCGGTAAATCCATGCATCCTGATGAATTTTTAGTCCGTCGTCATTTCTATCAATGGGCGACACAAGCATTTGCAACCTGTTGACCCGTTCGTTTGCGTCAAAGACTCTTTGTTCGTACCGTGGCGCAACATTTCTTTCCTTCGGAAATATCCATATCTGAATCAGATTTACATCTTCGTCTTTGTTGTGGTTATACTCGCTATGGGTAATACCGCTGCCGGCACTCATTACCTGCACTTCATTTACATGAATGGCTTCGGTATGCCCCATGCTATCCTGATGTTCTAATGCTCCTTTCAAAACTACAGTGATGATCTCCATGTTATCGTGCGGATGTTTTCCAAATCCAAATCCACCCTTTACATAATCGTCATTCAATACACGCAATTCACCAAAATGCACCCGTTCAGGATTGTGCCAACTTCCGAAAGAAAAACTGTGGTAAGTGTCGAGCCAGCCATGGTCAAGATGACCTCTCGAATCTGCGGGGTGCAAAACAGTCTTCGCCATAAAATGAAATTTGAATGCAAGTTAGGACGATAAGCCGCGCATGGATATTTGTTCTATTGATTTGCTAAAAATGTTTCTCAATATCTGTTGTTGTTTTCAAATGCTATAAATTGGCGACCACAAAAATCTCCGTCAATGTTATTGAAACAGTTGCTTTTTGCGTCACTCATTTCATGCTTTTTAAGTGAAGCAATAACTGCCCAACCGTTGGATACACTTCGTAGAAAAGACCGCGATGGATGGGAATTTCTTCAGGTAAAAAAAGGAAACAATGTAATTGCAGAGGGGTACAATCATAACAACGTAAAGCAAGGCACATGGACAAGTTATTGGGACAATGGCTATCCACAGGAGATTGCGAATTACAAAAACGGAAAGCGGGATGGCGTTCATTTTTTGGTAAATCAACAAGGTGGTACCGAGTTAGTGGAGCACTATAAAGATGATTTGCTCGAAGGCCCAAAACGAGTGTACCAGACGGGCAACAGTTTTTTGACAGAGGAAATTTATTACTCAGAAGGAAAGAAGCACGGACATTTCAACAAGCGCTATCCCAATGGCAAACCGCAGGAAGAAGCCAACTACAACATGGATCGGCGCGATGGCAAAACGATATGGTATTACGATAGTGGAGAGAAAGCTGCAGAATACACTTACAAGCTTGGCGAAATTGAAGGCGAAGTAGCAGCCTATCATAAAAATGGGAAAGTGAGCGATTACGGTCTATACAAAAACAACCAACAGACAGGCCTCTGGAAAGAATTTTATGAGAATGGAAATATTAAGGCTGAAGGAAAATATGCAAGTGGACAAAAAGAAGGTGCTTGGAAAGAATATGATGAGAATGGAAAACTGAAGAAGACGGTAAAGTATAGTAAAGACGCGCTAAAGTAATTGATCACAAGTTTTTTTGAATTTTCACTTTTGAATTTTTAACGCATGGCACAAACAATACTCGTAATTGACGATGAAAAAGCGATCCGCAAGGCGCTAAATGAAATACTCACATTCGAGGGATTTAAAGTGGATGAAGCCGCCGATGGTGCAGAAGGTGTGAAAAAAATTGAAGACAACACTTACGACTGCATTATCTGCGACATCAAAATGCCAAAGATGGATGGCATTGAAGTGCTGCAGAAAGCACAAGAACTGAAGCCCGACATTCCCTTCATAGTTATCTCCGGGCACGGAACCATAGAAACCGCTGTTGACGCAGTGAAAAAAGGTGCTTACGATTATATCTCAAAGCCACCTGATCTTAACCGTTTGCTCATTACCGTTCGCAATGCCATGGACAAAAAATTGCTGGTGGCTGAGACCAAGCAACTGCGTAAAAGAATTTCGAAAGCCAGTGAAATGATCGGTGATTCAGCACCAATGGTGAAGATCAAAGAAACGATTGAAAAGGTTGCACCCACTGAAGCAAGAGTTTTGATAACGGGCGACAACGGCGCAGGAAAAGAACTTGTAGCAAGGCGAATACATGAACTGAGTAATCGCAGCAACGCACCTTTGATAGAAGTGAACTGTGCAGCAATTCCTTCCGAGCTAATAGAAAGTGAATTGTTTGGACATGAAAAAGGTTCTTTCACCTCCGCCATTAAACAGCGCATTGGAAAATTTGAGCAGGCAAGTGGAGGGACACTCTTCATGGATGAGATAGGCGATATGAGCCTCGATGCACAGGCAAAAGTTTTACGTGCATTGCAGGAAGGAAAAATTACTCGCGTAGGTGGCGAGAAAGAAATAAAAGTGGACGTGCGTGTGATAGCCGCTACTAATAAAAACCTGATGGAAGAAGTGGAGGCAAAAAAATTCCGCCTCGATTTGTATCACCGTCTTGGCGTTATTCTCATTCATGTTCCTTCTTTAGATGAGCGCAGAGATGATATTCCGTCCCTCATTGCCCATTTTCTTAAAGACATCAGCGAAGAATACAAACAAACACCAAAAGAGATTGAAAAAGACGCTGTTAAATCTTTGCAGGATTATAACTGGACTGGGAATATCCGCGAACTTCGCAACGTTATTGAGCGGCTCATCATTTTGTCCGACAAAAAAATCACCAAAAAGGACATTGAAAATTATATTCTTGTCAAGTAGCTTATGAATTCATTTACCTGGTTTAGAAGAGTAGCCTTCTGGGAAGGCATTTCCTATCTTGTTTTGTTGTTCGTTGCAATGCCCCTGAAATACTTCGCAGATATGCCCAAAGCGGTAAGTATTGTGGGAGGCGCACATGGTGCGCTCTTCGTGGCTTTTGGTGGCTTGGCCGTCTGGGTGATGGAAGAATACAAAATGAAATTCAAATGGCTTGCAATTGCCATGATCGCTTCAATAATTCCGTTCGGCACTTTTGTAATGGAAAAATATTGGAAGCGGGAACAAGCAGAAAAGTCTCAGGAAAAGACAATTTGAGAAATAGGTTATCTATTTTTATCTCAAACACAGACTTTATGAGATATTTACTTACCATTTTATTATGCACGGTTACATTTTTTGCCTGCAAGAAAAAAGACAACGGATTTCCGCATCAGGGACAGTGGGAAGGCACTTATTCAGGAGTAGATAATGGAACCTGGAAAGGAGATATTTCGTCGGAAGGAATTTTTACGGGGACAGCATCTTCTTCACTCGCTCCTACGTTCTCATTCAATGTTACGGGTACAGTCACAGACGCTGGTGCTATTTCTGCTTCTTTCAACTTGCTTAGTTACTCAGTCAATTTTACGGGGCAAATTAGTAGTAATACTGTATCGGGTACCTGGGTTGCAGACTCTGTTGGTATAGGCGGCATTTGGACGGGACAAAGAAAATAGTTCTTGAATTTTCGCTTAAAAAGAATGGCCCTCACAGCGATGCGAGGGTCATTCTTTTAGGAAAAAGTTTATTGGAATTTTCCTGCAAAACTGCCTGTTGCACTCACTTTAGTATTGTCGTTATCGTTGCTCATTTCACCTGTAAATGTTCCTTCAATTTCTGTAGCTGTTGCTTTAGTGATAGTGAAGTTGAAAACAGTTTCTCCATCTGGATCTGCCTGCCAGCCTTTAGCTGTTCCACCTGCACTTGCGGTATGAGCAAATGTAAAAATTCCACCCCCTGCTGCTGTAATGTCGGTAGTTTTAAAAGTACCTGTTTGAATATCTGCAGGCAAATAAATTATGAATTGATCAACCGTCAGGTCTGGCAATGCAGGTTGTTTAACCGAAGTAAGCATAATCAGATTTCCCGCTTTGGTAGCTTGACTCATAATTGTTGTGGACTCATAACTGGTGGAATGTGCGCCACTGATATTCGCCTTAACGATAGATTGTCCTGGAGTTAAACTGCCAGCACTTACACTACCTCCACCGTTATTGCTATCTTTCTTACAAGAGGTCATAGCAGTACCCAATACCATTACGCTTAAAATAGCGTAGTTCAATAGTTTTTTCATAAAGGATGAATTTTAAATGCAAATGTTTGGCAATAATGGAAGAGTTGCAATACCCCAAAACCCGTATATTTTTCTCCGTGTTAAAACGTAGTCTCCTATTTTAACAACCCTCCCGTTATGGAAAGGTGCGCGAACTTGCATCCTTATCTTTGTTTATACAGACAAAGTTCTATGACACGACATCTTCTGTTATTCGTATTTCTTCTTGCTCCTTTTTTTCTTTTAGCTCAGCCCGAAAATGAGCCTTATTCTAAAGAATGGAAACGCGCCGATTCGCTGCTGCAAAATGGCTTTCCCGAAAGCGCAGCAAAAATTGCTCAATCCATTTATGATCGGGCAAGTAAAAAAAACGAGCAGGTGCAAATGGTGAAAGCGCAACTCTATCTGATGAGTGCAGACTTCCAAAGAAATGAAGAAGCGTTTCAAGATGCGATAAAGAAGGCGGAGCAAAATGCTACAACTGCATCGTTTCCCAACAATGCCATCTGGCAAAGCATCGCTGCGCAGCTTTATTGGAATTATTATCAGCAGTACCGCTGGAAGATTTTAGATCGCACAAAAGTGAGTGCTAACACAGGTATCGAGGATTTTGAACAATGGGATGCAAATAGGTTTTTTGAAAAAGCATCATCATTATATCTCGCTTCATTGTCTCGTTCTAAAGAATTGGAGCAAATAAAAATTGAGCAATACGATCCTATTCTTATCAAAGGTGTGAACACGAGAAATCTTCGTCCTACACTTTTCGATCTCCTTGCTTTTCGTGCGCTGGAATATTTTGAAAACAATGAGAAGGACATCACAAAACCTGCGTTTGCTTTTGTGATGAATGATGCGAAAGCTTTTGGTGCCACAAATGAATTCATCACTGCGAATTTCAAAACGCAAGATTCAACATCGCTGCAATGGCAAGCATTGAAATTGTATCAGCGTATTCTTTCCTTGCATAGTGATGATGGGAATAAAGATGCCTTCATTGATGCAGACATGCACCGTTTGCAATTCGCGTACAATAACTCGGTTCATCCTGATAAAAAAGAATTGTACAAGCAGGCGTTGGAAAGAATAGAACAACAACACAGCGACAATTCTTTATCTGCACTTGCCTCATTTCGCATAGCGCAATTGATGATGACGACAGAGCGCACAAGGATGGATTTCGATCAGTCTTTCGGCGACATGGAAAGAAACCCACAGAATTATCCTGCAATAAAAGAGCGGCTGGAAAAAATCATTGCGAAATTCCCAGAAAGCGAAGGCGGTATTCTTGCAAAGCAGTTGTTGCAGCAAATTCTATCAAAGGATTTGAACGTAACAATTGAAGAAGTCGTATTGCCTGATGAAGCCTCAAAAATATTGATCTCTTACCGCAATGTGCCGAAGGTTTGGATAAGACTTGTAAAGCTCAACAATGCGCAGAACAAATACATCGGGAGTCATTATGGCTATACGCAAAACCTGAACAAAGAAATACTTGCATTTCGCGCATTGAAGGAATGGAATGTGAACCTTCCTGCAACCGAAGATTATGAACGCCACAGCGCCGAAGTGAAGATTGATGCATTGAAAAACGGCGCTTATGCACTTATCATTAGCAGCAAAGAAAATTTTGAAAAAGAAGACAACATACTGAGCTATGCGGTATTTCAGGTTTCACGGCTCAGCGCTATAAGCGGCAACGGACAAGGCTTTGCACTCGACAGAAAAACGGGTGATCCAATAAAAAACGCCAATGTTGATTTTTACCGCCAGCGTTACAACGACAACATTCGTGGATATGACCTGGTAAAAACAAGCACCCTTACTACAGACGAAAACGGGAAGTTCATTTACGATAAAAACAATGACAACAACAATGCTATTCGTATTCGCCATGGCAAAGACACTGTGATGCTTGCGGGTTATTTTTCGGGCTACAATCATCAGCAGGAAAGCAAACCGGAAAAGCAAACATTCTTCTTCACCGACCGTTCCATCTATCGTCCCGGACAAACGATTTTTTTCAAAGGCATTATGCTGCGAAAAGAAAATGGTGGAAGAAAGAACAATGTGATAGCTAACCAAACAACAACTGTGGTTCTTTACGATGTAAACGGTCAGAAAGTAGAAAGCAAAACTTTTACAACAAATGAATTCGGTTCTTTCTCCGGCAGCTTCACAGCGCCTCAAGGTTTGCTTACTGGCAATATGCGTATCGCAAATGAAAACGGCGGTGCAGATTTTTCCGTGGAAGAATACAAGCGACCAAAGTTTTCTGTTTCGTTCGATACACTGAAGAAGGCGTATGCGTTGAATGAAACAATTACTGTTTCAGGAAAAGCAGTTGCGTATGCAGGCAATAATATTGACAATGCAACAGTAAAATATCGCGTGGTGCGCAACGCACGTTTCCCTTACTGGTGGTATGCTTATCGCTGGGGTTTCCCGCGCTCGCCACAAATGGAAATTGTCAATGGTGTTACGACAACAGACCAAAACGGAAGTTTCAAAATTGATTTCAACGCACTCCCCGATCCTGCAGTTGATCCGCAATCTTTGCCTGTGTTCACTTACACTGTTTCTGCTGATGTAACTGATATAAACGGCGAAACAAGAAGCAGCAATTCGATGGTGAGCGTAGGCTATACTTCCTTGCAGCTTGCTATCAACATTCCCGACAAAGCAAGACCTGAAGACCTTGATTCTATAAGCATCACTTCTGTAAACCTGAACGATCAGTTTGTAGCAACTGATTTGCAAGTGAAAATTTCAAAACTGAAGCAACCACTAACTGTTTTGAGAAAAAGATTGTGGCAAACGCCCGATCAGTTTATCATGGACAGCCTTTCGTTTAAAAGCTATTTTCCGAATGATGTGTATCGCGATGAGGACAACCATCTGAAATGGAATATTGAACGCACCACTTTGGAGCGCAGTATCAAAACAACAAAAGAAGGATTGGTAATAGTGCCATCAAAAACATGGAACGAGAATGGCTGGTATGTAATTGAAGTAACCGCAACGGATAAAAGCGGCAAAAAACTGACAGAGAAAAAATATGTGCAGGTATGGAGCGAACGCAATGAAGGAAAGACTAATGAAGCGCTGGTTGTATTACCTCAATCGCAACAAAAAGAGCCTGGCGAAAAAGCAACCTGGTTTGCAATTACCGGTTATGAACAATTACACACCATCCAACAGATAACACGAACAAATTCAAGCACCACCAAACACGTCACCCTCTCCCCCGGAGAGGGCCGGGGAGAGGCTTCCATTACAGAAACTGACAGAGGCGGAGTGTTGGTGAATTACATTACTGTAAAGGAAAACCGTGTTTATCAACAGCAAGCAGTCATCAATGTGCCGTGGAGCAACAAAGACCTGAACATTAGCTGGGAAACACACCGCGATAAGCTATTGCCTGGCGCAAAAGAAACATGGACGATGGTAGTACGCGGCAACAAGAAAGAAAAACTCGCTGCAGAAATGGTAGCGACTTTATATGATGCATCACTCGACGCTTTCCGTCCGCATGAATGGAATGTATATGGCTTATTTCCTTCATTGTATGCAAATAGCAATTGGAATGGATTGGGTTTTGGGCAGAGTGATAGTAGGCAGATGGCTTTCTATAAAACAAAACCTTTAGCGCACACTGAAAAACGTTATGATCAACTTCTTAGCCCTGACGGGCAAAGGTTTGGCATTGATGGTATTCAGTTACAAGTGGAAGCAAAGGATGCAAGAGTCTCATATAAAGTTGCGCGAGGAGTGGCAACCGCTTCGCAATCACAAGATGAAGTTGCAGCAGCAAATGTAAAATTCACACCTCCGTCTTTAGAAAGAGCTGAAGAAGCAAAAGCTAATTCTAATAGTCCTCAAAAAGACTTTCCTGTTCGCAAAAACCTTCAAGAAACCGCCTTCTTCTTTCCGCATTTAAAAACAGATAATGAAGGAAACATCCGCATAGAATTCACCATCCCTGAAGCGCTCACAGAATGGAAGCTCATGGCTTTTACTCATACCAAAGACATGAGTCGGGGTATGCTAAAGGGAAGTGTAAAGACACAAAAAGATTTGATGGTGATGCCGAACCTTCCACGGTTTTTAAGACAAGGAGATGAGATCGTTATCAGTAGTAAGATCAGTAACCTAAGCGATAAAGACCTGAACGGAACAGCAACTATCGAATTACTTAATGCTACTACTATGCAACCCGTTCATCTGCCCTTCCGCTTGCAGCAAAAAGATCAAAGCTTCTCTGTAGCAAAAGGACAAAGCACTACAGCAAGCTGGAAATTACATGTGCCTGAAAGCATGTATGAGCCTGTGGTGATTCGCATACTTGCACGGTCGGGAGATTTTACTGATGGCGAAGAGAACGTAGTTCCTGTCATCACCAATAGAATGCTCGTAACAGAAACGCTGCCTTTATGGATCAATGGCAATGGAACTAAGAACTTTTCTTTCGACAAACTAAAATATTCAAACTCCAGCAAAACCCTGGTACATAATGCATTGACCGTTGAGTACACGGGAAATCCTGCCTGGTATGCCGTGCAATCTTTGCCTTACCTTATGGAATATCCTTACGAATGTGCCGAGCAGGTGTTCAATCGTTATTATGCCACAGCTCTTGCTGCACATATCGTTCAGCAATCACCGAAGATCAAAGCAATCTTCGACAAGTGGAAAGAGGAAGCAATGTTTTCAAGTTTTTCTTCACCGCTTGAAAAAAATCAGGAACTAAAATCTGCTTTGCTCGAAGAAACACCTTGGGTAATGGAAGCCAAAACAGAAAGTGAACAACGTAAACGTCTCGGTCAATTGTTCGATACCTATAAACTTTCAAAAGACCTGGATGCAACCATGCGTAAATTAAAAGACATGCAGTTACCGGAGGGTGGTTTTCCATGGTTTAAAGGCATGAGACCGGATCGTTTCATTACCCAGTATATAATTACAGGTCTTGGTCGGCTGAAGCACCTAGGCGTAAAGGACAGTAAAGGAATTACGCAACAGCTTCTTGCAAGAGCGCTGCCTTATCTCGACAGGGAAACGAAGGAAAGCTATGATTTACTCGTTCGCAGTAAAGCGAAGCTGGATGCACAAAACATTGGCTACACCGAAGTGCAATACTTGTACATGCGTAGCTTTTTTTCTCAACCAATAGAAGCAGCAAATAAAACCGCTTACAACTATTACAAATCACAAGCGGCAAAGCATTGGGCGAAATTCAATCCATACATGAAAGGAATGATCGCTATTGCCTTGCATCGCGCAAACGATAAAGAAACACCCAAATCCATTATTCAGTCGCTTAAAGAAACTGCCATCCGCAAAGAAGAGATGGGTATGTATTGGATGCAGCGCGGTTATAGCTACTGGTGGTACGATGCCCCGATCGAAGCGCAAGCTTTGCTGATAGAAACTTTTAAAGAAGTGGCTAACGACAATGCTTCTGTAGATGCGATGAAGATCTGGCTGTTGAAAAACAAGCAAACGAATAGCTGGGAGACGACGAAGGCTACTGCTGATGCTTGTTATGCTTTGTTGTTAAGCGGAACAGATTGGCTGACTAATGAACCGAAAGTAGTGATACAATTAGGTGATAAAGCCATCAGAAGTGAAGAGCAAAAAAATGAAGCCGGAAGCGGATATTTTAAAGTGCGGTATGCGGGAAATGAAATAAAACCAGAACACGGAAATATTGTACTAACTGTTTCAGACAATCAGGACGATTCAAAACTCAAAACTCAAAACTCAACATTACCAAGCTGGGGTGCAGTTTACTGGCAATACTTCGAGAACTTAGATAAAATTGCCTCTGCAAAAACACCGCTTGAAATAAAGAAGCAACTATTCATAGAACGCAATACAGCAAGAGGTTTGGAGCTTGTTCCAATTACGGAAAACAATCCTTTAAAGGTTGGCGATAAAGTGATTTCCCGCATTGAGATCATTGTTGACCGCGACATGGAGTATGTGCATCTCAAAGACATGCGCGCTTCCGCATTTGAACCGGTAAATATAATCAGCAGTTATAAATGGCAGGGCGGACTCGGTTATTACCAAAGCACCAAAGACGTTTCTACGAACTTCTTCTTTGACTACTTACGCAAAGGAAAGTATGTGTTTGAGTATCCTGTTTTCGTACAGCAAACCGGTGATTTCTCGAACGGCATTGCAACTATACAATGTATGTACGCACCGGAGTTTTCGAGCCATAGTGAGGGGATAAGGGTGAAGGTTGCAGGAAAGTAGAAGATTTCGATTTTCAAAGGCGACCGTTACATTTGCCACAATAAACATCAGTCAATGAGCACAGTCCTTTTTGAGATAGAAAACAACGTTGCCTACCTCACACTTAACCGTCCGGAAAAGTTCAACAGTTTCAACCGTGAAATGGCACTTGCATTACAACAACATCTTGACGTCTGTGAAAAGGATGAAAACGTTCGTTGCATCTTTATTACAGGAATTGGAAAAGCTTTTTGCGCGGGACAAGATCTTGCAGAAGCAACCGACCCCGATGGACCTGAAATGGAAAAGATTGTGGAGGAACATTACAATCCAATCATACTTCGATTACGCAAAATTGAAAAGCCAATCGTTGCAGCTGTGAATGGTGTAGCTGCCGGTGCGGGAGCCAACATTGCACTTGCCTGCGATATTGTTGTTGCCAATGAAAGCGCATCCTTCATTCAGGCTTTTAGTAAAATTGGTTTAATACCCGACAGTGGCGGCACTTACTTTCTTCCCAGATTAATAGGTATGCAACGAGCCGCAGCGCTAATGATGACAGCAGATAAGGTAAACGCACAAGATGCTGTTGCGATGGGAATGATCTTCAAAACTTTTGCCGATGAAGCATTCGAAACAGAAAGCAAAAAGCTGGCAATGCAACTTGCGCAGATGCCAACGAAGGGAATTGGTCTTACCAAGCGATTACTGAATGAATCTTACAACAACTCTTTGCCACAACAACTGGAGCGCGAAAAGAAAGTGCAGGTAGAAGCCGGCGCTACGTTCGACTTCAAAGAAGGTGTAAATGCTTTTCTCGAAAAAAGAAAGCCGGAATTCAAGGGTAAATAATTCTTTCTATGCTGGAAGTGCTGTGCCTGTTCGCTTTCCTCGCTGGCTTTATTGATGCCATGGTAGGCGGCGGTGGGCTTATCCAACTTCCTGCATTTTTTCTTCTAATGCCGCAACTAAGTCTGGTGCAAACTCTTGCTTCCAACAAAACCGCTTCTTTTTTCGGAACTACTGTTGCCACTGTTCGTTACCTGCGAAAAGTAAAAATTGACTGGAAGCATTTGTCGGTTTGTATTGCTGCTGCGTTAGTGGGTTCGTTAGGTGGCGCAATGTGTGTGAGTTATATTCGCAAAGAGCAGTTCATGCCTTTTATCATTACCGCCCTTGTACTCGTATTGCTTTACACACTTTTTAAAAAAGAGCTTGGGCTGCATCACACCCAAAAGCAGCTTTCAAAAACCAAATATTACCTCTATGCTTTGGGCACTGGCGGAATCATCGGTTTTTACGACGGGCTGATAGGGCCGGGAACTGGCAGCTTTCTCATCTTCGCGTTCGTTGTGCTATTTGGCTACAACTTTCTTCATGCTTCTGCCAATGCAAAATTGATTAACTGCGTTACCAATCTATCCGCACTTTCTTTCTTTTTTGTAAAGGGTCATATAGTATGGTCAATCGCTCTACCGGTTGCCGCTGCCAATATGCTGGGAAATTACGTGGGTGCGCAGTATGCTTTGAAAAAGGGAAGTGCCTTTATCCGAA
>CALMWT010000082.1 GCA_937870855.1 uncultured Taibaiella sp.
GAGCATCAGCCTTCTAAGCTGAGGGTCATTGGTTCGAATCCAATCCGGATCACAGAACGTGGAGCCGCTACTGTAGCGGCTTTCACTTTTTATTCTATTTGGATATAGAATCATTCTTTTTAGTTTCACTTTTTATCTTATGAATAATTTAAGTTGGATTAGCCATGCGTTGTAAACATCTGCATTGTGTTTTCAGTTTATTCCTTTTTGTTACGGTCATAGCATGCTTCAAGCGTTCAGAAGCTAAACCAAGTACTTATGCTATCAAGAATGTGAATATTATTTCGATGACCGCACGTAAAGAAGTTTTTAAAAACGCAACAATTGTAATTGAGGGCAACAAAATAATATCCATCAATAAACCAATCCCAGATAATACCGAAATTATAGACGGACATGGAAAATGGCTTATCCCCGGACTAATAGATATGCATGTGCATATACCTGTAGATGGACATTTCAATGCAACACATCCAACCCGCGTTGCCGCTATTTTTACTAATACACAGGATATTATGACACCATTCCTTGCTAACGGTGTTACAACGATATTTGACCTCAATTCACGGGCAGGGCATTTCGGTCAAAGAAATGAAATTTTAAGAGGGACTGTAATAGGCCCCCGAATTGCACTGGCGGCTATGATAAATGGTGGAAGCGGAGAGGGCAGAATAGCCAACACTCCATCAGATGCAAGACAAAGCGTTCGTATTGCAAAAGCAGAGGGATACGAATTCGTCAAAGTTTACTCTCAACTTAATATTGAAACTTACCACGCGATCGTTGATGAGGCGAACAATCAGGGAATGAAAGTAGTTGGACATATTCCTAATGCATTCAAAGGAAAAATAGAAAAAGCTTTTGTACCTAATTTCGGTATGGTAGCCCATGCCGAGGAATTTTTTAAGCAGACAGAAAAAGACAGTATTCAGGATGTCAAATATCTTGCTCAGCTAGCAAAAGAAAATGGAACGTGGGTGATTCCAACCTTGATTACAATAGTTTCTATAGCCAATCAAGGTCGTTCTCTTGATAGCGTAAGAGCATTGCCCAGCCTACCATATGTGCACCCACTTTTGCAAAGCAAATGGCTAACTGCAAATAATTATAACAAGAATGCTACTTCAGAGAGCCTCGCCCGTCTTGAAAGAATGATAGAATTTAATAACGGTTTAGTGAAGGCATTAAAGAGTATAGGTGTTCCTATTGTTGCAGGAACAGATGCGGGGATATCGGGCGTAGTTTGGGGGTTTTCCCTTCATGATGAGTTAGAGCTTTTGGTTGGGGCTGGATTAACACCTGAAGAGGCATTAAACTCCGCCACATTCTTACCGGCAATATGGCTCGGTATAGATGGCATTGCTGGAACTGTTGAAGTTGGGAAGTTGTCAGATCTGGTATTGCTTGATGCTAATCCTCTTGAGGATATTAGGAACATAAGGAAAATTGCAGGTGTTTTCGCTAACGGTCAATGGCTTGATAAAGCACGCATTGATGCAATGCTTTCAGACCTTTCGAAACGTAATAGTGATATTAAGGATAAGTATGACTGGAATAAAAGAGGCGTATATTAGTCAAGGATAAGAAAACAAAAGCCGCTGAAACTCAGTGGCT
Organism: uncultured Taibaiella sp.; assembly: GCA_937870855.1. Taxonomy (GTDB): domain Bacteria; phylum Bacteroidota; class Bacteroidia; order Chitinophagales; family Chitinophagaceae; genus JAFIGV01. Next base: position 1,615 of record CALMWT010000082.1, read on the forward strand.
TTTGGCTTTTTCTCACTTATAAAACCCCTCCCCATTAATTGTGAACCGATACGTAGTGGGTATAACAGGATATTTTTAGAAATTTGCGCGTCTCTAAAATTACACCTGTTCGCATTGAGCGGATATTGAATTGAAATGCAGCAGATTTTTGTATCCGTTTACCATTATTTGTCCCGACGCAAAGCACTTTGCTGGCTCCTGTTTTTTGGAACGCTTGGTTTGTGGATTGCACTTGCATTGCAGATAAAACTGAAGGAAGACATCACCAGTATGTTGCCCGACAGCAAGGCGATCAAAGCCATGAACAATGTTATCAGCAATACGCAGGCTGGCGAACAGGTGATTTTCTTAATGTCGCTAAAAGACAGCACTCAAACAGACCCCGATAGTTTGATACGTGCTGCGCAGCAGTTTAATGAGCAAGTTTTTACAAAGCACAAAGAGTGGATTGATACCGTTTCTTTTCAGGTGGGCGGTGGACAGGAGGAAGCGATTGTTGATATTTTTCAAAACAACCTTCCTGTATTTCTTACCGAAGATGATTTTAAACGGCTTGACAGTCTTACTACTCCCGAAGCAATAAATAATACGCTGGCGCAAAACAAAAAGGTATTGCTTTCTCCGGCCAGTGTAGTGATGAAGCAATTTATAGCGCAAGACCCGATAGGGATGACAGGGCTGGTGTGGAAGAAACTAAATGCACTTCAATTCGATCCTAACTACGAACTGTATGATGGCTATCTTTTCAACAACAACCAGAGGCAACTTACCTTCTTTCTAAAGCCATTTTACAAAGCCTCCGAAACAGGGAAAAACGCAACGTTTTTTGACGCGCTGAATGATGACATGGATGTATGGCAAGAACAGCATCCCGATATTCATGTTGCGTATTTCGGTGGGCCGGCAGTAGCAGCAGGCAATGCCTCGCAACTCAGAACCGATACAATCGTTACGCTCTCAGTTACGGTTATTCTTTTACTCGCTCTCACTTATTATTTTTTCAGAAGAAAAAGAACGCCGTTGCTTTTGCTTGTGCCAGTGATATATGGGGCCGCAATGGGGTTGGGAGTAGTTTATCTGGTGCAGGGATCTATTTCTATAATTGCACTTGGCGCAGGCGCAATAATACTGGGTATCGCTATAGATTTTTCCATTCACTTTCTTTCGCATTTACGACATGCAAAAGATTTGCCCACCACTATTGCAGAGCTATCGCATCCACTTACCATCGGTAGTTTCACCACTATTGCAGCATTCTTTTCGCTTCGCTTTGCCAGCACTCCTATTTTGCAAGACCTCGGTTTGTTTGCCGCAGGAAGCCTTGCCGGAGCAGCACTTTGCACACTTATTTTTCTTCCGCATTTTCCCTTTGGCAAAAAGCAAGTTGAAACAAAGCCTACAGTTTTCGATAAAGTAGGGCAGTGGCGGCCAGAGAAAAATAAGTGGCTGATACTCTGCATTTTCTTACTGACTCCGGTGATGTTGTATTTCGCAAATGATGTGGAATTCGACAGCGATTTGATGCACCTTAATTATTTGTCGCCGAGACTTGAAAAAGCGCAGGAAGAGATCAGCAATGCAAATGCAATGGCTTTAGGTTCTGTGTTTGTTGTGGCAAATGGTGAGACCGAAGAAGAGGCTTTGCAAAAACTTGAATCGGTAAATAAGAAAGTGGATGACTTAAGTGCCAAAGGATTTATTAAAAGTGCCTCCAATCCTGTAAACTTATTTCCTTCCGTAGCAGAACAAGAAAGAAGAATAGCAAAATGGCGTGCGTACTGGACAGCCGAAAAGAAACAACAAGTAGCAAACACTATCGAATTAGCAGCGCCTTTGCATGGATTCAATACAGCTGCGTTTGGCGCTTTTTATGATCGTCTTGATATGGACTATGTGCCGCTTGATGCGGAGGCTTCCAAAACTTTAAAATCATTTTTCCCAGGGGGATTTTCAGGCGATACGAATAGCCATTATGCGATTGCCTCACTCCGTGTGCCACAGGAACACAGGCAAACAGTGTTTGATGTTTTTTCGAATGAAAATTCAGTTACCGTCACTGACAGACAACAAGGCGCGGTGCAACTGGTAGGCATTCTCAATAACGACTTCAACAACATTGCGCTCTACTCATCAATGATTGTATTTTTTGCTTTGCTGATAGGTTATGGAAGAATAGAACTGGCAATCATGGCATTTTTACCAATGATCGTTTCATGGGTTTGGATACTTGGTTTAATGGCGCTGATTGGGGTAAAGTTCAACATTGTGAACATCATTATCTCTTCGCTCATTTTTGGTTTGGGAGACGATTACGCCATCTTTACGATGGATGGACTTGTGGACAAACACAAGACAGGAAGTAAAAAACTGACTTCAGTGCGCGCGGCGGTTTATGTGTCTGTAGCAACGGTTATTATCGGGCTAGGTGTGTTGCTTCTTGCAAAGCATCCCGCTCTCCGCTCCATTGCTTTTATTTCTGTTACAGGATTGCTTTGTGTTTTATTTATTTCACAAACACTTCAACCCTTTCTTTTCAACTGGTTCATTCAAAACAGAGCCAACAAAAAATTGCTACCATTTACACTCTGGAGTTTTCTGAAATCAGTTTTTGCATTTGCATACTTTTTTACCGGCTCGTGGATATTAACCATAGCAGGTTTTATTCTTACAAAGCTTCCCTTTGCGAAAGAGAAGAACAAATACCTTTTCCATAGATTTTTGAGTGCTTATACCTGGAGTATGATGCACATAATGCGCAACGTCAAGATTCGCATATTCGGAAGGGATCATGCAGATTTTCACACACCGGCTATTTACGTTGCCAACCATGCTTCCTTTCTCGATATTCTTTGCACAACCATGCTTCACCCAAAAATTATTTTGCTTACCAACAAATGGGTTTGGAGATCGCCGGTGTTTGGTGCAGTTGTTCGAATGGCAGAATATTATCCTGTAGCAGAAGGTGCGGAAGATAGTCTCGAACCTTTGCAGGATCTTATTGACAGAGGTTATTCCATTTTGGTTTTTCCAGAAGGGACACGCTCTTACGATGACAAGATAAAACGGTTTCATAGGGGGCGTTTTTCATTTCAGAAAAATTGAAGTTGGATATAGTGCCGCTGCTTTTACATGGCATTCACTACACGATGCAAAAAGGCGACTGGTTGCTAAAAAACGGAACAGTTTCCATTCATATTCTTCCACGTATTGCCCACGACGATAAAACGATGGGTGCCACTTACAGCGAAAAGACAAAAGCAATAGCACGGTTGATGCGCGGCAAGTTGGAAGACATTAGAAGGCAGGATGAAACGCCTTCGTATTTCTATGAACAGTTGGTGAGGAGTTACACTTATAAAGGCCCTTCGCTTGAATGGTATTGCCGCATCAAAACCAAACTGGAAAACTACTACGAACCTTTTCATGAATTGCTACCGCGTAAAGGACAATTTTATGATCTGGGATGTGGCTATGGTTTTATGACCTACATGCTTCATTGGGCTGCACCGGAAAGAAAGTTTATTGGCGTGGACTACGATGCAGAGAAAATAGAAACGGCACAGCACAATTTTTTACGCGACGAAAATATTTTCTTTGAACAGGGAGACTTAACGCAATACGCACTGAATACTTGTGACGGAATTATTATTAGCGATGTGCTGCATTATTTATTGCCTGAGCAGCAGAGAACTGTTTTAGAACGGAGTTACGAAGCGCTAAATGAGGGCGGTTTGCTAATAGTGCGCGATGGTGTATCGGAAATGCAAAACCGGATAAAGGGTACAAAACATACAGAGTTTTGGAGTACACGGATAATGAAATTCAACAAAACACAAAACGAACTTCACTTTCTCAGCAAAGCATTTATTGAAGCGTTTGCAAAGGAAAAAAGTATGCAAATTGAAATAAAGGATTTTTCAAAATACACAGCCAATCTAACCTTTGTACTGAAAAAATAATAAGCAGTAAGCTATGCGGGCGTAAGAATATTTATAGCCTTTTGCAAACGCAAAATTTCAGGAATTAGAAAAGTTTCTTCCAGAAAACAACTTTCAATCAAAGCGCTTTCAATCAAAAACATTTTTATTCGCAACGACTGGTAGAGCTGTGCCGACTCATCATTTATATCGGTTGTAACCGCAACATTATTTAGCCTTTGCAAATGACTTTTTGCGAAGTCGTGCGACTCTTTCAAAAAACTAACGTGCATAGTATGATTGATCTGGCATTGGTGTGTGCAGTTGAGACAATTGTGGTTGCTTTTTTCCTTCTCTGACAGCGACACAATGTAAGGGACTATGGTTTCTATTTTTTGCTCCTGATACTGGCGCAAATGTTTGGTGAAATTGACGCAAAGCACCGTGTAAACTTCTGTGTTGGACGTTCCACCAATTTCTATTGCACGTAGTTTAAGAGCAAGCGCACTTGCTTCCTCACAAAGATTCTTTAGCCGTGCATAGTACAGATGGTTAAGGTCTTCTGCCAATGTCAGGATGTTTCCTGTAGTATAATTTACTATTACTGCTTCGTTCATAAAATTGAAAGCAAGAAAGGCGTTTTGATTTTTTTTGCAGATGATGATCATCATTTCAGTTAATGACCGTTGTCATGCGCCTTACTTTTTCAATGCACACATTTTTTATCTTCACGTCATGCAACACTTACTACTGCTTCACGGTGCTATAGGAGCGTCCGATCAATTACAGCCACTCGCACATTTGCTTGAAGAAAATTATAAAGTACATACGCTCAATTTTTCAGGCCATGGAGGAAGTGAATTGCCTGCCGAACCATTTTCAATCAAACAGTTTGCAAGCGACGTAATTCATTTTTTAGATGAGGAGAGAATAGAAAAAGTGCAGTTGTTTGGTTACAGCATGGGAGGGTATGTAGGCATGTATCTTGCAAAGAACTTTCCTGAAAGAGTAAGCAAAGTTGCCACGCTTGCTACTAAGTTTTATTGGGACAGTGCTACTGCCGCCAAAGAAGTACAAATGCTAAATGCAGAAAAAATAGAAACGAAACTTCCTGCATTTGCCGAAGTCTTGAATCAACGTCATGCACCCAATGATTGGAAAGATGTGTTACAAAAAACAGTAGGGATGCTTGAAGAACTTGGAAGAAATAACACACTGAAATCAGAAGATTACACAACGATACAAACTCCAGTTTTGGTATTGCTGGGCGACAGAGATAAAATGGTAACACTCGAAGAAACCATGAATGTGTACAAGGCTTTGCCAAATGCACAAATGGGCATTTTACCTAAAACGCACCACCCAATTGAACAAACGAATATTGAAGCACTTGCATTTCTATTAAAACAGTTTCTGAACTCATAAACTTATTTAAGCCACAGGCTCATAAGAATATTGTCGTAGTAGGTTTCTTTATCCAACCTCACAAAGTTTTTTTGTCTGCCTTCTTCTTCAAAACCCATTTTCCTGTAAAGGTTGATGGCAGGTAAATTATTCGCCAATATTTGCAGCCAAAGTTTTTCAATCGAGTTGTTTTTTACTGCCCAGCTTATTCCGGTTTGCAACAAAATTCCACCAAGTCCTTTTTCCCGATATTCGTTTAGCATCCCCATACCCACCAGCCCGGTGTGGCGCAATCTGTTTCTTCGTCCGCCGGTAATATCGAGGTTGCCAATAATTCGGTCGTTGTGTGTTGCTACGATCAGAATGGAGTTTTCGCTTTCTAAAAAGTTGTGAATGAATTCGCGTCCTTGTGCAATATCTGGGGCAAATTCGTCAGCTTCCATCACCATGTGTTCACTATCAGAGATATAACTTCTCACGCAGCGTATCAGATCGGCCGCATCTTGAATTACGGCTTCGCGGATTACAATTTGTGTTTCGTCTTTTAGATTGGCGGAAAAAGATTTCAGTTTCCTTTCTGTTGATTCGTGTACCATAGTTTATCGGATTAGTGTGCTGAAACTATGCTTAGTTCAGTAATCCTGAAAAACAATTATGCCGTAGCTGGAAACTCGTTGGATAAGGCCGCTTGTCTGAGAAATATTAGCAACCACACTCGCCCACAAAGTTGAGTGTTTCTATTGCTACATCTTTAAAAAAGAGTTTCAATGTGCCGGTATTCCACCATTCTTCATCGCCCGATTGTTCTTTAAACTGAATGGAAACTACAAGTTTATAAACACCAATTGTGTAGGTATTTTCATAATCGCGGACTTCTATTGCATCCTTATTGCGTGTGGTTTGTACCAACCGTAGCTTCACCAATTTATTATTAATTGAAACGAAGGCGATGCTGTCGAGATTCGATACAAACAAGAAGCGATCTTTAATAAAATCTTTTTCAGAAACTGAGAAATGACAACTACAGTCTTTGATTTCAGGAGGAGTGCCTTTAAAAGTAGTGAGTCGGACGGACGTGGGTTTTCGGTTTACCTCGCTACACGAAGAAACAAATAGCATGATCCATATTGCAAATAAGAACTTGTTCAAAAACTGATTAATTCATTGCTAAGATATCATTTAAAATGAGCGTTTTATTTGTAAATCTGATCCAAACTTGATCGCACGATTTCGCCCATTGAATTACAACTTTTGAAACTGCTTTCTTCGTAATGCTCCGCAAGTTCTTCTCTCAATTGTATTACTTTTTCGGGTGTAGAAGTTGTGTCGTGCGCCATAGTATCGAGCAGTGCATTCAGTTGTTTTCTTGCAGCTTTCGTTCGCCGGATGAGCAGTGATTTTTCTTCCTGTTGGTATTGCTCAATGTTTTCTTTGGAAAGAAATTGCTGCACTAACTGAACCAGTGGATAGTTTTCTTTGAAAAACTGAGGTAGGTACAAATTTTTTCTTCCTTCGTAACTCTGTTGGTCAAAATCAATAGCGCGGATGCGAAACTGAACCTCTTCAAAATCGGGGGTAATATCGAAGACGTAATTGTAAGAGCGCATGTCGCCGAGCAAGCGAACAAAACAACGGTAATTGAACTTTACTAATTCTTTAGCGATTCTTACTTTATTGAACTCAGAATTATTGAGATAAGATGTGATGAACTGATCGCCGGGAATTCCCGCAATGTGCTCCTCCACCAACGTTGCTACGTCCACAAAATAATTAATGCGCGAAGGGGAGAGAATATGCTCCAGTTCCAGTCCATAGATACGTGAGGCATCTACCTTCTTGATATAAAAATAGTCGTAGTTGTCGTTGAAATTGTTGACGATCTTAATTCGGAATGGATTGGAATTACCGAATGTGCAATAGTCAACTTTTTCTACATGAAGATGGCGGTGTACACGGCTTTGACCTTCGGTTTTTAAAATAGAGTAAATCTGTTTCAGCCCTTCGTGTATGTGCTGTGTATCGGTGGGGTTGTAAAGCGCTGTTTCCCACAAAGTGTCCTTATTGTTTTTGTCATAAACAGGAACGGCAGTGGCAAAATGAGTGAGGTCATCATATTTCACCGGCAATTCAATATGCCTTCCATAGTAGGTAAGATATTGCCTGAGATCTTTGTTTACAGGAAAGAAAATTTTCTTTTTCGAGATCTTCTGTTTTTCAGGTTGCTCCGGTCCGTACATTATTTCACTTCTTTATTTCCAATCTTATAACCTTTCATGCCAAACCACAAAATAAAGAGGTAGCATGGTATCATTATAAAGTACGCCGTTTGTTTGGAGCCAATCATCTCCGCAACCGTTCCGTAAAATGGAGGAAGCAATGCGCCCCCTACAATCCCCATAATAAGCAATGCGCTTCCGATTTTAGTGAATTTCCCAAGTCCGGTTATAGCCAACGGCCATATTGCAGGCCACATCACCGAATTGGAAAAACCTAAAAGAGCGAAACTGAGTACCGCAATATTTCCTTTCGTAAATAAAGCTACCAATACCAGAGCCATACTTAATAGTGTAGCAAAGATCAGCGCCGAACGTTGTGAAATGTATTTGGGTATAGCAATGATGCTCAGCACATACCCTGCTAACAATCCATAGCCTGTGAATTTTGCAAAACCTGATGCTTCTGCCAAAGGATAACCGAGATGTTCCCCAAAACTTGCAAACGTATCGTAGCTAATTACTTCAACGCCTACATAAAAAAAGATGGACAATGCCCCAAGAATTAAATAGGGGTATTGTAATACGCTGGTTCTGTTATCAGCTTTTTCGTTGACTTCATCCTGCTCTTCATTAATTTCAGGCAAGCGCATGAAGTAAAAAATAACAGCTAATACTGCAAGACTTCCTGCGATGATGAGATAAGGAACTATAACTTTTGAAGCAAGCAAATCAAGTTCTCTTGCCTTATCGGCAGGGTTCAGCGTCACCAATTTTGCTTTCAGTTCATCTACATTGCTAAGCATTATTGCACCCAGAAAATAAACAGATAAAATGCCTGCTATTTTGTTGCAAATACCCATAATGCTAATCCTCTTCGCTGCACTTTCTATAGGTCCTAAAACTGTGACATAAGGATTGGAAGCAGTTTGCAACAAGGCAAGTCCTGATCCGATAATAAACAACCCTGAAAGGAAATAGGAGTAATTGCGTGTTTGCGCAGCAGGAATAAAAATTAAAGCACCAACCGCCATCACCAAAAGCCCCACACACATTCCGTTTTTAAAACCTGTTTTTTTCAATACAAAGGAAGAAGGAATAGCCATGAAAAAATAAGCTGCAAAAAATGCAGTGGCAACGAGGTAAGATTGCGTGTCTGTAAGTTCGCAGGCTATTTTAAGGTAGGGGATTAACTGGCTGTTTGCCCAGGTAATAAATCCGAAAATGAAAAAAAGAATGCCGATCAGAAATATTGCAGAGGTATAATTTTTTGAGTTGTGGGACATGAATTTCATTTAAGGCTAAAGCACTAATTTACATTTTCAATTTTCAATTTTTCAATTTTTCATTCTTAGCATGATAACAGGTTCGCTCGCTTTGGGAATAGATATTGGTGGTACCAACACATCGTTTGGTGTAGTAGATCGTAGTGGACCAATTGTGGTGCAAGGCACTATGAAGACAACAGGTCATAATACGGTGCATGAATACATTACTGCTTTGGTTGAAAATCTGCGTCCGATTTTAGATAAGGTGGGTCGCGATAATATTTGTGGTATAGGTGTAGGCGCGCCCAATGCCAACTACTACACAGGCGAAATTGCCTTTGCGCCAAATCTGCCCTGGGAAGGTGTGATACCCCTTGCTAAATTACTGGAGGAGGCGCTACGCTATAAAGTAACTATTACAAATGATGCAAATGCCGCAGCGCTTGGGGAAATGATTTATGGGGTAGCAAAGGGCATGAAAGATTTTATTATGGTAACGCTCGGCACCGGTGTAGGAAGCGGATTTGTTGCAAATGGAAATCTGATTTATGGACATGATGGCTTTGCCGGCGAATTAGGACATGTTATTGCTGTAAGAGAAGGGAGAAAATGCGGTTGCGGCCGGAACGGTTGCCTTGAAACCTATGCCTCTGCAACCGGAATTGTACGAACTGCAAAAGAGTGGTTGGAGCAACGTTCCGATAAAACTCTACTGCGCGACAGTTCAATAAAAATGTCTGCACATGCCATTCATGTAGCTGCGGAGGAAGGCGATGCTTTTGCCCTTGAATTATTTGAATATACAGGCAAGATTTTAGGTCAAACGCTTGCAGATGCTGTTGCAATCACATCTCCGGAAGCAATTGTTTTCTTTGGCGGTTTGGCAAAGGCAGGTCCGCTCATCCTCGATCCCACCCGCAGGCACATGGAAGAAAATTTGCTGCGCGTTTTCAAAAACAAAATTTCCCTTCTTCCTTCTGCGCTGCCCGATGCAGATGCCGCAATACTGGGAGCGAGTGCATTGGTTTGGTGAGAAAGGGTGGTTTAAAAAATAATTTTACGAGTTTATGTTTAATTGGCAACTGAAAGATTCAGACGCGCAGCTAACCAACTTTCCTTAAGCGGCACCAGCCAGCTTTCCAAAAGTTCTTTTTTTGTAGTGGCGATATTGTTGAAAGTGAGTGTATGCTCGTTTATGTACCCTTTTTCCAGTGCATATTGTACTTGAGAAAAAGGAAGCATTTCCGCTTTTTCGGCGATCAGGAAAGTAAGAGTCATCCTGTCGAAAAAATTTACTTCATATTGTCTTTCGAGACTTTTTATTACTCTTACCATTCCATCAGTGCTACAGCCTGTCACATTCGTTCCGGTTTCATCTGCCATCACTACTATGAATTGGTTAAAAAGAAGTTTAGCCCATCCCTTCACTGGTTCACCATGCGCTTGCCATTGTGCATAAAACTGGTGGAGTTGTTCATCTATTTCTTTTTGTTCTTTTGTTATAAATGGGCGGCTTCCCTGATAGATCCATACACGGGAATGGTCTGAGAAATCATTTGGAATTAGTGTCAATACTTCTTGTGTAAGCATAGGGCAAAGTTAAGTTAGAGGGGATTCTAACAATCCAGTACCCACGCTAATTAAGAGAATTATAGCAGAGAAGATTTAGATCAAAAATTTTGTTGGTAGTTTAATTAGAAGTTTTACCTTTGCAGTCCATTTTGAAATTTACATTAAAGTAAGCAATGCCTACTATACAACAATTAGTTCGTAAAGGTCGTCAGCAAATCCGCGCCAAGTCAAAGTCTCGTGCTTTGGATGCTTGTCCTCAGCGTCGTGGTGTTTGTACCCGTGTGTACACTACCACCCCAAAGAAACCAAATTCCGCTCTCCGTAAAGTAGCAAAAGTGCGCCTTACTAATAAAGTTGAGGTTATCGCTTATATTCCGGGTGAAGGTCACAATCTGCAAGAGCACTCAATTGTACTTATTCGCGGAGGTCGTGTAAAAGATCTTCCTGGTGTACGTTATCACATTGTACGCGGTGCGTTAGATACTGCCGGTGTAAAAGACCGTAAGCAGAGCCGGTCTAAGTACGGTACTAAGAAAGAGAAAGCAAAAAAATAATTTTAATAATAAGTAATCATAAAGCCAATCATTAAAGATGAGGAAGGCACAAGCTAAGAAATTACCGTTAGCACCAGATCCAAAATTCAACGATAAAGCAGTTACCCGTTTTGTAAACTGCCTCATGTGGGGTGGTAATAAAAGTGTGGTGCTCACTGCATTTTACGATGCACTCGACAAAGTTTCGCAAATGAGCGGAGAAGAAGGATATGAAGTATGGAAACGTGCTTTGGTAAATGTTACTCCTTCAGTTGAGGTTCGTAGCCGTCGTATTGGTGGTGCAACATTTCAGATACCTACAGAAGTACGCGCAGACCGTAAGATTTCATTGAGCATGAAATGGTTGATTCGTTATAGCAGAGACCGTAATGGTAAAACTATTGCCGATAAACTTGCAAATGAAATAGTTGCGGCAGCAAAAGGTGAAGGTGCAGCTTTCAAAAAGAAAGAAGATACGCACCGTATGGCGGAAGCTAACAAGGCTTTCTCTCACTTCAAGATCTAATTTTTTTCTACTTTATTTATTCGAGCCGCTGCAAAATTGTAGCGGTTTTTTTATTTTAAAATTATTGATTGTCATTTATAATGCCTTATATTTGCCACTGGTAGTAGTTTTGTTTATGAAGAGTGGTGCAAAAAAATTTTCATCAAGAATTTTTAGAATAAGCTACATTTGATTTTTTACACACAAAAATAAACATACATAAATATGGCAACAGCAGATGATAAACTCAAAGTATTAAAACTCGCCTTAGATAAAATTGAGAAAGACTACGGAAAGGGTTCGGTAATGATGCTTGGAGATAAGCAGCAAGAGAAAATAGATGTAGTCAGCACAGGGTCACTTGGACTCGATGTAGCACTGGGTGTAGGTGGTTTACCACGTGGTCGGGTAGTTGAAATTTACGGGCCGGAATCTTCTGGTAAAACGACAATAGCTATACACACAATTGCAGAGGCACAGAAACTGGGTGGTATTTGTGCCATAATAGATGCCGAGCACGCATTTGATGCTAACTACGCGCGTAAGCTGGGCGTGGATGTAGATAACCTCATCATTTCTCAGCCAGATTATGGCGAACAGGCGTTGGAGATTGCAGATCGTCTTATCTCCTCAGGCGCGGTAGATGTAGTAGTTGTTGACTCTGTAGCAGCCCTTGTTCCAAAAGGAGAACTAGAGGGCGAAATGGGTGAAAGCAAAATGGGGTTGCAAGCACGTTTAATGTCTCAGGCACTTAGAAAACTTACAGCTACAATTAATCGCACAAACACAATTTGCATTTTTATCAACCAGCTCCGTGAAAAAATTGGAGTAATGTTCGGCAATCCGGAGACAACCACGGGCGGTAATGCACTCAAATTTTATGCTTCTGTACGTTTGGATATTCGTCGTATAAGTCAGATCAAAGATGGGGACACTGCCAGCGGTAATCGCACACGTGTAAAAGTGGTTAAGAATAAAGTAGCCCCGCCATTTCGCCAGGTTGAGTTTGATATAATTTTTGGTGAGGGCGTTAGTAAAGTAGGGGAGATCATTGATATGGGTGTAGATCTTGGAATAATAAATAAAAGTGGAAGCTGGTTTAGCTATGGCGAGAATAAAATAGGGCAGGGACGTGATGCTGTGAAGCAATTTCTTTTTGATAATCCTGAATTGATGGACGAAGTGGAAAAGCGCATACGTGAGGCATTACAGCCTGCATAACCTACTTAGTAAGTACATAAAAGCGCTGCAACTTGTGCGGCGTTTTTTTATTTAAACATGGATTAGAATTTTATTTCGAAGTTTATCAAGGAATATATTTTACCGTTTGATAAAACTTTAAGCAAGCTATGAAACATGCAAGTGTAGGCTTCCCCGAAGTTCGTTTGTTTGAAAGTAGAGAATATCTCTAATTTTA
>CALMWT010000083.1 GCA_937870855.1 uncultured Taibaiella sp.
AATACACTGATTGTAGGCGCGATTGCGCCCGGCACTTATAATATAGCCCTGATCGTAAGAGACGGGCAAGGGAACAACTGCTCGCGCTCCATGACGCTGGTGGTACCCCAGCTACCTGTGGCAGCTTATACCGTTACTTCTACCGACCCGCTTTCTACACCCTCTGCTTTGAGCAGTTGCGAGCTAAGAGCGGTGGACTTTACCAGCGCCAGCACGGGTAGCATTGTGCACCACGACTGGCAGTTCGGCGACTTTACCAGCAGTTGGATAGCACCGGTAACGACGAGAGTTTATACATATAATTCATTGATTAACCCCGCACCAACTTCGTTAACAGTAACAGACGCTTATGGCTGTACCTCCACAGCTACTGATACAATAACAATTATTGAAAATAACATTGGTTTTGGGTCTAACCCGAATGCGATTTATACACCACAAAATCAGATATTGTGTGCAGGAAACCTGGCTACAGTTCAGCTAACAAGTATGATAGGTGGAGTTGCTCCTTTCAGCTATAATTGGCATGAGTCCACCCAATCGCTGGGTGCGCCAAGTAGCGCTACACTCAGCAATATCAGCGCTGCAGGCGCTTACTGGGTGGCTGTGGAGGATGCACATGGCTGCCAGGCAAGTGCCAATCCTACCCCTGCTACGGTTAACTTTATCAATGCCCCACCAGTGATCATACAGGGTGAGCAGCACCGCTGCGACGGTGAGAATATACAGCTTAGCGCTGCTGCTTACGCGCAGGCACCGGCTACCCTTAGCTATAGCTGGGTGCGCAATCCCGGCAATGTAGCCGCAGGCACTACCAAAGACATAACCGAGACAGGGCTGGCGCCGGGTATTTATACCTACACCCTTACCCAGACCTATACCCCTCAGCCGGGGGGACCAACCTGTGTTACCACTTCAGCCCCCTACCAGGTAGAAGTTCATGCGCTGCCTGCGCCGCCTACACTCTCGCTGCAAATGCTGGACTGTAATACTTACGAAGTGGAGCTAACCGCCACGCACTCCTTCGTTCCCCCCTATACGCTCAACTGGAGCACCGGGCAAACCGGTTCGCCCATATCCGTATTCAACGGCGGGCCCTACCGCGCCTGGGTTACCGACTTGTATGGCTGTAAGAGCCATGAAGATATAGATGTGCCTGTTGCCCCCAATACCTTCTTCTGGCGGTTCCCGCAAAATGCCTGCTATACTTATTGCAGGGATGAACTGCCAAGACATATTGACGGCCCATCTTATCATGTATTCGATACATGGGAATGGCTGCACAACAGTGCTCCGGTAACTGCCAACGGACCCTATAGCGGTTCGGGCAGCAATAGCGTATGCGATCCGCTTTGGTTGGAGGATGGGCGCTGGTATATATCAGTGGAGGCTGGAAAAAGCACTTTGTGTACAGACCTCAGACCCCATGGACCTCAGCCTGATGGATTGCTGCCAGCTAAGCGTTGAGGCGCTTTTAGAGTGTATTGACCCTGTAAATCATATTTACAGCGTGAATATTTTTGCAGGCGGTCATCCGAACGCCGGAACTTATAACCTGTCTGTAACAGATGCTAACGGTCAGCCCATAGGCATTTTCCTGCCACCCAATAACACCGGCTTTGCCGCAGCCGGCTCGATGAATGTAATGGTGGACATGCAGCTTTTCCAACTTAGTAGCCCGATAATAATATGCGTTGAAATAACCGACGCGGACGGCTTTAAATGTACCGGCTGCGTCAGGATATTCCCTCCTCCCTGCGATGACGGTGGTCAACTTAGAAAGGCGCAACAAACTGCCGGCAGCATGGTGCTGATACCAAACCCTGCCAATACCTCAGTAGAGATTCGCTATGATTTCAGCGCCTTGTCTATATCCTCGGAAAAAGGGAAGTATCTCCGTATTACGGATGCTGTGGGCCGGACGGCTGCCACGATAGCCGTCAGTGAAGATAAAGGTTCGTTGCGGCAGGATTTATCCACCCTTGTGCCGGGCATGTATATGGTGCAGGCTATCTGGAACGGAAAAATTGTAGCAACGCAAAAGCTGATTGTTCAGCATTAATCCACTAACCTGTCAGGTTGCGCAAAGCCACGCGCGAAGCAGAACCTGACAGGTTTCATAACCATTTTCCAACATTTCCAACCTTCCAACATTTCCAACTTTCCAACTTTTCCAACATTTTTAAAAAAACCTTTCAAAATGATCCAAATGAAAAACACAACCCTCAGTTTTCTCTTACTGCTTATAACCTGCTACAGCCATGCTCAAATCACTTCCCCATCCAACTTCCAGTGGGTGAAAGGCGGCGGGTCAGCGTCAAATGGTAACACTACCAGCGAAGCCATACAATATATGGATGTGGACAAAAACGGAAACGTATATGCTATGGCAACGGTGGAAGGATATAATGGGTCGAACATTAAAATTGATACGTTTCAAAAAATGAATGGATACGGTTATGATGACTTTGTAGTGTTCAGCTATAATTGCTCCGGCAAACTGCGCTGGGTAAAATATTTCGGCGGCGGCGTTATAGATAAGCCTGGAGGACTTACCGTAGATGATTCCGGCAATGTATATGTATGTGGTGTAGTTCCCGTTAGTCAGACATCCCCATCATTGTACGGCGACACCACCATACCTGCCACACCGGGGTATATGCAGGATCTTTTTGTGATGAAGATGGATAGCCTCGGTAACAGAAAGTGGTTTAAGATGATGGGGTACGGACAACCTAATGCGATATGGGCCTTACCAAGAGGATTAGCATTAGATGCGCAGGGAACGTTGCACATGTTTACCTGGTTTTTTACACTTGGCGCCGTCTGGGACGGACATTCACCCACCCAGAAGAGCTGGAATGTGGTGAAGCTCAACAGTAGCAATGGAATGGTAACAGGTATGACCAAGCTGCAATTGGGTGATAAGGCGAATCCTTCATCAGTATATACGAGGTCGTTTGTAAAGGATAGCGCCAACAATTACTATCTCACAACCAGCTTTGGTGGAGGAGATACGGTTGTACTTAACGGAAGTCAAATAATACTGGACACTTTTAACCAAATAGGAATTATAGCGAAGTTTTCGTCTTCTGGAAATTTGTTGTGGCATCATGTATCAAGAATAAAGTTTTCGAGTAGCGTTGGTTCTCTTACGCTTTTACAGAATGTTGTTCATAATGGCGCTGTCTATCTTGGTATTGGGTTACGCGGAGACAGTGCCAATTTTTTTGGACTTACCATAACTAACAATCTTTCCTCTAATCCTTATAACGACCCCGGCGTTGTAAAATTGGATGCAGCTACAGGACAGGGGATATGGGGGAATGTTGTAAAGGTACATCAAGTAGCCACGGCTGGCGTTCCTGTTGTTCTCCAAAATGGCAATATCGGTTTTCAAGGTGCAGGTGGCTTAATATGTGTTATCAATGCCAATGACACCATAAAACCTACACATGCAATGGGAAACATGTCTCCCTTTGTAACGGTACTCAATCATCAAACCGGTCAGTTTATATCCGGTGAAGCAGTGCCTGCGCTTGGTGCCGGCCATACCATCACCGCCGCCATTTCAGATGGCACACCATCAGGGTTTTATTTTGCAGGCGGCTTTACCCAAAAGCTTTATACCGATAACAAAGCAGACAGCCTTGTAAGCAATGGTGGGCACAACGATTTCTTTATCTATCGCTATGCTATGTCTAATAGTTGTAACTGCCCCCCTGTAGCACCCAAAGCCCAGCCACAGATGGTGGGTTTGCAATTTAATGTGCTCACCGTAAAGACAACTCCTGTAACTGGTGCCGACAGCCTGGTATGGCAATGGGGCAATGGCAAGACCACCAAAGACCTTAATCCCGGCAGCAATGTAAGCCATACTTACACTACACCGGGCACTTACAATGTATGCCTGCGTACCTACGCGCCCTGTAGTGTTGAGGACAGTTGCTTCAGCATAGTAGTTACCTCGGTAAAAGATACAGAATTACCGTTGCTGACAGTATACCCTAATCCTGCAACAGACTTTCTGACGATTGAAAATCCATACGCACAAAAAGCACAGGTGTTGCTCACCGATATCAAAGGTGCAACGATAATTACTCAACCGCTTAATAATCCCCAAAGTCAAATTGATATCAGCACATTGACTCCAGGGATGTATATGGTTTTCATCACGCTGGAAGATGGCAGACGAACGGTGAGAAAGGTGGTGAAGGAGTAGGCGCAGTAAGGAGTATGCAATAAGCAGTAGCAGTAGGCAGTATAGAGTAGCACTATAACCTGTCAGGTTGCGCAGAGTCACGCACAAAGCAAAACCTGACAGGTTTCCTCATTAGGAAATAGAAAAAAGTATTCTTACCAAAACATTTGTGGAAGTCAGCGCTCTAACGCTGCGCAAAGAAAGAAACGCTTGAGAACGAAAACCTAATGGCGGAAATTGCCTTCAATATTCTGCAACGAAGCGTGAACCTGTTGCTGATGAATTAGAAGACGAGAACTAAGACGGTTATTTTGTCAAAACAAATTTCATAGACTTCGCTCCTACCCTTTTGCCATCAGGCAAGGCAACCTTCACGTTTTCGAAATATGCGGTATCGCCGGGTTTTGTTTTGTGGTAGATATTATTTGAAATGGCAGCACTCACACTATCGCCAGGACAAAACTCTGAAAGATAGTCTGTAAGCACCATCAGGTTTCCTACTGAATCTTCATAAAGATTGCGCTCTGCATAGCCGAAAGTAAAGCCATCAACTTTGTATTGATTCCCCATTGAATCTTTAGCGATGAGACCCTGGCTCAGGTAACTATCAAAAAGTCGTTTGCTGATTGGCCCGCCATACAACCCTGAACCTCCCAGATAAGAACGAATACTATTGGGAATAGGCGCTACTGTTTGTTCAGTTGTTGCATTCTGTTTCTTTCCATTTTTTGCAGCTTTCTGCGCCAAAAGCACGTTGCTTACAGCCAGTAAAGCCACCATCAGAGAAAAATTAATTATCCGCTTCATTTCTTTAAAATTATAGCAAACTAAGACTTTCTTCAAGTGCTTTTATTTTAGCAACTGCATCCATTTGTTTGCGCCGTTCGGTTTCTAAAATTTCCTGCTTTGCATTTTGAACAAACTTGTCGTTACTCAACTTCTTCTCCACACTTAGCAAAAATCCTTTGAGATACGCCAGCTCTTTCGACATATCTTCTTTCTGCTTCCCATTATCTACCGTCGGAAAGTCGCCATCTATGTATAGTTTATCGGTGTGTACTACAACAGCAACTGTGCCATTTTTAGCTTCATCAGTAAATCCAATTTCTTCTGCATTTACTTGCCGCTTTAAAATTTCCTGCACACTTTGGTAGAAATCTTTATGGGCAGTATCAATCCAAAGCTTAATTGTTTGTTTGGGTTTTAGTCCATTCTTATTTCTTGCATCTCGAACAGCGGTAATTAAATCCTGCAACATAAGACCTTGCTTCAGCAAAGCTGCGTTACCCGCTGCATACTCTGGAAATTGTTTTACCATCAAGTCATCTGTAGCGTGGCGCTCTTTTAGTTGATGATAAATATCTTCCGTTATAAAAGGCATGAAGGGATGCAATAATTGTAACAGTTGCTCATAAAGATCAATTGTGCGATTGTAAACAGCGCGGGATATTGGCTGATCTTGTGCAGGCTTTATCCATTCCAGATACCAGCTACAGAAATCGTCCCATATCAAAGAATAGATTGTTTTCAACGCTTCGCTCAAACGAAATTCTGCAAACAACCCATCGAGGTCTTTAGACACATGCGCTAATCTTTGCTCCATCCAACTCACCGCAAAACTTGTATTGTTTTCAGAAACATTTTCAGCGGTTTTGCCTTCCCAAGTTTTTATCAGCTTCAGTGCATTCCACATTTTGTTTCCAAAAAAACGTCCCTGTTCCAGTGTGCTTTCATCATACAAAAGATCATTACCCGCAGGCGAAGAAATCATAACACTAAAACGCACGGAGTCACTGCCATAGTCTTCAATAAGTTTGAGCAAGTCGGGCGAATTACCCAGCGATTTACTCATCTTTCTTCCTTGCTTATCACGAACAATTCCTGTAAAATAAACGCGGTTAAAAGGTTTCTCTCCCATGAATTCATACCCGGCCATGATCATGCGTGCAACCCAAAAGAAAATGATTTCCGGTGCGGTTACAAGTGTGGCTGTGGGATAATAATATTTCAGATCGTTATTGTCAGGGTTTTTATTCCAGCCAAAAACTTCCATAGGCCACAGCCATGAAGAGAACCAGGTATCTAACACATCCTCATCTTGTCGTAGCTCTTCAATTTTCAATTTTGAATTTTGAATTTTGAATTTTTCAAAGGCTTCTTCTTTTGTAGTTGCCACCTGAAAACTACCGTCGGGTGCGTACCATGCTGGTATTCGTTGCCCCCACCAAAGCTGGCGACTAATACACCAGTCCTTGATGTTTTCCATCCAGTGGCGATAAAGGTTTTTAAATTTTGCTGGGTGAAACTCCACTTTGTCTGTCATCACCGCATCAAGTGCTGGTGCGGCCATTTTATTCATTCTGCACCACCATTGCATAGATAAGCGTGGCTCGATTACCACATTAGTTCTTTCGCTAAAGCCTACCTGATTTTGGTAATCTTCCTGCTTAACCAAATGACCACTGGCTTCCAGATCCTGCACAATTTTTTTCCTGACAGCAAACCGATCTTCTCCTACATAAAGCTGTGCAGCTTCACTCATTGTCCCGTCATCGTTTAGCGTATCAATGATCTCTAAGCGATGCTTTTGTCCGAGGTTGTAGTCGTTAATATCATGCGCAGGTGTCACTTTCAATGCACCGGTTCCGAACTCCATGTCTATGTAGTCATCAAAGATCACAGGTATCCGGCGGTTAATCAGTGGCACAAAACAATGCCTGTCGCGCAGATGTGCATAGCGTGGATCTTCAGGATGTACACATATTGCAGTATCGCCTAAAATAGTTTCAGGTCTTACGGTCGCAATGGTAATGTATTCCTCTTCCTCTCCGTTCTCTACTTTGTAGCGGACGTAGTAAAGTTTGCTGTTGGTCTGTTTGTAATTAACCTCTTCATCGCTCAATGCAGTTTTTGCCTTCGGATCCCAATTGATCATTTTTACACCACGGTATATATGACCTTTCTCGTACAGCTCGTTGAAAACACGAATTACCGCAGCATAGTAATCTTCATCCATAGTGAAAGCGGTGCGATCCCAATCGAGCGAAAGACCAAGCTCCCGAAATTGACGAAGAATTATTCCGCCGTATTTTTCTTTCCACTCCCACGCATATTTCAGAAACTCATCGCGGCTTAAAGTCTTTTTATCAATTCCCATGTCGCGCAGCATACCTACCACTTTTGCCTCTGTAGCTATGGAAGCATGGTCGGTGCCGGGCACCCAGCAAGTGTTGAACCCCTGCATTTTTGCGCGGCGTAGCAATACATCCTGCACGGTGTTGTTTAGCGCGTGGCCCATGTGTAATATGCCGGTAACATTGGGTGGCGGTATAACAATGGTATAGGGTGGCCGATCGTCGGGTGTGCTTTTAAAATAACCTTGCTTTTCCCAATGTCCGTACCAATGCTTTTCGGCTTCGCTGTGCTGAAAATTCTTACTGAGTTCCATGAATCAAAAATGAAGATTGCAAATATAGTTGTTAGTTGAGAGTTGAGAGCTGTTGGTTGAGAGTTGTTAGTTGAGGAGTGAGAATGTATTTTTAAGTTTCAATCAGCATTATGCCTACTTACATTTCTATGCTTCGCGGTATAAACGTGAGCGCACAAAAGAAGATCATTATGAAGGAGTTGAAAACACTGCATGAAGATGCAGGCTTTCAAAATGTGCAGACTTATATTCAAAGTGGGAATGTTGTTTTCAAGTCATCTAAAAAAAGCACAAGCACACTTGCTACGCAGATAGAAACTTTTATAAAAAAGCATTACGGTTTTGATGTTGCTGTGATCGTTCTTACACCGCAGGAAATGCAGGATACAATTACTAACAATCCTTTTCAAAAACAGAAAGATTTTGACGAGGGGAAAATGTATGTGTGCTTTTTAAACAACCAACCTAATGTCGCCCTTGTAGAAAAGATAAAAGCTGTGCAATACGAAGCTGATTGCTTTGTGATTGACCACAAGGTCATTTATTTATTTGTACCTGGTGGTTATGGCAACACCAAACTGAACAACAACTTCTTTGAAAGCAAACTAAAAGTTACAGCTACTACACGAAACTGGAATACCGTGAATAGGCTGTTGGAGATGGCAGGCGGAAGGTGAGAATTGAGGAAAACTTCCTAACAATTATATAGCCTCCTCACTACTTTCCAAATAAGGCTGCTTGTCCTTTCTAAACAGAAGCAAACCTATCATCATCAGTACAGAACTTACTGCAACTATAAAGAATAAAATGCCTTCATTAAATCCACCAATACTGTGGCTGGCAGGTATGCTGTAAAAAAGAAGAATAGTTACCAAACCTCGGGGCATCAGAAAAAGCTCTGGAAACAAATTGGATTTTAGAATCATCCGCAAGTAGAAAAATCTTACAAAAAGGAGAATGAGTATAATGATGGAACCCAGTTTCCAAACATCGGGCAGTACAAGCACATCTAAATTAATGGTGTAACCAAACAAAATGAAGAAGAACGTGCGTATAAGAAAAGAGGTTTCAGCAGTAATAGATTTCATAGCATCTACCACTGTTTCAATTCCTTCAATACTGATCCATTTACTAAGTCTGCCACGTATCACCAAGGTTGAATTATTGATAACAAGTCCGAACACCAAAACTATAAGCAATGCTGGTAAATGGATCAATTCGCCCAGAGAATAGAGCAATGACAACACCGCGAACACCAGAAAAAATTTGATGTTGATGGTGATCTTTGTAAGCAAATAGATCATGAGTAAGCTGGCAAGCACAGAAAACAATATAGCAATTCCTATATTGGTGACAAACTTAAATGCCGAACCGAGGCTCGCAATATTGCCCATAAGCATGTAGTTAAAAACCAGAATTCCGAAAATATCGGAGAAAGATGACTCATAAATTATAAACTCTCTTTTCTCTTCGGGTAAATGACTGGTGCTGGGAATAACGATAGCGCTGCTGATAATACTTAAAGGAACTGCATAAAGAAACGCACGGTCAAAAGGAACATCGAGCCATTGCATCACCAGAAAGCCAATGCCAAATGCTGAGATGAGAAAAATGAAGAGCGCGGAAGCAAATGAATCGCCAATCAGCTTTACTTTATTCTTGCTAAGTTTCAGGTCGAGGGCGGCTTCAAGCACTATCATTATCAGCCCTGCAATACCTAATATTTTCACCAGTTTGTTTACATCCGTCTGTATCATTCCATAATACAGAGAAGTGTATTTTATGGCAATGCCCGTTCCTATCAGCATTAGTACGGAAGGGATATTTGTCTTGCGGCTAAAAAGATTGAACAGGTAACTGATAATTACTACGCTGCTCAACAGGATAAGTATGACGGGGGCATGTAGATTCATAAACGACTATAGATTTTTCTTGTTAATCTCAATCAGAAAACGCGTTCCTATTCCTTTCTCTGTTTCAATGGTGATTCTCCCGTTGTGGAGCTTAAGAATATTATTTGCGAGCGACAATCCAAGACCAGTTCCTTGTATTGCAACATTTACATTCAGGCTTCTGTAAAAGGGCTGAAAAATGAATGGTAAATCTTCTTCTTCAATGCCAGGTCCGTAGTCCTGAATCGTGATGTGTATAGATCTGTTTACGAAAGCAAGTTTTACCATAGCAGCATTGTCGGGCGAATATTTACAGGCGTTGTGCACAATGTTATGAAAAGCACAGTAAAGCAAGGCTTCATTTCCATACACTTTCATGTCTTGTTCATCTTCCGGAAATTCTTCAAACAGCAACTTCACTTTATAACCTGCGTTGATTCTCTTCATATTCACAGGCAATTGCATCATCAGATCGTCAATTCTGAAATAAAATAATTCCAGTCCACTCCGCGATCCACTCAGCTTCGCAAGGTCTAGCAGGCTTTTTACCAGTATATCCAACCTTGAAACATCTTCGTAAACAGATTCTACAAGTTCTTCGTATTCCTCCTTCGACCTGATCTTTTGTTTGGCAATATCCAGTTGACTTAGAATGACGGCGAGTGGCGTGGACAACTCGTGCGATGCGTTGTCTATAAAACGGCTTTGTGTTTGAAAGGAATGTTCCAGTCTGTTCAAAAGATCGTTGACGGTAGTTGCAAGTTGCTGCAATTCATCTTCGCTGTTTCCTGCCTCTAATCGCTGAGAAAAATCCTGCGTAGAAATGTGTTTGAGCTTCTCTGCAATTCTACTGATAGAACCAACCAATTGCAGCGAAAAAACGTAGCCCACAATTATTACTAAAGCTATACTGACAAAAAAAGAGAAGAATAAAATGAACCTCAGCTTCGACAGCCATTGGATACGATCGTCGTCGTAAGCAGCGATTAGTATTATGTGATTCTTTGTTTTGAAAGCAAGTGCATCGCGCTCCCCTATTTTAAAAAAGTAGTCACCACCTTTTACGTTTTTCACAAACCCACTATCCATTATCAGCGGTTGAGTAAAAGAATCATGTTCCTCAAATACCAATTTCCAGTTGCTGTCATAAATTGCCATACTCTTGTGGCTGAGGGCCGCTGACGGAAATCTTGTTAGCTTTTTTAGTAAGTCTGGTTCAATATCTTCTGTTCGCAATAGCTGATGTGTGGTAAGCGCGCGTGCTTTCATCCGCTCCCTAAATTGTTCGATTCGATCTTGCGCGGAAAGAAAATATATGCTGCAACACAGTAAGATAAGTACGAATGCTACGGTGGTAGCATAGGTGAAAGTTATCTTGTAGCGTATCTGCATTAGTCGGCTTTAAGGATATAGCCCATTCCCGATTTTGTATGAATGAGCTTTGGCGTAAAATCTCTGTCTATTTTTTTTCTCAAATAGTTGATGTACACCTCTATCACATTTGTTTGTGAGTCAAAATCTATTTCCCACACATTAAGGGCTATCTCTTCTTTTGATACCACTTTGTTTTTATTACGCAGCAAATATTCGAGCAGCAAAAACTCTTTTGAAGTAAGTGAAATATTTTGCCCGTTTCTCTGAGCCTCTTTGCTTTCAAGATTCAATACCAGATCAGCAACTTCCATCATTTTTTCTCCTCCCACAGGCTTCATTTCCGAGCGGCGCAACAAGGCATTGATGCGTGCAAGCAACTCTTTAAATTCAAAAGGCTTTACGAGATAATCGTCAGCACCAAGATCGAAGCCCTTAAGCTTATAGTCTGTTTGGTTTAGTGCAGTTATAATAATGATGGGGACAAATTTGTCCTTAAAGCGCAACAGTTTTATTAGGTCGTAGCCGCTGATAAAAGGCAAGTTGATATCTATGATTGCAAGATCGTAGTCGTTTGCAAAAAACATGTCTTTTCCTTCCTGACCAGTAGAAGCGATGGCTGTTTCAAAGTTGGCTTCGTAAAGTCCCTGCTGAATTGCTAAGGCAAGTTTCGATTCATCTTCTATAAGTAAAATTTTCTGTTTCATGGCGGTGTTCAGATCAGAGTAAAGGTCTAAAAAAATCTTTAGACCAAAGAGATAAGAATAAACTTAGGGAGTAGTTATAATCCGGTTAGAATTAAGACAGGCAAGGCTTTCGGCGTGGTGTAGTCAGTAATTTACAATTAGCAATTGCTGGAAGATTTCATTTTCCGGCGAGAACTAAACACGGGGTAGCCGAAAACCAATTCAGAGTAGGCATTACTTAAAATTTTTTGAACATGACTAACAACTACTTTTTGAAAATTTATCTTAGTGTCATTAGTCTGTGTCTATGGAGTTTGGGTTCAACAGCACAGAATTACAATGTTACTACCACAGTACAGTGTAATACCACAACCGGAGGAGTTGAAACGGTCAACTTTGCTACGGCTACGCCGAATGCTATCGGTGACGGTACGCTAACCTTGTATTACAACGGCGATTTAAGCACCTCGGAGTATATTGATTTTTTCGGGGAAAGCAGTGCTACGACCCAAATAGGAACTGCTACTAACGGTTCGTCTCAATGTGGTGCGAACTATGACAGCATGGTTCTTACCATTCCGATGGCTGACATTAATGCTTGGGCGGCAGACGGCACGATTACGATTGTAGCGGATGCAGCAAGCAGTGTAAACAATATATGTACTGGAGGTTCTTCCTTTTGCATTTACATGAAACTGGACTATCCGAGAGCCAGTGGTTTAAATGATATTGGGGTTGCGAGCATTGATACGCCTACGGTGTTTTGTGCAGGACCACAGAATATTTGGGTAACGGTTAAAAATTATGGTATTAATCAAATAACTACCGGCACTGTAAACTGGACTTGGAATGGTGTTGTTCAAACACAGGTAAGCATAAATCAGTTAATAGATACTGCTCAAGGTATGAACCCAAACAGCTTACAGCTGATGCTGGGCACAAAAACAATTACTGATGCAGATACCATTGTAGTATGGACATCTAATCCTAATGGTGGGGTGGATACCACAAATGTGAATGATACGGTAGCAATGATTGTAGCGCCTTCTTTGATGGGCACATACACACTTAACGCTGCAGTAGCCACCGGAGGAGGAAACTATCAGACTTTTGGCGACTTTGTAAATGACATAAGCAATAATGGTATCTGCGGTCCGATTGTTCTAAATATTACGCCCGGCAGCGGTCCTTATATTGAGCAGGTAGATATACCTCAGATAAGCGGCTCTTCTGCTACCAACACAATTACCATTAATGGCAATGGCGATACGCTTACCAGCGGCGGTAGTGCATCTAATTATGCTACTCTTAATCTTGATGGCGCAGACTTCTTCATCTTCAAAAATCTGGTGATAGAAGCGTCAAGTACTACAAGCAACTTTGCTGTTCACTTAATGAATGATGCAAACAACAACACGTTTGATAGTTGTGTGATTGTAGCAAGCATTTCTGCTACCTCTTCTACAGCGAATGCAGTATCTATGAGTGGCTCCAAAACTTCGTATTCAACGGCAGGAAATAACGGAAGCAATAATACTTTCAGCAATTCAACTATTTCCGGAGGGTATTTTGGACTGGTATTCTACGGTTCATCGGCTTCTGCCAATGTAAACAACAGCATTATTAATTGCCATATCAGTGATTTTTACTTGTATGGTTGTTACTATTTGCAGCAATCGGGTGCAACAGTATCGAACAACATTATTGAACGTCCTAACCGTACAACAGTTACTACGTTTTATGGTGTAATGCTTTCAACTGGTTGCAACAATATGCTGGTGGAAAAGAACATGATCAGAAATGCCGGTGGTACATCGGGAACAGGAAGTTTTACTGCTTATTGCATCTACAATAGCGCTGCTGCTTCTTTAGGAAACGAAAACAAAATTTACAACAACATCATTTACAACATTGGAAACACGGGTACAATAGCAGGATTATATATGCCGAGCGGTACGTATGTTCAGGCATATCACAATACCATTGTTTTAAACAATACCGCTGCAGCCAGTGGAACAGTTTATGGTATTTATTCTACAGGCACTGCCGGCGTGGATGTTAAGAACAACAACATCTATATAACACAAGGTGGTTCGGGTGTAAAATATGGTCTGTATTTCTCCGGGGCCGGTAAAAGCTCTGATCATAATAACATCTTCGTCAACTCATCTGGTGGGTCAAACAATACAGGGTATTTTTCTACTGCCTACCCTACCCTTGCTTCATGGCAAACAGCAAACAGTGGCGCGTGGGATCAAAACAGCGTAGAGGTAAATCCATTCTTCACCAACATTACCACAGGAAATTTCACACCAGGAAATAGTCTGATGGATGACATCGGTACTCCAGTTGGCATCAACGCTGACATCAATGGCGCGCCACGTAGTCTTACTACACCCGATATAGGAGCTATTGAGTTCAGCGTACCACCATGTTTTGGTACACCTATTCCGGGAACAGCGAGCGCTGCAAATAATGCAACAAATGCTTGCCTCAATGGGCCGATTGATCTTTCACTTACAGGATTCAGCCTGGGCGGAGGCATTTCTATTCAATGGGAAGAGTCGCCCGCAGGGGCAGGAGTTTGGTCGCCAATTGCCGGTGCTACAACGGGAATATTTACGGATACATTGACCGGACCTACAGATTACCGTGCTGTTGTAACCTGCTCCAATGGTGGTGGATTTGATGTTTCAAATACGGTGAATATCAATGTAAGTCCGTTTTACTTGTGCTATTGCTCTCCGCTCAACGGTGTTCAACTTCAAACATCAGCCGGTACAAATTACATGACTAACGTAAGCATCCCCAACACTACGCTCAATAGCACAACAACCGCAGTAGGAGCAGGTGGTTACTTGCGATTAGATCATACCATTTCGACCAATACCGCGACCATTGCACAAAGTGTACCGTACACACTTGAAGTTACCACCAGCAGTACTTCAGCCAATTCTGAAGCTTGGATTGACTGGGATATGAGCGGTACTTTCGACAGTGCCGAATACATAACCCTGACAACAGGTGGCACTTTAAAAACAGGAACTATTCTGATACCCCCAACATCTATGACAGGTGTGACTGGTATGCGGATTCGAAATGTTTTCAGCGCAACTACCTTTCACGGGCCTACAGGAGCGTGCACAAGTATTTCGTTGGCAAGAGAAACAGAAGACTACGTTATCACTATTGCTCCGGCACCAAGTTGTTTACCACCTGCAACGGCTACGCCTACCTCTGTTACAGCGAGTACAGCAGTAGTAGAATGGGAAACGAGCAGCTCAAACCCGGCTAACGGATATGAATGGCGTGTATTTGCCTTTGGCAATGGACCGACCGGTACACCTCTTTTCACGGGTACAGAACCGGCAGGCGACACCGTTGCCAATGTAAGTGGACTTTCCGCTATCAGCAATTATACATTCTTTGTACGTGCGCTATGCTCGGGCAGCAACAGTTTATGGACTTCTGTAAATTTCACAACTCCTTGCGCAGCTTATGCAGCACCGTGGTATGACAGTGTGGAATCTCAAACAGCAAACACTAACTCCGTAATGACTAACTGTTGGACTTCAAACCCTACTAATCAAACAGGAGTGCTGGCCTGGCATGTTACAGGTACAGGCACAACCTCTTCGTCAAGTACAGGACCAAGTTTTGCTAACAGTGGTATGAAGTATTTCTTTCTGGAAACTTCATCAGGTTCAACAAATCAATTTGCAGAGCTCTTTACGCCACAGGTGAATATTTCTACGCTTACTACTCCAATGCTGGAATTTTACTACCACATGTATGGCGCTACTACAAATAAACTTGTGATAAGCGCACATAACGGAACAACATGGAATGATGTAGATAGTATCATTGGTCAACAACAAACCAGCGAAACTGATCCTTGGATCAAACGATCTGTATATCTGACAGGCTATACAGGTGTCACTCAAGTGAAGTTCACAGCCTACAGAGGCACTAGTTTTACAGGCGATATTTCAATAGACGACATCTCAATAGTACAAGCGCCATCATGTCCCGCCCCTACTAATCCTTCTGCGGTGACGACTATGACAACAGCGGCATTGAACTGGACAGAAAACGGATCGGCCACACTATGGCAAATAGAATATGGTCCGGCCAACTTTACACCAGGAACAGGTACTTTAATGTACGTATCGTCCAAACCTCACCCGCTCACCAGCCTTACTCACTCTACCGAGTACAGCTACTTTGTAAGAGCAGTATGCGGTTCCAATGATACTTCCGTATGGTCGCCACGTGAAGTATTTGCCACCATTCCCATAAATGACACCTGTGCCAATGCTATCAACATAGGCGGTGGACAAAGCACGCCGGGAACTACCGCAGGCGCTACGCAATCTATGCCGGCAGGAACTTGTGCAGCAACTACCACTTACGCAAACGATGTATGGTATCATTTCTCTGTAGGAAACACCCCCGGCAGTGTTACAATTACTGCTACCAATACCGTGGGCGATGTAGTGCTTGAAGTGTTGAGTGGTACATGTGGTAGTATGACGGAACTCAGTTGCGTGGACGTGCCAGCTATCGGAACGGAGACAATTACATTGTCCAATCTTGCTGCAGGTATTTACTATGTGCGTGTGTATGGTTTTACAAGTATTGAAAATGCCTTCACAGTGCAGGTAACTGGTACACCACTTGCAATTAAGCTTGTGGACATTACGGCTGAAAATACAGGTGCAAGAAATCGTATTGACTGGAAAACTGCGGAAGAAATGAAGAGAGATCAGTTCATTGTTGAACGTAGCGAAGACGGAAAGGTATTCTCAAAAATAGGAATGGTAAAAGCAAATGGTATTGCCTCCACCTATACTTACTGGGATGAAAAACCCGTAGATGGAAGAAATTTTTACCGTTTGAAAATGACAGAAGCAAATGGGAATTTCACCTACTCAGAGATTGTAACTGCAACGGCAAGTAACCCGACGCACTTTGCGATAGATGTCTTCCCTAATCCTACCGCCAATAAAGTAACAGTAGCGGTACGTGGAGAAATGGGAACTGATGCAACGCTATTCCTCACCGATCTGACCGGAAAGATTATCCGTCAATATGCTAATGTAAATGCACAAACAGAGATTGATCTTTCAGATTTTGCCAGCGGCATTTATCTGATAAAATATTCAGATGCTAAACACACAGAAACAATAAGAGTAAACAAGAAGTAATCTCATCAGGATTATAAATTATCAGGGGGTTGTGCCACTTGGCACAACCCCTTACATTTTCAGAGGATTTCATTGAGATATAAAAGTTGGTAGCACCCTTATTATATTTACGTCTTCAAAACGATATTTATGCCTACACTAGTTCGTAATATTCTTGCTGTAGTAGCAGGAGTAGTTCTTGGAAGCATTGTGAATATGGGAATCATAATGATGAGTGGTTCAGTAATTCCACCCCCCGCAGGAGCCGATGTTAGCACCAACGCCGGATTAAAGGCCTCAATGCATCTATTCGAAGCAAAACATTTCATTTTTCCATTTCTTGCACATGCATTGGGTACATTCACAGGAGCATATATTGCAGCACGTGTTGCGATTTCTCGTAAGTTGGCTATGGCAATGGTTATTGGTTGCTTCTTTCTTATTGGTGGAATAATGAGCGTTGTAATGTTGCCTTCTCCCTTGTGGTTCACTTTGCTAGATCTCATTCTTGCCTATTTGCCCACTGCTTACCTTGCAGGAAAACTGGGAAGCAAATAGTTTCATTGAAGGGTAAAATGCTCCATTAGAATTTGGGAATCTCATACTGGAGTAAATCAATCTTATTGGTTTAATTCACCTACCTTTGCGCCTTCATAAAAAAACAAGTTCTTAATTAGATGATTTCATTTTCGAGCCTTTCGCTAAGAGAGGAATTAACTCGTGCCGTAGCCGATTTAGGTTTTGAGACACCGACTCCCATCCAACAAAAAGTAATACCACATCTCTTATCTCAACCTACCGATATAATTGGTCTGGCTCAGACGGGCACTGGTAAAACCGCTGCCTTTGGACTGCCGCTGCTGCACCACATGGACGTTGCACAAAAACAAGTGCAAGCCCTTGTACTCTCGCCTACACGCGAACTGTGTATGCAGATACAAGAAGAATTTAAAAAATACAGTAAACATTTGCGTGGGCTAAAAACAACAGCCGTGTACGGTGGTGTACCCATCAGTGGACAAATCCGAACTAAGAACCAATCCGCAAGTGGTAGTAGCCACACCCGGACGATTGATAGACTTGCTGGAGCGTAAAGCTTTATCGCTGGAAGGCGTTCAGTATGTAGTACTGGATGAAGCCGACGAAATGCTGAACATGGGCTTTCGTGATGATATTGATTTCATTCTGAAAAATACAGTAGCCCGTGAACATACCTGGCTTTTTTCTGCTACTATGAATAATGATGTGCGTGGCATAGCGAAGCGCTTCATGAAGGAATGGAAAGAATTTTCTGTTGCAGCAGCAAATACTACCAACGAAAATATTGACCATCAATATTTCGTTACTCAAAGACATCAGCGCTTTGAAACCCTGCAACGTTTGCTTGATTTTACACCAGGTATTTACGGAATAATCTTTACCCGAACCAAACAAGACTGCCAGGAGATTGCTGAAAAATTGATGAAGCAAGGCTACCACGTAAGTCCTTTACATGGTGACATGGATCAGAAAATGCGAAGCAAGGTAATGGAACGTTTTAAAAACCGAAGCTTACAGGCTATTGTAGCAACCGATGTAGCAGCAAGAGGAATTGATGTTAACGACATTACCCACGTTATCAATTATGAATTACCCGACGACCCGGAAGTATATACACACCGAAGCGGACGAACTGCACGTGCAGGGAAATCCGGTATATGTATGAGTATAGTTTCTCCAAAAGAAATTTCTACAATCCGCCAGATAGAGCGCTTGGTAAAACAACGATTTAACCGTAGTGATATTCCAGATGGTGCGGAAGTAGTGCGCAAGCGTTTGTTCTACTATCTGGAGCAAATTGAAACTGCAAACCCACAAAAGAACTTTGCAGAAGTTTACCTTCAATCTATACACGACCGTTTTGAACACATGGAAAAAGATGAGCTGATCAAAAGGCTTATCTGGATTCAATTGAAAGAGACGATTGATAATTATCAGAATGCCGAAGATTTGAATGCCGGATACGACCAGCAAGGCGGAAACAGAAGTGAAGGCAGAAGTGTACGGTTGTTTATGAATGTGGGTTCGAAAGATGGAATTGAAAGCAACGACAAGCTTGTAAAATTCGTGGCGGAGGCAACCGATCTTGAGCCAGGAATGATATTTCGCGTAACGGTTAGAGAACTGAGCAGCTTCTTTAATGTGCGTGGCGATGCAGCTGAATTCATTAAAGAAACGTTATCTCAAAAGAAATTTAAGGGTAGAAAAATTAGGATAGAAGAAGCAGAACAGCGCTCAAATGATCAGGGAAGAGATCGTGCAAAGTCTTACGGAGAGAGACGTTCCGGGGATTTTAAACCTCGCTACGGGAAATCTGATTCACAGAAGATTAACAAGAGACATTAAGCTCAAAGCTACTATGTGCTTGCATATCTCGGAGGTAATCCCTTACTTTGCCTAAAATTTAAATGCGTATGAGGCTGTTGTTAATTACTGCACTTTTTATTCTTAGTGCTAATTGTGTAAATGCTCAAAGAAAAGGTACCTCCAATATTCTTACAAGCATTAAGAAAGGTATTGCAAGTTTTTACCACGACAAATTTGAAGGTAGAAAAACTGCCACCGGTGAGGTGTTTGACAATGATAAGTTCACGGCAGCAAGCAACACTTTGAAACTTGGCACTTATGTAAAGGTTACCAACATTAGCAATGGAGAAGTAATTTATGTTCGTGTAAACGACCGCATGGCTAAAGACAACAACAGATTAATAGACCTTGCCAGTATAGCTGCTAAAAAACTTAATTTTCACAAAAAGGGAATCACAAGCGTAAAAGTAGAAGCGGTTCCTGAGAATGAAGGTCGCAAAGCAATTCTATCCCAAAACGGTTTTCAGATTCCACAAGGAAACAAACTGTAAGTACATATTTCAAGTATGAAAAATCCGGTGCAAACACACCGGATTTTTTTTGCAAAGATTGTGGGTATTTGCCCTTTATTCGCCGCAGATCACAATGTTGATTCTAAATGTCAGTTTGTAGGTTTGTATTTTCAAGCCACAAAACAAAATTATGAGCACTGCAAATAAGACGACTGTCACCGTTTCTGTAAATATTAACGCATCTATAGATGTCGTTTGGGAAAAATGGACAAATCCCGAAGACATAACTAAGTGGTACTTCGCATCCGACGATTGGCATGCACCTAATGCAAAAAACGACCTGCGTACAGGTGGACAATTCAGCACGACAATGGCAGCTAAAGACAGTAGTTTTAGTTTTGATTTTGTAGGTACTTATGATCTTGTTGAAGAACATACAAAGATTGACTTTACTATCGGAGATGGTAGAAAAGTAAACGTAACTTTTACTAATGAAGGAACTACCACAACGGTAACTGAAACTTTTGAAACGGAAGAAATGAATTCTATTGAAATGCAGCAAGCAGGATGGAAAGCGATTTTGAATAATTTCAAGAAGTACGTTGAAACTAACAGTTAGCATTGCGCATCTGACCAGCGCTTTCTACTTTAGAGCAAACTTCAGGCTATGGGTAAGATTGTAATAGCGCGTCCGAACGAATGGACCAACCGTGCAAAAAAATACAAACTGAAATTGGATGGCGAAGAGATAGATGAAATAAAACGGCACGAGATAAAGGAGTTTGATCTTTCACCAGGAAAGCACACAATAACTGCATCCCTCGGCTGGCTCAGTAGCAACAGTTTCGATTTTGAAATTTCAGAGAATGAGACAAAATATTTCAAAGTATCCGTGTCGAGGTTTGCAGGCTGGTGGAGGCAAATAGGCAGCGTCGGAATTCTACTTTACATTTTGGTATTGCGACGTGTTTTTGATACCGAAGAAACAGTTTGGGAAACAGTGTTTTACTGCGTGCTTATTTTCTTTTGCCTCCTTCTCGTGTACGATGTTTCTTTTGGACGAAAAAAACATCTTTGGATAAGACCAGACATAAAATAAGAGCAGCGATTGCTCCACTGCTCTTACACTTTTACGATTACAATTCTTATGCTTCAGGACGATCGTTGCGCACCGCCTTTTTATGAATATCTTCCACCTCCTTCATAAACGCCGAAACGCTTACGTCTGAATAGGTACCAAAGGCATCCACCAACGTTCCTTTCACTCCGTCATTGGTTTCAATCACATACATGATCACCATATCGCCGGGGTCAGACTCTCCTTCAAAACGGTAGAAGTTGATCACATGAATCTCTTCCGGTTTGTAAGTTTTATCGTTGGATGTAGCATACAAGCCCTGTCTTGTAACCTTAAAACTATCTGTGTATCCATCCTTTACCACCTTGTTTACACAACTGGTTAGTGTGTTCATAAAAGTGACTTTGTCGTTCGGTTTATTATATTCTTGCGCCCACATAAATTTTCAGTTTTATACCTGAACTAAAGAAAATATACTGCCAGTTTTTTGATGAACATTGTGAAATATTGATGAGTAGCTAATGCTCTGAAAATACGGACTCAATAAAATGCCAAAAGAAACATGGGTACAATATGCTGGACAACTGGCATACATAACAGCAAGAAAGTGTGGAAAATAATGTACAGGTGAGTTGAGGATTGAGGATTGAATTTCATCATCCCTTCATCCCTCAATTCTCAACTCTATATAAAAAAGCAAAAGGTTCATCACACGATAGTGACGAACCCTTGCTCTATTTACCAGACCCCCAATCTTAAATGAAGTTCTAATTATTTCCTTTCAATTTGGTTTGCATTTGCTTACTCATTTCCAAATGAGATTTGAGTTTCGGAAGTGCCTTTGAAATCATCTCTTTCAATTCCGGATCTTTTACATCATCCTGCGCATCTTCAAACAAGTCAATAACTTTTTCGTGATCGCTTACCATTTTATCTGCAAATGCTTTGTCAAAATCTTTACCGGCAGCAGTATTTGCCAGATCGCTGTGGTTTTCATTTGTATCAACATCCTGCAAAACAATGTTCTTCTTTTGGATATAGGCTGCTACATCACTACCCAATTGTTTGTGGTCAGCAATCATGTGGGTAGCATGGGTTTTAACTTCCGTTCCACCTTTATCTTTTCCAAGAGTAAGGGCTTTCAATTCCAGAGCAGTTGCATCTACTGCGTCAGAGAGAAAATCCTCGTCCGGGTTGTTATTCATCATATTGTCAACGCCAGTTTCCACTTTTGTAGTAAGGCTGTCGGCAGAGCTTTCCATTTTACTTTCAGTCCCCTCTCCACAACCTGTGATAATTGTTGCTGCAAGTAATGTTGCTAACGTGAGTGTTGGAATGTATTTCATGTTTAGAAGTTTTGGTTAAATGCTTATTGGTTTACTTTTCTTTCCACGGTTTCTTCACG
This sequence comes from uncultured Taibaiella sp., assembly GCA_937870855.1. Classification (GTDB taxonomy): domain Bacteria; phylum Bacteroidota; class Bacteroidia; order Chitinophagales; family Chitinophagaceae; genus JAFIGV01. The sequence continues at coordinate 22,105 of CALMWT010000083.1, forward strand.
GTTTCTTTCAAAGGCTCCAACATGTCAAGATGCTTTTTTAAGGAAGGCAAAGCCTCTGTCATTAGTGCTTTTAGTTCGTCATCTCTTACGTCGGTCACTGCATCTTCCAGCATATCAATACCATCTTTATGCACGTCTATCAGTTCCTCAATAATGTCTGCATCCCATTCTTTTCCACCCTTCTTTTGCCTCCATTTGTTTGCCTTCTCGGTTGTTTTCGATGCCTCATCAGGATCGTTGCCATATGCTTTTGTTTTTGCATATTGGTTTACACGTTGCTCTAATTTATGATGATCTTCAAGCATGTGCTGTGCTGCATTTTTCAAAGCGCGATGGTTTCCTTTTTTAAGAATCATTTCCATTAATTGCAACTCATAAGAATTCATCAAACGGAGATCGGAAAGAAACTTAGCATCTTTTTCATTGCCGTCCGGAATGTCTTTTGCCACATTAGTTTGCTGCACAGAAGGATTGGCAGCCAACGCAACATCCCCGCTTTTCACGTTTGCTTTCAATGGAATTAAATGATCGAGATGTTGTTGCATTCGTGGAACGTACATTGCCATCAAACCTTTAAGTTCCTGATCTTTCACTGTTCGTTCTGCACCTTTCATTGTATTCAGCGATTCCCGATGAATATCTACGAGTTCTTCGGTGATGTCTTTATCCCATTCTTCGCCCGCAGCATCGCCGTCCCATTTTTCAATTTTAGAAACATACTTTTCTCTCTTGTCAGGATTAATGGCAAGGTTGAAACGATTGGCATATTTTGTTAGTTCGCTATCCATGCGTTGATGGTCATTGCTCATCATTTCTGCAACCTTTCGCAGCTCCACAGACAAGGCTTTTTGGGAAGCCATGCGCGTCAGCATCATCTCATAAGTGTTTACAGCAATTAACTCGGAAATGAACTTGCCATCTGCCTCCGCAATAGTTGTTTTTTGTGAAGTTTGCGCGTAAGAAAATACAGGGATACTCGTGGTTGCTGTCGCCAGAATAAACGATAAAAGAAGTTTTTTCATAGTGAATGTTTAAGTGAATCTCTAATCGAGCGCGTCATGTGCGTCGCGATATTTTTTGATCAGATCGTGAGATTTTTTTTCAGAATTATATTGTTCGTTAATCAAATTGCGGGTTTCCACATCAAGTTCACCTTCGCTATTTAATGCAGTTTCGTAAGCTCTGCGCCATGCATCTTCACCAAATTCGCAAGAGGAAAGAATTGCCTTTCTATCACTTCCTGTAAAAGTTGCTTTCACATCCATCCATGCACGATAAATTTTTCCCGCGTTAGTAGTGTCTTCTTCAATGTCTCTGCCACCAGCAAGCGTATATTGCTGCACGAGTTCATTTTTATACTGCTCACTTTCGCGGATCATTCCTTCAAATGTTGCTTTCAGATCTACATCCAAATCTTTTGCTTCACTAATTGCTCTTTCATAACCTGCAATCCGGTCGTTGTTGATCTTGATAAGATCGTTCAGAATCTCAATTTTTGCTTCGTTGTTTTGCATAGAATTTCTTTTTGAGGTATTTGCTTAAAAGTTTAAAAAACTATGCCATATAGATTGGCAGCAAAAGTGAATTTGCCTGATTAGTCAAAATGAAATTGCGCAAGGCTATTATTCAAGGCAATCAATTAAAACACATTATTTTGCGGGCATGAATGGATTTGAATCTTTCTTGGAACTCTTAAAATATACAGTGCCGGCAGTTGTGGTGCTAATAGCTACTTCATTAATAGTGAGAAGATTTTTACTCTCCGAAATGAAATTGAAGCAGTTTGAAATGCTGCGGGAAAATCAGGAAAGTACAGTGCGTTTACGGTTACAGGCTTACGAAAGATTGGTGCTGTTTGTAGAGCGAATTAATCCACGCCAGTTGGTGCCACGGGTATATCAATCGGGAATGACCGTTTCAGATTTGCAAGCAGTTTTAGTTTATAATATTCGTGCAGAGTTTGAGCATAATCTTTCCCAACAGATTTATGTGAGCAGAACAGTGTGGAATTCGGTGCGACAAGTGAAAGAACAAGAACTGAATATGATCAACAGCATCGTGCAGCAGATAAATCCTGAAGACCCTGCAAAAGAATTGCACAAACGAATTGTAGATTATGTCCTTACGCTGGAAGGCGAATTGCCTACCGATGCTGCGTTGCAAGTAATTAATGAAGAAGCGAAGAGTGTGTTGCAATACGGTGCAAACGGGTAAGCCTCCCCCAACCCCTCCGAAGGAGGGGAGTTCTATCAACTACAACCATCAACCATCAACTAAATGGACAAAAAAATATTGACCGATTCCGGTATTGAAATAAAGCAGGTTTACGATCAGGCTATAGAGATGAATGAACAACCGGGAGAATTTCCTTTTACGCGCGGTGTTCATGCTGCTATGTATCGGGATCGCTTATGGACAATGCGGCAATATGCTGGTTTTAGCACTGCCGAAGAAAGCAACAAGCGCTATCATTATTTGCTAAGTCAGGGGGTGATGGGTTTATCTGTAGCGTTCGATCTGCCCACGCAAATTGGTTACGATTCCGATCACGCAATGGCGGAAGGCGAAGTAGGAAAAGTAGGTGTTGCCATAGATTCATTAGAGGATATGGAATTGCTTTTCAAAGGCATCAACCTGCAAGATGTTTCTACCTCCATGACCATCAATGCAACTGCTTTTATTCTTCTTTCATTTTATATAGCGCTCGCAAAAAAACAAGGTGCAGACATCAGGAAAATTTCAGGCACTATTCAAAATGATATTCTGAAAGAATACGCGGCACGCGGCACATATATTTATCCGCCTGCGCCTTCGATGAGATTGATCACCGACATTTTCGAGTATTGCAGCAAAGAAGTTCCGAAATGGAATACGATTTCTATTTCAGGTTATCATATCCGCGAAGCAGGTTCTACAGCCGTGCAAGAATTGGCATTTACATTAGCGAATGGAAAAGCCTATTTACAAGCTACAATCGAAAAAGGTCTGGATATAAATGTATTCGCACCGCGACTTTCATTTTTTTTCAATGCGCACAATGATCTGTTTGAAGAAGTAGCAAAATTTCGCGCGGCAAGAAGAATGTGGGCAAACATTACCAAGTCGCTCGGCGCTACAGATCCTAAAGCACAAATGCTGCGCTTTCATACACAAACCGGCGGAAGTACATTGACAGCACAACAACCGCGAAACAATATTACACGCGTTACTATCCAGGCATTGAGCGCAGTGCTTGGCGGCACGCAATCGCTGCATACAAACGGCTATGATGAAGCTCTTTCACTGCCAACCGAAGAAGCTGCAACTATTGCACTACGCACCCAGCAGATTATTGCTCATGAAAGCGGCACTACAAACACGGTGGATCCACTTGCAGGTTCTTACTATGTAGAGGCATTGACAAATGATGTAGAAGCGGCTGCATGGAAACTAATTGAGAAAATTGATGTGATGGGCGGCGCAGTAAAAGCTATCGAACAGCATTTTATGCAGGATGAAATTGCACGTTCAGCGTATGCGTATAACAAGGCGATTGAAAATGGTGAGAAAATAATTGTAGGTGTCAACAAATACACCTCAAAAGAAAGTGAACAAACTCCTGTATTTAGAATTGATGATTCCATTCGTCTCATGCAATCTGAAAAGCTAAAGGTGCTTCGTGAAAAAAGAGATAACGAAAAAGTGCAGGCTTGCCTCGAAGCAATCAAACACAAAGCCACGACTACGGAAAACCTTATGCCTTCAGTTATAGAAGCAGTGGAAAACCTTTGTACGCTGGGAGAAATATCGGATGTGCTGAGAAGGGTGTGGGGAGAGTATAGAGAGTAGGTCTGGGCAAGACTTATGTCCAAAACCTATCTTGCACTTGCAGAATGAGATCGTTTTTATAATAAAATCTTCGTCCATTAGCTCCTGTGGAATCCTTCAATGAATGTTCTGTAGAATCACTATTGAAAATTTCAAAATGGAGTGAAAATGGTTTTTTCACTTCACAATGAAAACTTTCAATTTCAATTTGGTGAACATAAATGCCAAGGGGTCTGTAATAAATTTCACAATATCCTTTTTCAAGCATTTCAGCAAGAGAGTGTTTCCACGACAAACGCTGATCATTTGCTCTGCACCATGATTCAAGATTTATTTCCGTGATTCCAATTGCTGCTGTTTTTACATAATGTTGAATTGCAAGAAAGTGTTCTTGATGCTTAGACTGTGTTTGAATTTTATACTCCAGAATTTCCAGAATCTTTTCCGTTGAAGATGTTACGAGAAACACCATTGTTTCGAGCAAAACAACCTTCTTAGCAGTTGGTATTGATATTCTTACTCTTGTTTCTTTATGCTTGTTATTCACAACATTATTTCTTGCGTCACTAAAAATTATTAGGGTTAACGCCGCACTCACGTAACCAATGACGATCAAAATGGCCAAAGCCGGGTGCGCCCCATACCCAACGATTAAGTAAATTATTCATTACTGGAGCATGGAGGGCTCTCCCGGAAGGTGTATAAAGGTTAACCATCAGCCGTCCGTTCATACAGGTGTGGAAAACAATTTCTTCCCAATGACTCTGCCATATTCCAACGGGCATTCTGGTAAAGTAAATTTGATTGATTTGAGGATTAGCACACAAATAGTGTATGATTCTTTCGATATTCCAGTTGACTTGATGATACGCATCCAAATGTTGGAAGCCTCTATCCTCAATTAGACTAACAGTTAGATTTTGAAATCGAATCCTGTTGCCCAACAATTGATAAACTGGATTCTGGTGTTGAAGAACTTCAGAAATCATATCAGCGAAGGATAGCCTAAGTCTAACACAGGTTTCAAAAATCCATGTCAATTCTGGATTCAGTGGATTCGTATGCATACGTTTTTGCGTAATCGTACTATTATGGTGTACAAATAGATTTTTCAGAGCAGTCCAAAAGAAATTTCTACCGTAAAAGAAATCGGGGCGATTGTCTGTTGGAGGATTAAATGTACCAAGTATCAAGACTTCGGGCTTGTAAGGAGTAACGTCCAAAATTGCGTTGTGAGTTTCAAATCCATTCTCCCAATCTTTTTGCAAAAACTTGTGTTGAATAGCCATTAGATCGCGTTTAATCCAATGGTAAGAAAAGAATAAAAAATAAAAAAATAATTTTTCTAGGTGGCTATTACGGTATCTCAACCACTTTTCTATTCCTTCTTTGCTCTAACGCCCATGCAGTGATGGCAACTTTATTATAGCTTTCAATACCATCCTTCTGATGATGCAGTTTTAAATAGCCATCATACAAAGCACCGCTGTAACTGCTGATATCACTGTTGTATTTTCTTCTGATGGCTCTTAATGTATCGAGATGCGCGAGCGTAACAGGATTGAGGGTCGTGCGCAATTCACTTGCTTTTGCAGAATCTGCCCGGCGCAAACGTGCATGAGTATAAAGCCATAAATTGAAGTAGGCTGAATAACGAAAAACAGAATCTGGCGTGAGTGTACTTACGGCATAAGAAAGCAGGTTGGCATCATCCTCTGCTGCAATGCCCGACTGATGTGCCATTTCATGACATACAACAAATGGAAGCATAAAAGCGGGAAGATATTTATTTACCTGCGCCTCGCCAGTCCAGGGGTTGTAGTAGCCTTGAATTCCGAAATGTTGCATCAAATACCCAAAAGCTGAAGCTTTAACCTTTACGCCATAATTCTTCGTGCGACTGTCGGTGTATTCTTTGAAATAAGCTCGGGCATTCTTGTCTATTTCTTTAAATGGGGCATCGCGATAACCTGTGGCGTAAGTATTGAGTTTGCCAATAAGATAACGGTCAAATTCTTCCAGCGTGCTATCTCTGTTCCATTGTGACTTATCTAACTTCCAATGCGTGGTAAGAGAAGGTTTGTAATAATTACCGCCATAGCCAAGAATGAAAAAGATATAGGTAACGCTAAAAACAATGGTGGTTAGCAATAAGGAATTGCCGAGTTTATGTTTGTGCGTTTTGAATTTTGCCAGATAGTAAATCCACTTTGCTACCACATAAACTAAGGCAAGCCCGGCAACGATATACAATACATCGCCTACACTAAACGGAACAATACTGAAAACAATATTTCTGATGGATTGAAAAGGATGAAAAACATAAGTATTATAAAGGCTTACCACTTTTGAATGCGCAGGCAAAGCATATTGAATGATAGTGTGTACTACCAACAAAATCATTATGACAATTAATTTCTTTCTATAGCGCATGTAGTATTGGCGATGGTTGTTTTAACAACGAGTACAATGGTTATCAGGTATATTTGCCCTCTTTCTAAATTAACTCATTTCACCACGAAGATGTTTACTAATCGAAACATATTTTTTTCCGCCTTCGTCTCTCTTTCTTCACTGTTAATTATTTCAAGTTGTGGAAACAAAGAAGATGCCAGTAAAGCCAACAGCAAACCAAGAGGGTTGCGTGCAGAAGGTTATGTGGTGCAACCGCAAAGTTTCCAAAATGATATAAGCGCAAGTGGAACACTTCGCCCGAATGAAGAAGTAGAAATACTGCCGGAAGTAGCGGGGCGAATCACTTCCATTTTATTTAAAGAAGGCGCTTTGGTAAAAAAAGGGCAAACGCTTGTGCAACTAAACGATGCAGACATTCGTGCGCAAATTCAGAAACTGCGGGCACAAAAATCTTTGCAGCAAAATCTGCTGGAAAGACAGGAAGAATTAGTGCGTATTGGAGGAATAAGCAGACAGGAATATGAAACTACCCAAACACAAATTGCCTCTATCAACGCCGATATTTCATTTCAGGAAGCGCAGTTGCGAAAACTAAAAATTGTTGCACCGTTTGACGGACGCGTGGGAATAAGGGGCGTAAGCGTAGGTGCTATTGTATCGCCTACAACTGTGGTGGCAACATTGCAACAATTGCATCCTTTAAAAATGGACTTTACTATTCCGGATCAGTACAAAAAAGCAGTAAGTGCAGGCAAGAATATTTTTTTTACGCTTGATGGCTCTTCGGAACCGTTGAGTGGTAAAATTAGTGCAGTAGAGCCTGGAGCAAACATCAATACCCGTTCGGTAACAGTAAGAGCCATCGTTCCTAATCCAAATGGAAAACTCACTGCCGGAAGTTTTGCGCATGTGCAAATTCCAAACGAGAGCGACAACAATGCCATTCTCATTCCATCACAAGCTATTATTCCTACTTCCAGAGAAAAGAAAGTGGCAGTAGTACGGGAAGGTAAAGCGGTGTTTGTAGTGGTCGAATTAAGTGTGAGAACGGAGGATAAAGTTCAGGTAACATCGGGTTTGGTTCCCGGCGACACCGTCATCATCACAGGAATTATGCAGGTAAAGCCTGGCATGGATGTTACAATAACGAAGTTGGGGAGTTAGATGATAATTGTTGGAAAAGTTGAAGGGTTGGAAAAGTTGGAAGTCGTTGGAAGTCGTTGGAAGTCGTTGGAAGGGTTGGAAGTCGTTGGAAAAGTTGGAGATTGTTTGAGATTGAAAGGTTGAGGCGGAAGAAACAGTTTGAAGTTTGAAGCTGGAACGTTTGTTTAGGTTTTCTTGAAAACATTTGGGTGATCACCATAAAATCCAACAACATCACACTATTTCCAACAACGTTCCAACCACTTCCAACTCATCCAACCCTTCCAACCCTTCCAACCACTTCCAACCATTCCAACCATTCCAACCACTTCCGACTAATCCAACCCTTCCAACCACT
>CALMWT010000084.1 GCA_937870855.1 uncultured Taibaiella sp.
CCAGAGGCAATCGGGACTTCTTAAAACTGTCAACCTATTTCAGGACAATACAATCTTTTCTTAGTGCTGCGACTCTTTATATTTTTTAACTGCTGCCGTGAATTTCGGTAAGATTTCAAGTGCATCTCCTACCACTCCATAATCCGCTGCTTTGAAAAATGGCGCTTCAGGATCTTTATTGATTACTACAATTGTCTTCGATCCGTTTACACCGGCAAGATGTTGAATAGCTCCGGAAATACCTACAGCTACATACAGATTTGGACGAATAGTTCCACCGGTTTGTCCCACATGTTCGTGATGTGGCCGCCAGTGACTATCTGCTACCGGACGGCTACAAGCCAATGCTGCACCAAAAACATCTGCAAGAGATTCAAGTACATGCCAGTTTTCCGGACCTTTTAGTCCACGTCCACCAGAAACAACCAATTCAGCTTCAGCCAAGGGAACTGCTCCGGTCACTTTATTTACTTCTTTTACCTGTACACCAAAATCCTTTTCTTCAAAAGCAACATCAAGCGCTTCTACAGTCGCTGTGCCTTCCGATTTTTGAACGGGAAAAGTATTTGGCATTAGCGTTACAACTTTCATATCGCTGGTAACATTTACATCCGCAAACGCCTTTCCTGCAAAAACCGCCTTTCTTACAATAAATCCTTTCGACAAATCGGGATGAGAAATTGCTCCTGCTATCATGCCCGCTTTCAAACGTGCAGATAGACGTGGCGCTACAGCTTTTCCTGTTACATCATGAGAAGCTACAATCACCTTTGCATTTTCCTTTTCTGCGGCAGCGGCTAATGCTTTTGCATAAGCGCGGGCGTTGAGGTTATCAAGTCGGGCATCTGCTATGTGCAATACTTTTTGAGCACCATAGCCGCCAAGCTGCGCCAATATATTATTGTCAACGCTCCCCAACACTACAGCTGTAGTGTCAGTACCTATTTGCTGGGCAATGGCAGATGCGTATTGAACTGCTTCAAAAGTCTTTTTCTTGAAGTTTCCTTGTGTATGTTCTGCTAAAACGAGTACAGACATTTGTTTTTTATTTGTCCCCTCCCGTCCTTCCCCGAAGGAGGTAAAGGCGTTTTAAAATCAATTTATCAATGGCTCCTCCATTCCCTACGGGGAGGGTTGGCGAGGGCTTTAGATCACTTTTGCTTCGTTATGCAACGCTTGCACTAACGCATCCATGTTCTCTGCGTCAAACATTTTTACACCCGTTTTCGCAGGTGGTAGATCATAGGAAACAATTTCACTGAGAGCAGCAACATTGGTTGCAGGTACTACTTTTAGTGGTTTGGTACGCGCCGCCATAATGCCGCGCATGTTGGGTATCCGTGCTTCGGCCATTCCTTTCTGGCAAGACACTACTAAGGGCAAACTTGCAGCATTCACTTCTTCTCCACCCTCAATTTCGCGGCTGATGGTTGCAGTGCCGTTTGCAATATCAAGCTTCGTGGCAAAACCTATATAATCCATATCGAGGAGTTCCGCAAGCATTGCGCCCATCACCCCGTTGTTGTAATCAATAGATTCCTTACCGCAAAGTACCAGATCATAATTTTCATTTTTCGCATAGCCCGCTATCTCTGCTGCTACAACATAAGGGTCGCTACTTTCAGCATCAATACGAATTGCTTCATCGCCACCCAACGCAAGTGCTTTTCTAATAACCGGCTCTGCATCTGCCTTGCCCACTGTTACCAGATGAACTGCGGTTGCTGCACCACTTTCTTTAAGTTCAAGCGCCCGCACCAGTGCATACCATTCGTCGTATGGATTGATGATCATGGTAATGCCGGAAGTGTTGAATTTTGTGTTGTTGTCGCTGAAAGCGATCTTGGTAGTAGTGTCAGGTACCTGACTGATACAAACTAAAATCTTCATCAGAAGTTGTTTTACAGAAAAACCAAAACGGTTTCAAAATTGTGTGCAAACCTACAGTAAAATGTCTTTCGAGCCAATTGAAGAAAACGTTTAGCAACAACGAAATTTACCCATTGATTCTTCTCAATGCAGTAAATGAA
>CALMWT010000085.1 GCA_937870855.1 uncultured Taibaiella sp.
AAGCACGCCACGCTCGGAGCCAAGCTGCATGCTTGCGCCAGATGGGGATGGCAGAACCTTACAGGTTGCAGGGAGACTACTCCTCACATCACCTTCACCATCATAGGCGGTGTCCAGTCCGTCATTCTTTGGGCGGTACAAAGACCCCGCACCCGCACCCATACCTCGCTAAAAGAGGTAAGGTTCCTTAGCATTATACGGCTGGTGGAGGTAAAAGCACAGTCTTGCCAGTTGTCAGGCTCCGTTATATCATACGATAGCTGCACCTGCAAGGCATGGTGTATCCGCTCCTTCTTTACCATTAGGTTTACGGTACCTTCCATCATGCCTGTTTTTAGCCATTTGATGCTGACAGGCGGCACAGCAGCACTCCTTACAGAAGGTCGCTTCAGGTCCATGCCTGCCATCAGGTAGATGCCGACATCGTCGTTTGCAATAATGGCTACACGGCTGGCAAGTACGTTTAGCTTTAGCTTTAGTTCTGCCACCAGATTGTCGCGCTTCGATCTTACACTGTAATTGCGGGCGCTCATTTGTTGCTCGGCAAGGCTTAGGTCTGTAAGTATCTGTTCCAGATAATCGAGCGATACGGGAAGATCCGTAAATACATCAGGATGCCTGCGCAGCGAAGAAAGAATCTTTCCACCGCGCATCAGCAGTTCCGATACCGGAAGGTGGCGAAGATGAAGCGCAACCGGTTGCATAGATAAAAGATTAAAAGTTTCGCATCCGGTCGCTTTCACCTGTGCAATTCGCTCTTATTGCCCGGATAGTGCATTAAAAATAATACAAAAAACTGGCTGTGTCAACACACTTGTGGTTTTTTATTGGTTCTTTCAATAAAATACCTGCTGCCACATGGCTTATAGCATAGCCCCAACCCATGCTTGCAGGCACAATACTCTAACTGCTATTCTCTTTATTGCTGCTACCCTACGCTACGCAATAATGTACATAGGAAAACACAGAATCGGTATTAAAATGCGGCGATTGTATAAAATCAAACTTAGTTTTCCGTGTGTGAAATGTTTTTTCACACTTTATATCGGAGCTTTATGAATGCTTGAAGCCGGAATGGCGTGTGTTAAAATCGGGTTCACCAATGCCATTTTTTGTTGTTGGTAGCACATACAGGCTATGTCGTGTGTGAAAAGATGCTTCACACGCATGTATGCTTCTTTATGTTATCTCCCTTGTTCTATGGCGTGTGGGAAAAGTTGCTCCACACACATTATGCTTTGTTTCTGTATGCTACAAGCACGAATGTTGCGTGGGAAAACGCAGTTCACCCACGTCTTTTTAAATTGGTGTAACCCAAAAGCGCTTATCTCATGTGTGAAACGATAGTCCATACACGTTAAAAAGCTTTGTAGAAGGGGGAAAGCGGTGAGGAAAGAAACGGCAACGGGGAATTAGTGTTTTAATAGTTAGCCTAATACTTGTCCTTTTTCGTTTTGCAAATTGTAGAAATACGTGGTTGCAGGAAGTGCACCAGTAGGAATAACGAGCGAGGTTTCGCCTGCTTCATATTTTTGATAGCTGCATGATACACTTGCTTGCTTATAGCGTCAATTAGCGATACGGAGCAGGACATGGCAGTCTTCAGGTTGAGCGAAAACGTACAACTATTGCGGGTGGAGTTAGTATAAACGTTCACCGAACCCTCGAAATCGATACGCTAAATAACTTCTTCCATAGCCTACTCCACAGAAGTGACAATAAAAAGATTTATAAAAAATAAGGCTATGAAATTTTCCCGACTTTATTATTTTGTGAGTAATTCTATGCCTCATTTTTCTAACCAAGTGATTGTATTTAACGTCTATAATAAACCAGAATAAAACCATCTTATTTCTACTCAACTAAAACCATCCATTATGCGCAAATTTTACCCTTTTCTTGTTTGTTTGTTTTTATGCGCTACGAGTGGGGCGCAAACGATGATGCCTATCCCGGCTCACGGCAGTGTGTATACAGGCTCTGCCAGGGGTTATTGGTTCGTGGCTCCGGTGAGCTTCACCATTACCGGACTGCGTGTACCCCCGGAAGCAGGTGTCGGCGCACAGTACATCCATTTGATGAAATGTCACCACCCTTTTCCTATAGCATTTGGTTCGCCCTCCACTAATTTTACCACCCTTACCTATATAAGCGGTGCAACAAACGGCATAATTCAGAATGTAAATATTCCCATAAATGCAGGAGACACAATAGGCATTCTTGGTACTGCAGGTCAAAGCAATTCATATTCTGCCACTGCGGTACATTACTCAAGCATTGGGGGTTTTCCGGTTACACTTGCACGATTGGGTTATCAGGGCGATATTGATTTAGGACCCGCACCTTCTTACTGGGGAGTGGATACGGGCACTGCCGCAGAGATCAGCCGCGTAGAAATGTATTATAGTGTAGGTCCTTGTATTGATCCGCCAACTGCAGGAACCGCTACGGTTTCAGCAAGTACGGTATGTGCGGGT
>CALMWT010000086.1 GCA_937870855.1 uncultured Taibaiella sp.
TGGGATGATCAGGCTCCGTTGTGGTTTGAGGTGGAGTGAAATTCTTTTCTGAAAATTATAGATCCTTTGCCTTCACATTCCAATCGTCATCAACAGGTTTTTTGGGGGAAGCAGGTTTATTAACACGGGGCTGTTGGGGTTGTGCGACAGTCTTTTTTTCAGCGGCAGCTACTACCTGTACCGTTTTTGAAATTGTTGCTTCAGGGTCGGTAAGTCGAAGTGTAATTTGTTTGCTGCCTGGCGTAGTGAAAACCAGGTTCGCATCTTTAACCCGTAAAGGTTGGTTACTGTATTTTGGTTCGCCAGTTATTGTCCATTCATAAGTGCTGGCTACCGTGCTGGTTGTAAAATTTGCCTGTGTTCCTTGTGTTACAGTTTCTGGACCTAAGATTGCAACGCTTACCGGCTGAGGAGTAACTACGGAAGATGGCTGAACATTTATAATCTTTTTGTCGTCACGAATATGTCCGAAACTTCCATAAGCAGTGAGGGTTACTGTATATGTTCCAGGCTCGGTGTATGTATGTTCTGGTTCCTTTTCAAAGCTGTATTGGTCATCACCAAAATTCCATTTCCAACGTGTAGCACCTTCCGTCACGTCTTTAAAACGGTTTACTTCGCCTACCATTGTTATATTGTTTTTGATAGAAGTAGTATAGACCGGTTTTTGTATAGCGTGGGCACTAAAAACTTTCTGATAAGTAAAAATGCTTGAAGCAATTATCCAGAAACAAGCAATGACCATTAAGATTCTTTTGTCCATAGAATTGAAACTAACTGGTATAAAAATAGAAATTGTTTTCTTTTAGAAAAGTAAAAAGGCTGCTCTCGTAAGAAACAGCCTTTCTCAATGAAGTTGCAACTATTTTTTCTGTATTGGAATTACCAGTTGCATTTCTGTACGTCTGTTTTGCGCTCTGTTTTCAGGACTGCTATTGCTTGTTAATGGTTTTTCGTTTCCGTAGCCGGCTGCAATTATTCTGTCTTTGCTTACCCCTTTGTTTTGCAGGTATTCGCTTACGGCTTTTGCGCGGTCGAAGGAAAGTTTCATGTTCCTTGCATAAGATCCTACCGAATCAGTATGACCACTCAATGATCATAATTTTTCTATTCTTAGCTAACAGTGTTGCTGCATCGTCAAGAACTGTAAGGCTTGAAGGGTGAATTTCGGATTTGCCAAAATCGAAGTGTATGAGATTGCTCTGGAGAACGTCATAATACGTTTCTACAGTTTCATTCGTAGTTGTTTTCTCATTCACCGTTACGCCAGCTCTTTTGGCCATTTCGCGCGCAATTTTTAATGGGCTACAGCCATTCAGTGCAGCATCATCTACACGAATTCCTGGTTCATCAGGGCAGGCATCTTTGCTGTCAGCTATACCATCTCCATCTCGGTCAGGACAACCATTTGCAGTTTCAGACCCGTATTCGAAACGACACTCATCATCGCGGTCAAGAATACCATCTTTATCAAAATCCGGACAACCCATAAATGCCAGGTCGCCAAATTCAAGTGGACAATTATCATTTTTGTCGGCCACACCATCGCCATCTACATCCCGCTTTTCACCAAAGAAGAATCGGAAACCAACGTTCAGACCCCACGATGTAGCCACATTTCGTTTCGTACCTTCTGTGATAGAATTGTATGCTCCTACTTTATCTGTCAATCTGTAGTTTTCGTTTCCTTCGTTTTCTAACATCTGATACATATAGTACCCGCCCAAGAGGAATGTCGTATTGTAACCGAGATAGTAAGAAATGGATGGTTGGAAGATGAAACCGTAAGACATTTTAGTATAGGAAGTAGTTCCTTCTTTTTGTACGTTACGATTAAGTGCTACATTATATCCCTCATCAAATTTTCTTTGAAAGAATTGATCAGTTGTTTGTCCTTCTGCGGGGTGTTGGTTATAAAATTCCCTGGTTATAAGATGACTGGTACTGTCGAATCCCGGCTTGTTGTCGTAACCACCTATTCCGCCGTCATATTTGTAAGCTGCTTCATAATCAAATTGACCATTTGCTTTAAACTTATTCTGGCTGCTAATTCCCACAAAACCGCCTACGTCAACTGTAAGCCCAAGTTTTGAATCTTTAAACTGATGCTTGTATTTGATGACCAAAGGAATATTGATATTAGTGCTGCGAACCTCCTCCGTTATTGGGATCTTATTTGAAAGAATTTGGCGAAACACCGTATTGTTTTCATCGGTGGAGCGGTAATGAGTTTTAAACTCGTTGACAGTTACGTTTCCCTTTTGCATAAACAGAGAAACACCGGTTCCTAATCCCCACCTACGATTTTTTCCAAAGAAGTAGCCAAGTTGAAGACTCGCACCATGAGAACTGCCTTTTGAGAAAACAGGCTTTGAAAAACTGTTGTTCAGGCTTTCAGTGTAAGATTGGTTGAGGTTGATCATTTCGATATCATTCTCCAATGCGCCATACTTGTAAGTAACATCAAGCGCCCATCTCGGCAAAACCTGATCGTTATTTTTTAGTGCCTTAAACTGTATGCCTGTGCCCGCAGCATCTGTAGGAGCAATTGATTGCGTGGTATCTTGCGCGTTGCTGCTGTATGCGGCAAAGAGCGTTATATATAAAAGTGATTTTTTCATTGCTTCAATGTTTGAAAACGATTAGTGTTTAATGAACTTTTGGGTTGCGATTTTCAGACCATCCTTTTTGCAGGAAATTATGTAATAACCACTTTGCAAATGTGCAACCGGAATCACAGTTTTTTCTCCTGACATTGATACCGATCCAATAAGCTTCCCTGTCACATCAAAAATGTCAGCAACATACGCTCCTTCACTTTTATTGATCAATTCAATTGTGAGATTATCGTAGGCTGGGTTGGGGTATAAGTTCATCTGAGTTGACTCGTTGGTATTTGTGGCAATGATGGATTTTTTCGCATGTGGCTCATTGCCTTGCAGGTAGGCTCTTCTCTCACACTGTTCGTTCTTAAACTTTATCTCTACCCAATAAAAGAATGCAGCGGTATCTACAATCGAACGGTCATTTACCTTTCTAAGCAAGAATTCCTGATTGCCACTTCCCTGTAAAGGTTGTTCCTGTAGATTCGATTTTCTGGTTCTTCCCCATTTATATCCAAAAGCATCATCAACATCGTTTGCAAGGCAGATAAGTAGCGTATCATTGTTTTTATACCCTTTCATTATCACTGTAGGATTTACATCTGCGCCTTCTCTAGCATCCACCTGATAGGTTTTTTGTACACTTATGCTACACAAGCTGCGGGAAGTTGTAAAAACGGACGTTACATTGATCGTAGCAGTTGATGGGTTTTTGATAAGTGCATAACCAGCACTGGAGTCGCTTGGTTGAAAAACATTGCCGGCACCTGAGGTTGTTGACCAGATCATACGCTCAAGTGGATCAAGAATCTTCACGTTAGTATCTCCTACTTTCGTGATTGTGAATCTTTGAAATGATGAGCCTACACAAATCTGATTTGCAGCTTTGGGGTTTTGGATAGCAAATGTATCCGGAGTAGGATTTATCACAATTCTTACCCTGTTTCCTGAAACTGTATCCTCATCATCATTTACACAGCCATCAGAGGACGTAATCCGATAGATATAAAGTAAGGTTTCCTGAAGATTTTTTACCGGATCAGAGATTATTCTGTTCGTTAACTCTCCAGTTACATTTCCATTAGCATTGCTGAGTTGCAAATTGGCAAAACCTTTTGCGTTCAAATTCTCAATCTCCCAGCTAAAACTTGAGGTTCCTGGTGTTGTAGCTACCGGAAAAAAATCTATGCGGCTTCTGCTACAAATCGTTTTCTCCGTCACGGCAAGCTTTGGAATAGGGTTAACACGCTGAACAATTGTTTTGGGTGCGCTAACGCAATTTCCATTTCCTGAACTTGCAGTAATTGTATAAATGATTGTTCCAAAGTTTGAATTGCTTGGATTGTGAAGTCTGTTTCTTATTTGGCTTACTGGTAAGAAGGTTGGGTCAGTTGCTCCGCTATTTGTATTGCCAGTTATATTACCCGTTCCTCCAGCGCTTGTCCAACTAAAGGTTGTACCTCCCAATAAATTATCGGTAGAAGATTTTAGAAGTAAGTCTTTTGTTGAATCATCACTACAAATACTTGGAGGCGTAACTGTTGTTACTGTAGGAATAGGATTAACCAATTGAATAATAGTATCAGGTGCATCTGCTTGACAGTTTAGCCCTCCGCCATAATTGGCTGTTGGTGTTACAAGATATTTAATTGAACCTACGCTATTATCCGTATTGTTTACTAACAGTTCCTGAATTGGATTCGTGCTGCCTGTAGGGTTAGTGGGGGCATTAAGGTTCAATAGATTTGAAGTAGCCCATGCGTAAGAAGTAGTAGCTAATGCATCGGTTGAAGATTGAAATTGGATATTAGTTTGGGTTCCGCTACAAATAGCCAGGTTGGATATCCCCACCACACGCGGTTTTGGTCTCACAGACTGGGTAATAGGAAATGTCGGTCCAGTACAGTTTTTATCTGATGTAGGGATAACATTGAAGACCAATGAGCCAGAAAGTCCTACGCTATTGTTGTCGGTTGTATTTTCCAATAGCTCTGTTATTGGGTTGCTGTTCTGGCCTACAAGTCCTGGATTAACCACACTGCTTGCATTGCTTGTTGTCCAGCTAAACGAGTTAGTGCCTGCTGTGGATGCGGTAAGAGAAATGTTTGTTTGTCCATCGCTGCAAATAGGAGAAGCAACGGAATTAGAAGTAACATTAGGCTTTGGATGAACGATCTGGGTGATTGCCAAAGCAGGGCTGGCACAGCCTTCATCGGAGGTAGCTACAACATTGAAAATTACTGAACCCTGTAGTCCTGAAGCATTATTATCCGTGGTATTGTGCAAGTTCACTGAGATAAAACTGCTATTCTGATTAATAAGTCCCGGATTGGTAACATTGGTAGGGCTTGCAGTTGACCAGTTAAAGCTATTTATGCCGGCTGTAGAAGCTTGCAATGTAATATTGGTATTTACATCACTACAAATATCAGGAGGAGTAGCACTAGTTGTAACAGAAGGTTTAGGATTTACAATGAATGTTATCGTTGAGTCAATACCTGTGCAGTTATTTGTGGACCGTGGAGTGATAACATAGGTTACAGTTCCAACAGCATTATTGGTTGTATTGGTGAGTTGGTTTATTGCAGTTTGAAAAGGTTGCGTTCCGGTGCTTTGGAAGGTTACGTTAGTTGGTACAAATCCTGAAACATTTACCGCTGAACTTTGCCATTTTATATCACCGGCTGGAACAGAGTTGACACTGAACGAAAAAACACTACCACTGCATTGTTCAAATAAAGTCTTGTTTGTAAACGAGAGCGTCGGCTTTGGATTAACTGTTATCGGATGGGTAGCAGTAAGCGATGGACATCCTGCAGCTTGTGCTGTTACCGTTAGAATACCGGAGAAAGTAACGTTCGATGGAATGGTGAGCACTCCGGTATTGGGATTAATAAAAGCACCTGCGGTTGATGCTGTTGCATTGATGGAATACAAAATGGGATTGGAACCTGTATTGTTATTGCTTGCTGATATTGAAATTGGTGTCCCTGCTCCTTCACATGTTTGAGTGATATTAACACCAAATACTGGCGCATCTACCGTTACGATTGCGTGGGTAATAGACGAAGGTGCATTACAACCTGCGGCTGTAGCCGTAATAATTGAATTTCCAAACCAACCTGCAGCAAAAGTTACTTGCCCCGTTACTGTATCAATACTGTTTCCCGGAAACGCATCTGTCACAGCGTCGAGCGAATAAGTGATGCCTGAAGTATTGCTGGCTGTTGCTGTAAAGGGTAATATGCTCGTGGTTACATCGCCTTTGCATCGCGTTACTGCAGTACCTGCAATAAAATTAAAATTGCTTACACTTGGCGTAGTTGTTACTGTATGTATTGCACTTTTAGGTCCGCCGCAACCATTGGCAGTAGCGGTAATGGTGGAAATTCCAGACCATCCTGTAGCGTAGGTTACTTGTCCTGTTGTGGTATTGATAGAATTTCCTGCAAAAGCAGCCGTAACCGGATCAAGGGCGTAGGTGAAGTCGGAAGGAAGAGTGTTAGTGGCCGTAGCAGTATAGGTAACAGAATTTGCACCCTGACACCGAATGCTATTTGCACCTAGTGGTAAAGGAAAAATAGGATTACCGATGATAATTCCTACGGATATAGTTTTGTTTGAAACTGCATTAGCAACACCGCAAGTATTGTTACTTGTGACTGTAAGTGTGAGTGTAATTATGTTTCCAGCATCCGCAGCTACGGGTGCATAACTTGGAAGTATAGTGTTAGCGGCCGACAATACGCCCCCTCCATTATGTGTCCAGGCTACAGTTCCGTTTGCAAAGGAAGCCCCAGTGATAGGAGTAGAACTTGTTACACACACAGACTGATTAGAACCGGCATTAGCAATAGGAAGCGGATCAATATTGATTGTGTAGGTAGCAGTTGCAAACTGGGGCGTACAAGTGTTGTTACTTGTAACGGTCATAGTAAGCGTTACCGCAGTTCCTGCATCGCCTGCTGCCGGTGTGTAAGTTGGTGTAAGAGTATTCGCACCTGCAGTTATAGAGCCTACACCATTTTCTGTCCATGCGATAGTGCCATTAGTTGCTGTGGCTTCTAACGCTCCTAAAGTATAAAAGCTATTTACACAAATCGTAACACTACCTCCTGCTGTTGCTGTAGGAAGTGGATCAACATTAACCGTGTAAGTTGCGTTTGTGGTTTGGGGAGCACAAGTATTGTTACTTGTAACGGTCATAGTAAGCGTTACCGCAGTTCCTGCATCGCCTGCTGCCGGTGTGTAAGTTGGTGTAAGAGTATTCGCACCTGCAGTTATAGAGCCTGCACCATTTTCTGTCCATGCGATAGTACCATTCGTTGCGGTGGCTTCTAATGCTCCCAAAGTATAAGAACCATTAACACAAATTGTAGTACTGCCTCCTGCT
>CALMWT010000087.1 GCA_937870855.1 uncultured Taibaiella sp.
TGGGCGTTTACCAATACCTGATAAAAGTTGCATACCCCGATGGCTATATTGAAACGTACAAAGGAGATGTGAGTTTGATGAGATAGACAAGAATTATTTTACCAGATGCCTCGCAAATGCGGGGCATTTTTTTGCATCAGCAGGAAATAAGCTGTGCATTTAATTTTTTTGCAAGACCTTTTGCGCCCTGCTTCATCACAATATTATGATTGTACACAAATAATGGAGCTAATAGAAATGCAAACCTATTCATCCATTTTACGGTGGTAGCAACTTGCCAGTGACATTCTACAGTTGTTACCTCATCTGATTCTGAGAAATGCCAACTGCCCACACCATCCAGTTGCCCTGTTACTTTTCCTTTAAGAAGTCTGAAAGTTTCCCGCTCAGTAAGCAGAATCTGAAATGTCAATCTATATCTCATTGGGCTGATGAGCGTGTAACTCCGAATACTACCAATTCCCATTTCATCGCCTGGTACTGTTTCCGTTACTGAAATCACGCTTTTCCACCATTCAGACCACCGCTCTGATTCAAACATAGTTTCCCATACAATTTCTACAGGAGCTTTTATCTGCCATCTTGTAATAAAGGAATACTGTTTTTTTGTGGGCAAAACACCTTAGTTTTTAAATGGGAAAAGGCTGTAAATATACAGCCTCCCCAATTTTATTACATCTGTTAGAGTTAATGCTGCACCATCAACTTTTCAGTCCAGGTGGCATTGTCTCCGCTCACTCGGATCATATAAAGGCCGTTTGGCAAATTTCCGGTAGGTACAGATAATTGAGAACTTGCCGACTGTACGATCATCAGTTGGTGATAAACTTTTTGTCCGCTAACATTCGAAATCTGAACGTTGTAAGAGCCTGCTTTAGCATTCAGTTTTAAAGTAACATTATTATTAGCGGGATTAGGATATATGGTAAGAGCGCTATTTTCTGATCCCACAGTAGGAACAGATGTGGTAGCGGAAGTGTAAGTGAATACCACTCGTTTTTGTGCTTTCATGCAAAGATTAATATCCGAGATAGGAATAACCGTAACACTATAAGTTCCATTATCTACCATCGGGAAATACAAAGTAAGGCTTGTATCTGCTGTAATTGTGTCTTGTCTTATGGCGCTTCCAAGTTGTAAGCCTGCTTTTACATAATAATATTGTGCGCCTGCTACTTTATTCCAACTAACAGTTTTCCTATTGGAGTAGAGCAAGTTGGTTGGGTATATAACGTTGATATTAGTGTCAATATTTGCGTTTCCGGTGGGGCTATTTGCATTAAGTAAATAAGAGCGATTGGTTACAAGTCTGTTTTGCATATAACCAATCTGCTGATTGCTAAAGCGAGTCATGCATGCATCATCGGAATAGGACATGTAAAGGGTAGGATATGGCTTATACAACTGACCATTGGCATCAGTCTTGGTTCCTGTGTAAGGGCATTGCCAACGTGCGCCAAGATAATCTGCCTCGGTATCGCAAAAGTTATCGCCCGCAGAACTGCAATTTGCACCCAACCCCCTTGTCACTTTTTCAGGATTGGAGGGGGTATTTCCATTTTCCCAACCAGAGAAAGTATGTGGCAGACCGAAATAATGTCCTATTTCATGGGTTACAGTAGTGTTGTTTGGAAGCGCGCAATTGATGCCAATAGCAATAGCCTCTGGCCCATGAGCATAATAACCGCACGCACCGTTCGGATCACTTACAAAATAAATATTGGTAGAGTTGGGTACATTGTTTTGATACATCATTTGCGCACCGTTGCTATAATCGTGTATATAGTAGCTGGTGTTTTTGATGAATTTAACCGGTCCCTTTAGATAAAAATAAAAACCTACGGGAGCATACCGTGTGTTGAGCGAGCAAAGTACCGAAAGCAAATAGTCGAGACGATATCTTCCTGTGCCATTATCTCTCGAAACGATGTGGATGGAAAGCGGGATGGAATCCACCCCCGAGGTGGTTTTTGCCCGCACCTGAGGGTTGTTCACATAATCGGTTATTGCCTCCATTTCCTGAGGGGTAGTAACCGTTGCGCATCCTTTTTCTGATAAATTGAAGCCGCTTTGGGCTTTGCTGTGAGTAAAACTTGCTAATAGTAAACCCGCTATAACCAAAAATCTCATGGATAGAAAGAAACAAATAATTGATGATGTACAATCTTAAGGTTTTGCCAATGAATGTTGCCTTGGCCTATAGAGTATATGAGGGTAGAAGATGGGGTTAAAGGCTGAGCAGTATTTTGGCAAGATTGGGTGAGTTTTAATTCTCCTTGAATTCCTTCAAAGTCCCCTTGCAGTTTCTCTAAAATCGGCAGGTTGGTGGACGAAGTATTTCCTTTTACGCACTCTTATAGCCGCAAAAAATTTTTTTACTACAGTGCGGTTTTCATGCCTACGTGTTGCTAAAATTCCACAGTTAGCACATCGTACATTCTTTAGAGCGCTATATTCTGTTAAAATCACGCATCATCATTCCAAATTACTCACGGCAACAGATTTGTATGGTAGGATGAGTAAAAGGTGGAAATTATTGACACTCATGAAGAAGGATTCGATGAAAATTTTGGTGCGACAAATAGGCTATGGGTTATATGGCATCGCGCTAAGTATTGCATTGGCGGGGTGTGGATTATTGGAGCGGAAAACGAATGAAAACCCTGAGGGTTACGACTTAAATAATCCGATGGTTATTAAACTTCCAATAGAGCTTGACGAAATATCCGGCGTGGCTTATTACCCTCCCGATACCTGTGTGTTTGCCATAGTAGATGAGGATGGTGTGCTTTATAAAATATTTCTCAACCGCCCAAAGCAAATAGAAAAGTGGCCATTTGGAAATAAGTCGGACTATGAAGACTTGGTGCTGTTGGATAGTAGTTTCTATGTATTGTCGAGTAAAGGAAATATTTCTGCGTTCAGGTTTTTATCGAAAGACACGCTTGCATTTCAGGAATATCCGCTCACCACAATAGGAAGTGGCAATGAGTTTGAGATTCTTTACTACGATAAAACGCAGCAGAAAATAGTGATGATTTGTAAGGATTGCGATGCGGATAAAAAGCATCATCTGAGCAGTTTCACTTTCAATCCATCTTCCAATCAATACGACAACAGCAGGTTTATAATAGATGTAACCCGTATAGCCGCACTGGCCGGCGAAGAGAAAATAAAATTTAAACCTTCGGCAGCAGCCATACATCCGCTCACCGGCGACCTGTACATTATTTCCTCCGTGAATTTGCTGCTCGTTGTAGCCGACCAGAATGGTACAGCCAAAAAGGTGTACAAACTTGCCAGAGGAACTTTCAAACAACCGGAGGGACTAACTTTTACTCCAGAGGGCGATATGATTATTTCCAATGAAGCAGCAGACCAGGGAGTAGCGAATATTATGATTTTCAAGTACAATCAAACCGTTTATAAGAGCAAATGAAGAGCCTCATAGCATTAGTTTTTTTTATCGCGACAAATACCGTTTTGTATGCTCAGTCCAGCGCTGACAGCATCGTTTCCCGAATAGTATTAATTGGTGATGCCGGTGCATTGGTAGATGGCGAGCAACCCGTAATGAAAGGCGTGCGTCAATTTGTGCCGCTGGATAAGAAAACCACCGTGGTATATCTTGGAGATAATCTTTACAGTGAAGGATTGCCAGATGAGCAATTTGAAAATTACTGGCGCTACAAAGCGGTGCTCGATACGCAGGTAAATCTTGTAAACGGAACTCCGGCAAGGGCATATTTTATTCCGGGAAACCATGACTGGATGAACGGATCGGAAGGAGGGTACGGTGCTATTCTTAGACAACAACGATATATAGATCAGATCTCGAAAACGAACATCAAATTTTATCCTGAAGGCGGTTGTCCAGGACCGGTAGCAGTAAACGTAAGTGACGAAGTGGTACTGGTGATGATGGATAGTCAGTGGTGGTTGCATCCTTATGAGAAACCCGGAATAGAATCAGATTGTCCGCAGAAAACTAAGGAAGAAGTACTCATAGAACTGGAAGACATACTTTCTGAAAATGAAAAGAAACTGGTGGTTTTCGCCTTTCATCATCCCTTTAAAAGTAATGGAATTCACGGTGGATATTTTGGACTCAAACAGCATATATTTCCCTTTACCGATTTGCGCCCAAACCTATACATTCCCTTGCCGGTTATCGGTTCGTTGTACCCCATAGCGCGCGGCGTTTTTGGAACACCACAAGATCTCAAACATCCTGTTTATCAGGACATGTCGAACAGGGTTCTTGAGGTAATAAAGCAGCACCATCATTACACTATTTTGGCGCATGGTCATGAGCATAACCTTCAATATTTTGCCGATAGCAATTTCCACACAATTGTAAGTGGGTCGGGCTGTAAGCAAACTCGCGTGGAAGAAGGCCGCTCCGCTCAGTTTGTTTCAGGCACCCTGGGATTTGCTGTGCTTGAAGTTGCAAAAAGCAAGAATGTTCATCTTTCTTTTTATACCACTGCACCCGATTCATTTGGCTTAGCCTGGAAGAAAAACATTTTGAATTTCACTACGTCACCCGTTGAAAAAGATACGCTACCAGCTACTACAGCGCTTTTTAGCTATAGGGATAGTGTCTTTGCTCCCGCAAGTTTACAGTATAGAAAATCTGGAATACTGCGCAGGTCGTTGCTGGGCGACAATTACAGAAAGGAATGGTCAACACCGGTAATGTTTAAAGAGTTCAATATTCAAACCGAGAAAGGGGGGTTTAAAATTGTAAACAGAGGTGGTGGAAAACAAACAAAATCGTTGACGCTCGAAGATAAAAATGGTGAGGAGTGGGCGCTCCGAACACTCGATAAGGATGCCGAAAAAGTATTGCCCGAAAACTTGCGCAATGGTCCGGTTCAGGAAATAGTTCAGGACATGATTTCTGCATCGCACCCTTATGCACCATTAATTGTTCCTACGCTGGCAAAAGCGGTGAATGTAAGACAGGCATCTCCCGAAGTGTTTTTTGTACCAGATGATCCCGCCTTTGGATCGTACAGAAGACTTTTTGCAAACAGGATTTGTTTTCTGGAAAGAAAAAATCCGGTGCCCAGCGGAGTAAAAACCAGAAGTACCACCAAAGTAATTAATAATCTGATTGAAGAACAAGACCATCTTGTAGATCAACATGCTGTTTTGAAAGCAAGAATTCTTGACATTCTAATTGCAGATTTCGATCGTCACATGGATCAGTGGAAGTGGGCAGTAACTGATACGGGAATTGGCAAATTGTACAAACCAATTGCTAAAGATCGGGATCAGGCATTTTTCTATTCCGACGGGCAAATTATGGAGTGGGCAACAAGAAAGCGCTTGCCGATGCTACGAGGATTTCGTCCGAAAATGGAACGGATCAATCAGCTTGGATTTTCTGCAAGAAACTTTGACCGTTTTTTTCTGAATAGTTTGGATGAAAGAGAGTGGCGAAATGTGCTGGAAGAATTTAAAAGTGAAATGAACGATTCTATAATTGACGCTTCAGTTAAAAATCTTCCCAAAGAAATTTATCCGATTTCAGGCGATACTGTTGCTTCCAAACTAAAGATGCGTAATGCAAAACTTGATGATGCCGTAATGGGTTATTACCGTTTTCTTTCGCGCGAGGTGAACATAGTGGGTAGTAATAAGCATGAGCTTTTCAATGTCATAGGAACTGATTCGGGCACGTTGGTAAAAGTGTATGCTAAAGAACCTGAAAGCGATACAAGTCTGCTAGTGTACAACCGGCTGTTCGACCCGAAACGCACCAAAGAAATAAGACTATATGGCTTCAACGGAAATGATCGGTTTAAGATTGAGGGTAAGAAGGGAATGAGAGTTCGGCTGATTGGAGGAAAGGGGCTGGATACATTTAACATCAGTGGAAAAATGAAAACACTCGTGTATGATCTTGAAAACGAAACCAATTATTTGCTGCCCGGTGACAGAACAAAAGACAGAAGATCTACAGAGCCTTCTGTGAATAGTTATACGGTAAACGAATACAACTACGATGTGAAACGATTTCCACGGGTGAACCTGGGATTTAATATAGAAGACGGCTTACTACTCGGTGTAGGTTTCTGGTTGCGCACGCATGGTTTTAGAACAGAGCCTTATGAATCGGACAATAAACTCACCACGCTTGTTTCTGCTTTCAATGAAGCTTACAATATTCGGTACAGAGGAGAATTCAATCACTTGTTTCGTCATTACGATCTTATAATCAACAGCGATTTTTACAACCCTGTTCTTACAAATTTCTTTGGCTTGGGTAATGAAACAAAACGAGATCCTGATTTTAGCATGCGCCATTATCGTGTGCGGTATAAGTATTTCGCAAACGATATTCAACTTAGAAAGAGATTGTTTTCCAATAAAGTCGGCGTGGCTATTGGTCCATCATTTTACCATTACTGGATGCGTGAAAAAGATAACCGCAACAAAATATTGGAGAACCCGGCGATGGTGGGTCTTGACTCCGCCAGCATTTATGGTGCAAAATCTTACGTTGGCGGAAGGCTTGATATTGACATCAACAATCAGAACAATGAGTTTTACCCAACACGAGGAGTAGATTGGAATACACAGCTTCGCTACTTCTCCGGCATCAGCAACAACAGCGCTCCGCTCTGGCGTTTTCAAACAGACATGACTGTTTATGCAAGCCTTGCAGATTATTCAAAAACGCTCGCCATCATTAAGCTTGGCGGTGGTCATATTTTCAGCGACAACTTTGAATATTTCCAGGCACTGAATCTTGGCGCAAATAACTTTTTAAGAGGTTTTAGAAAAAACCGTTTTTCCGGCAAATCACTCGCGTATGCAAGTGCAGAGGTGCGTCATAAATTATTCACTGTTCGCTCTGCCATCCTTCCCGGCTCCTTTGGTGTTGTCGCTTTCGATGATATTGGACGTGTTTGGATTCCAGGAGAAAAATCAAACAAATGGCATAACGCATTTGGCGGTGGCGTTTTCTATTTACCATTTGATCTTGTAAGCATTGCAGCAACAGTCGCACGGTCGGACGAGGAAACACTGTTCAATTTCACCATCGGAACCCGATTTGGTATGTACTTCTAAAAAGCAGGGCATGAACGACAATATTTATAAAAAGATCGCACAGCACGTTACAAAAACTTTTGAGGAATACCCTCATCCTAACCTGTGCTACCACAATCTGGAACATACAAAAGGGGTGGTGGAACGTACTCAGGAAATTGCAGCGCATTATCAGCTTAACGACAATGATATGATAGCGGTGTATGCTGCAGCCTGGTTCCATGATGTAGGACATTTGTTTGGAGAGATTACAGAACACGAACAAAAAAGTGTGGAGGTAATGAGGGATTTCATGCAGCAGCATAGTGCTGATGAAGCCCTGATTGAAACCATAGCCGGCTGCATATACAGCACTCGAATACCGCACGAGCCAAAAGGGATGTTGCAGGAGATACTTTGCGACGCAGATACTTACCATTTCGGAACAGAAGATTTCAAAAAAACCAACAAGCAAATAAGAAAAGAGTACAACCTGCGCGGCTACACCACTTTCACTCACGATTGGGAAAAAAGCACGGTAGAGTTGCTGGAGCAGCATCAATACTTCACTTCTTATTGTCAGGTTTTGTTGCAGGATGGAAAGCAGAAAAATATAGAGCGAGCAAGAAAAAAGTATTTAAAGTCAAAGAACATAATGGCACATGCGGAGCGGGAAAAGATGGTTGAAGACCCTGCGCTGGTGAAGGCAAAGCAAGGCCTGGTGACGCGCGGCATCCAAACAATGTTGCGCCTTACTTCTGAAAATCATTTGCGCCTCAGCGATATGGCCGATGGCAAAGCGAACATTTTGATTTCAGTAAATGCTATTATCATTTCGGTGATTTTGGGTGTGCTAATTAGAAAGCTCGAAACGGATGTTTATCTCACAATACCAACCATGCTTTTTCTCGCATTTTCTGTTACTACAGTTATTATCGCCATCATGGCCACCCGTCCAAAAGTGAGCGAAGGACGTTTTACGAAAGCGGATGTAATGAACAAGCGAACGAACCTCTTATTTTTTGGCAACTTTTATAAAACTGCGCCGGAGGAATACGAATGGGCAATGAGTATGATGATGCAGGATAAAGATTATCTGTACACTTCGCTGATAAAAGACATACACCAACTTGGGGTAGTATTGGGAAGAAAATATAAACTTATACGGCTTGCTTATACCATTTTTACCATTGGCATTGTCGTGTCGGTGGTGGCGTTTACGCTTGCCGTAATGCTCAAAGAACCTTCGCAGGTTACTACTGTCAGTATGCCATCAAACACCCCGCTTTAAAGCTATAGACTATGTATTACAACCGGGATCTTAGCTGGCTGGGATTCAATTACAGAGTGTTGCAGGAGGCAGCATGTCCGGAGGTTCCTTTATTGGAGCGATTCAAATTTCTCTCCATTTTCTCTTCCAATCTCGATGAGTTTTTTCGGGTGCGCTATCCTTCGTTGCTCGCTGTTTCAAAACTTAATCCGAAAACAAGAAAGAGAATTATTACAGAGGAAAATGAAGACATTGCCGATAAAATTCAGACAGAAGTTAACCGTCAGCAAAAGGAGTTTGGAGAAATTCTTATTGGTCAACTACTGCCTGAATTGGAGCAACAAGGCATAGTGCTTTATTACGATCAGCCCTTGCGTGAAGAGCATCGTGCCGAAGTGCGCGAACTTTTCCTTTCCCGAATTCTTGCTTTTGTGCAGCCTGTTTTTTTAGAAGGCGATGTGCGCAATGTTTTTTTACCGGAGAACAGCCAACTATATCTCATCAACACTATGCGCAAAGCAGGTGAGATACAATTGCATCATGCGGCAGTGAAAATTCCTACTGATAAACAGCCACGTTTTTTTAAGTTGTCGCCGCTCGATGGAAAGGAGTACATCATTTTTATTGACGATCTGATTCGGGAAAATACAGACTGCATTTTTCCTGGTTTCGAGGTTACGGGTTCTTACAGCATAAAGTTTAACCGCGATGCAGAATTGATTTTAGAGGATGAATATTCCGGCGATCTGCTTCGAAAAATTGAGAAGCAATTAAAGAAAAGAGATTTCGGCCCGCCGTCTCGTTTTCTTTATGAAGAAGACATGCCGCGCAACGTGCAGATGTTCATAGCGTCGTCGTTTGGGGTTACTTATGAAGAAATGTTTTCGGGACGCAGGTATCATAATCTTCGTGATCTGGCTGAGCTTCCCGTAAAAATTGATGCGCTTGAATATTCCAAAAGAAAACCATTGTCGTCTCCTGAACTTTACGATTGCAGTGATATTTTCAATCTGATAGAAAGGCGCGATGTACTGCTTCATTTTCCTTACGATTCTTACAATCCTATTTTGGCTTTTTTCAACCAGTCGGCAATTGATCCTTGTGTTGAAGAAATCTACATCACGCTTTACCGTGTGGCTTCCGATTCACTGATTGTAAATGCCCTTATCAGTGCAGCAAAAAATGGAAAGAAAGTTACAGTCTTCATAGAACTCAAAGCAAGATTCGATGAGGCAAATAACATTCAATGGAGCAAGAAAATGGCGGAGGCAGGAATTAGAATTGTGTTCAGCATTCCAGAAATAAAAGTGCATTCTAAAATTGCACTGGTAATAAAACGTGATGGAGCCGTTCGGAAAAGTTTTTCCATTTTAAGTACCGGTAATTTCAATGAATCCACTGCCAGATTTTATACAGACCATACTTTGCTCACTTCAAACGCAGGCATAACCGGCGAGCTTTTTTCGTTGTTTCAGTTTTTAAAACAGCGTAAAAAACCAACAGGCAAAAACGAACTTTTATTCAGAAGGCTTTTTGTTTCTCAATTCAACATGATAAGTGGTTTTGAACGATTGATAGAAGCAGAAATGACAAAGGCGAGAAGAAATAAAGGCGGAAGAATAAGGATAAAGGTGAACAATCTGGAAGAGCCGCACATGATCGCTTTGTTGTATAAAGCCAGTCAGGCGGGTGTGCGTGTTCAGTTAATAGCGCGCAGCATTTGTTGTCTGGTGCCCGGACTCAACAATCTCAGCGAAAACATTGAAGTAAGAAGGATAGTGGATAGATACCTGGAGCATACGCGCCTTTTTATTTTCGGCGATGCTGATGATGTGACGCTCATCACCGGCTCTTCCGATTGGATGACGCGCAACCTTCGGAGAAGAATTGAAGTTTGCACTACCATTGATGATCCCATTTGCAAGCGCGAATTGCTAGACTATTTCGAACTACAATGGATGGACAATGATAAAGCAGTAAGGTTGCTTTCCACGATGTCTCACGAAAAGGTTGCAGGTGGAGAGCATAAGCACAATGCACAAGATGAGATTTACAAGTATTTGCTGCAAAGGATATGAGTTTGCCACTAAACATAACCAAGAGGTTTTCGATTATAACGAGGTATCGCTACAAGTGGGTGCTTATTATAGCCGTTGCGTGGACATTAATTGATGTAGTGGGATGGGTGCGTTTTATGAGCAGACCCTATAATGAACGACCTGATTCGGTATATGTTTTTTTAACGCCGGGAGCTGTTATTTTTCGCGCTATAGTTGATTTTGCTATGGGCATTTTTATGGGAAATCTTTTGATTTTTCGTCTGCGCAAAATGTTTCGGAATTACTCGATGCTGCTAACGTTCATTGCCAAAACCATCATCCTCATTGTTGCCTCGTTTTTCATGAATTTCATTGTGCATATCTGTTATTCGATATTCACGCTACACGTCAGTTTTGCGCAAAGCCTATTAAATTTTCAGGGCGAAGTGCTGCACCGCGCGTGGATATTCGATAAAATGTCGAATTGGCTTGTCATCTTTATCGTCACACAATTACTTATCGAAATCAACGAAAAATATTCTCCCGGCGTATTCGTAGATATTCTTTTGGGAAGGTACATCACACCCCGAATCGAAAAGCGCATTATTATGTTTCTCGACCTTAAAGATTCAACTCCTATAGCCGAGCAACTTGGGCATCAGCAATACTTCCTGTTTATACGCGATTTTATTGCAGGCATATCTATGGCTTTGCTTGAAAATGAAGGGCGTATTTACCAGTATGTGGGTGATGAAGTTGTAGTGTCGTGGAAGTATTCGGAAGCTAACACCAAAACCTGCATCAACGCAGTGATTGCTGCGCGGCGGGCCATTCAAAAACGTAGCGAAGATTTTAGAAGAAAATACGGCGTAATACCTGAGTTTAAAGTAGGAATTCATCTTGGTGATGTTACGGTAGGGGAAATTGGTATTATCAAAAAAGACCTCGCTATGAGTGGCGACACCATGAATACAACCGCCAGAATTCGTACCGCCTGCACAGAACTCAATCATAAATTCATTGCCTCAAAAGATTTTATAGAAAATATAGACCTCAAAGACTGGCAGGCAGAGTCGTTGGGAGAATTTGAAATGAAAGGAAAAAGCAGCAGCATAGAATTGTTTGCGTTGAAGATATGATCCCGAAGATTAGTTTTTAAAGCTAAGCTCTGCCAACAGCGTCTTATTATTTTATGCTATGATCCTTTATTGAATTTCTTTAAAAGCCAATCAAGAACCACTTTTTGGTCTGCGAGGGTTGCTCTTCGAATTTGAGCCAGTAAATGAATTCGGTCTGGTTTAGGTAGTGCGGTATTTTGAAGTCCTTCGTTACAATTAGTGCAAATGGCTCGGAGGTTTTGTGGCGTGTCATCTCCCCCTTTCGACTTGTCTATAATGTGTCCCATGGTAAGACGGACAGTTCGTGTTGTGTAGAAGGGATCCTCATCTCCTGCTGCCAAACCGCACATTTGGCAAGTATATCCGTTTCGTTCTAAAACCCAGGCCCTTGTTTCTTTGGAGATGTTTCGTGTAAATGCAGGTTATCTTTTAGCCGTTTCAAGAAGGTACTGATTTGGCTTAAGAGTGGTTCTGTCTTTGTGTGTGAGTATCTGGTATCCTTCTTCATTACGGAGTTCACGAACTCTACGTGCCCATTCAGAAGCCCCACCGCTAGCTTCCTGAATTTGCCTGCTTTCCAGCACTTTTCCCAGGTTTGCCAGAAAGAACTTGAGTATTAGCTGTTTTGATCCGGGTTTTCTTGCCATAATTTTCGCTTTCTTCTTCTCCTACAAAAGAATGAAATTGGGGTTTAATTGAAGTCGCGCGTTCTTTAACGACTTGCGCATAAGCTGGGTTAAGTTCTATCAATATTGCTTTGCGATGAAGACTATTGGCAACAATTCCGGTTGTTCCCGAACCTCCAAATGGGTCGAGAATCAAATCCCCTTCTTTAGACCCAAGAAGTATGCATCTACGTGCAAGTTCACGTGGAAAAGCAGCAGGATGCCCATGCTTACCTGCTTCCTGGTTTAGTATCCAATAGTTTCGAAGGTTGGCACCACTATCTTCTCTTACTCCATCAGCATCATAAAAATAATTAGGAGATTTTGCAAACAAAAAAATCTCTTCGGTAGCTGTAGTGGGGCGATTTTTCACACTTTCAGGCATTGGGTTTTTTTTGACCCAGGTGATGCGCGAACGTAGAATCCAACCATCTTCTTGTAGTGCGAAAGCTACTCGCCAGGGCATTCCGAACAGGTCTCTGTCTTTCAATCCCCATACATCCGGAACTTTACAATTCCGTTTCTGAATCAATTTCTTCGTGTTACCAACAATTGCATTTGGCCCATGCTTTCCGACACCACCATTTCGTGCATAGCCATCACCGATATTCAACCATAAAGTACCATTATCCTTCAGGGTACGTTTCACTTCCCGAAATATGCTTACAAGATTTTGTACATATTCGACAGGTGATTTTTCAGACCCTATTTGTGCTTCGCTATCATAATCGCGTAATCCCCAGTAAGGAGGAGAAGTCACACAACATTGCACCGTACCAAAGGCAATTGTAGGAAGTAAAACCAAACTATCACCAACCAAAACTTCTAAGTCCTTCATTCCATTTGTTTGTGGCTGCAAGTTAGTAAGCATTCATAAGGATACAAGGTCTGTTAATGTGGTATTTGCCAGTAATTACTTATCCAATATCCTCACTTCCACGCGTCTGTTTACCGAGGCTTCTTCTTCGGTTTGCTCGTCCTGTATTATTGGTTTGCTGCGGCCGTAACCGATATAGTGTAATCGTCTTTCTGAAATGCCTCTTGCTTTTAGCCACTCATAAATAAAACGTGCTCTGTTTACCGAAAGGTCGAGATTGTGGCTGTCGAGATCCATAGCATCGGGCACATCTCTCACACAGCATACATGCCCTTCAATTTGAATCGCCATGTACGGATTTTCCTGCATTGCTAACAGGAGCATGTCAAGGTCTTCATAAGACGATTGCTTAGGAAAGTGCCTGCCCATGGGGAAGTAAATATTTTTTAGAATAAAGGTTTTTCCCTTTGGAATGGAAGTGATATCAAAACCAGGATCGTCGGTGGAGGGAGGAATAGCCAGTTTTTCACTTGGGCGCATGTGAATGACCGTATCGCGCGGTTTCGTTTTCGGACGTTCATATTCCATCACAATGTCCACGCGTCTGTCGTGCGGAATGCCTCGACTTTTTCCAGCAGTATCCTTTCTCCTTACTTCTCCTTTTCCAACCAATAGTTTTATGAAGCTCGCATCAATGCCCGATGACACGAGATAAGTTTTCACATTATTTGCCCGATTGCGCGAAAGCATAAGATTGTATTCATCGGTGTTTAGAAAATCAGCATAACCGATAATGGACATGGGAAACCCCTTCTTTATTTTATTGAGATAAGTCAACGAATCAATACGTCCTTTTGCACTGTTGCTTAGTTCGGCAACATCAAGATCGAAGTAAACCGAAAACGTGTCGTTCTTTTTTTGCGCAATTCCCTTCAGCGAAAAAAACAGCAAGACAATCGGAAGAAAATGTTTCATTGCGCAGGATTAAAAGTGTTACAAATTATCAAATCACATGGGATTTACAAGACATAAAGGGCACGATGTGGCAAAACAAGGCATACTTCGATAACGATATGTACGTGGGTGCAGTTTATAATGCAAAGACCCTTTTGTCTATAGAAGATTGAGACAGCCATTTCTGCATTTAATCTTTTTTTGTCGTGAAATATTTTCAGCTTAGTTAGAAATTGATAGACTTAATGACATTTATCATCAAGAGTCTATGCTATAATGGCTTGCTTTACTGAACGGAAAAGAATTTGGTGGGAACTGATTGTGAATTTAACTACAACTAACAACTAAAGATTAAAACATGAATCTCAATAATTTCACCATCAAAGCGCAAGAGCTGTTGTCACAGGCACAGCAACTTGCATTCAACCAGCAAAACCCCAATATTGAAACAGCGCATTTGCTGAAAGCAATGCTCAATGACGAGAACGGAACCATTCAGTATTTGCTGAAGAAAAACAACGTCAATGTAAGTTTCGTGGAGAAAAAACTGGATGAACAAATTTCCCGACTTGCTAAAATGCCATCAGGCGAACCTGCTCAAAGTATCAGCAGAGAAGTGAATAATGTAGTGCTTCGTGCGGGTGCTATGTTGAAGGATTTTGGCGATGAGTTTGTTACACCCGAACACTTAACGATTGCATTGCTACAGGTAAATGATGAAACTGGTAAACTGCTGAAAGATGCGGGACTTACCGAAAAAGGATTGACAGCCGCCATCAAAGAATTGCGTAAAGGATCTACGGCCAATTCACAAACATCGGAACAGCAATATCAGGCTTTGCAGCGCTATTCTAAAAATCTGAATGATCTTGCAAGAAACGGCAAACTTGATCCGGTTATTGGACGAGATGAAGAAATCAGAAGAACACTGCACATACTTTCCCGCCGTTCTAAAAACAATCCTATACTGGTCGGTGAACCGGGCGTTGGTAAAACTGCAATCGTAGAAGGACTTGCGCATAGAATAATTAATGGTGACGTTCCTGACAACTTAAAAAGCAAGATCATTTTTGCGCTCGATATGGGTTTGCTGATGGCTGGCGCTAAGTATCGCGGAGAGTTTGAAGAAAGATTAAAGGGTGTAATAAAAGAAGTAGCAGAAAGCAACGGTGAGATCATTCTTTTCATTGATGAAATACACACACTCATTGGTGCAGGAGCCATGGAAGGCGCGATGGATGCTGCCAACATTTTGAAGCCTGCCTTGGCCAGAGGCGAATTGCGTGCTATCGGAGCTACAACCCTAAACGAATACCAAAAATATTTTGAAAAAGATAAGGCGCTTGAGAGACGTTTTCAGAAAGTGTTTGTAGATGAGCCTACACCAGAAGATGCAATTTCCATTCTTCGCGGATTGAAAGACCGGTACGAAAATCACCATCAGGTGCGCATTAAAGACGAGGCAATCATAGCCGCGGTTGAATTATCACATCGCTATGTCACAGATCGTTTTTTACCCGACAAAGCAATTGATCTGATTGATGAAAGTGCAGCAAAACTAAAACTGGAACTGAACTCGATGCCCGAAGAACTCGATGAATTAGAGCGTCGTATTCGTCAGCTTGAAATTGAAAGAGAAGCGATAAAGCGCGAAAACGATGAAGAAAAGCTAAAACAACTTAATCAGGATATTTCGTTTTTCAATGTAGAACGGGACACATTGAAAGCAAAGTGGCTGGAAGAAAAGGAAATTGTTGAAAAGATCAACACATCGAAGAACAGTATTGAAGCGCTAAAACTTGAAGCAGAAAAAGCAGAGCGCGAAGGCGACTATGGAAAGGTTGCTGAAATACGCTACGGAAAAATAAAGGAAGAGGAAAAGCACGTTAGTGAATATTCTGCGCAGCTCCACGCAATGGATAGTTTGCATAAACGCTTACTGAAAGAAGAAGTGGATGCAGAAGATATTGCGGAGAACGTTGCCAAAGCCACTGGCATTCCCGTGCAAAGAATGTTACAAACCGAAAGAGAAAAATTACTTCAGCTTGAAGATGAATTGCACAAGCGCGTTGTCGGTCAAAATGAAGCTATAGTTGCAGTAGCCGACGCTATTCGTAGGGGACGGGCAGGTTTACAAGATCCCAGAAAGCCAATTGGTTCCTTCATTTTTCTTGGTACTACAGGGGTTGGTAAAACCGAATTGGCAAAGGCGCTTGCCGAGGTTTTGTTTGACGATGAACACATGATGACCCGGATTGACATGAGCGAATACCAGGAAAAGCATAGTGTGAGCAGATTGGTAGGAGCGCCTCCGGGATATGTTGGCTATGAAGAAGGCGGACAATTGACAGAAGCTGTGCGCAGAAAACCATATTCCGTAATTCTTCTGGACGAAATTGAAAAGGCGCATCCTGATACATTCAATGTGCTTTTGCAAGTGCTTGATGATGGAAGATTGACCGACAACAAGGGCAGGGTGGTGAACTTTAAGAACACCATCATCATTATGACCTCGAATATGGGATCGCACATTATTCAGGAAAATTTTTCTGATCTCGAAGGAAAAGATGTAGATCAAGTGGTGGAAGGAACTAAGGAGGAGGTAATGAATTTACTTAGACAAACCCTGCGTCCTGAGTTTTTGAATCGCGTGGATGACGTGATTATGTTCCATCCATTGATGAGAAAGGAGATAAAAGGCATCATCAGAATTCAGTTGCAACAACTTCAGCAGCAATTATTACAGCAAGGCATTGATCTTCAGTTTTCGGATTACGCCTTAGATTATCTTTCACAGCGTGGCTTCGACCCTCAATATGGCGCAAGACCTTTAAAGCGTTTAATACAAAAAGAAATAATCAACCTTTTGAGCAGGAAGATTATTGCCGGAGAGATTGATAAAACCAAACCGGTATTGATTGATGTGTTTGATGGCGTAGTGGTAATGCGTAACGACCAAATAAGCGCAGCGGAAAGTGTATAGTGTAAAAGCGTCTCCTCGGAGGCGCTTAAATTTTTTAGATTAGGCAATTTTTTTCCAACCCTTTTAGCATTTAAAATGTCTAATATCCAAACGCACTTACCAAATTCCATAAATTTCTTTTATTTTGTAGTGCCGAATTGTAAAATCAAATCAATACTCATAGAAATGAAAAAACTAGCATTAGTACTTGCGCTTTTTGTAGGAGTAGCAACCACCACAAGCGCTCAGGAAGCTAAAACGCTCCCCAAGTGGGCTCAACCTCAAAATGAAGCTGACAAACCAGCCGTAGAAAGAGCAAAAGCAAAGACCCAAAACATGGTCAAAAGTTTGAAGCTGGATGAAAAGCAAGAACTTATTGTATTAGAGATCAATGTGGGGTTGGAAAGAAGAATTGCAACCCTTGAAAACTATACCGGAGCCGACAAGCAAAATGAGCTTCAAATGATTGAAGAGCGTCGTACAGAAATGATGTCCCATTATCTTACGCCTAAGCAGTTGGACAATTACAAGAAGCAAAATAAGATCGAAAGACAATAGTCTTCTAATCTATAAAGCAAAACAGGCACTCATTTTCAAGTGCCTGTTTTTTTATTTTCCGCCTCCTGGTCCGTTATTATTTTGCTTTGAAGAGTTGCTCTGGCTGCCGGGTTTTCTCTTCTGTTCTTTCTCCGCTTCTCTCGCTAAGCGGTCAAAATCTTCGCTGGCAGCATTTGTTTTGGAGGTTTTCATTTCCTTTAACCTGATCACGGTTTTTGCTGTTGTTTTTCAGGGGAAATTTTTTGGAGAAAGCTATAAATTACATGCCGCCGCCACTTAATCACGCAACAATTTTCTAAGAATGCGCACCATCATTTGCTTGCTCATATCCAACTGCTTTATGACCTATGCCTGGTATGGTCATTTAAAAAAGGACACAACCAATATGCCTTTGTTCAAGCTCATTTTGATAAGCTGGGGAATTGCTTTTTTCGAGTACGTTTTTATGGTGCCGGCAAACAACCGCTTTGGATTGAAAGAAGGTTTTACACCTTTTCAACTTAAAACCATTCAGGAGGTTATATCACTTCTGGTTTTTTGCGTTTTTGCAATTTTGTTTTTGAAGGAACCGTTTAAGTGGAATTATCTGGTGTCGTTTCTTTTCATTTTGGGCGCGGTATATTTTATGTTTTATCCTGAAAATCGTCAGTGAGTTTTTTAGTGGTTCATAACCAATTCCATTTTCCCGATCATCTCTTTAAGCAATTCACTATTATCGGCATTGGAGTTTATACCTACAGATTTACCGCTATAATTGGCAAGAATCAAAAGGAACTGTTCTGTCTTGTGCATAGGCAGGTTGCGTGCTGCAAGCATGGTTTCTTTTAGCCGTTCGCCAAACAATCGAAGTGTAGAGGCTATATCTTTTTCCGATTTTCCTTTCAACGAATGAACTTGATAAACTACGTTCAGGTGGCTATAAAAAGACCCGATGACTAAGGGTAAAGCCGCAGATTTTGGATTTGCCAGAAAGTACGACAACATTCTATAAAGTTTGTCTTTGTTGCCTGTCGTCAAAGCTGCGGCAAATTCAAAAACGTTGTACTCTCTGCTAATGCCTATGTATTTCTGAATAAGATCGGCGGTGAGCAGTTTTTCTTCGGGCACATTAATCCGTACTTTCTCAATCTCATTTACAATTTTCTGAAGATCGCTACCGAGATAAGTTGCCAAAATTTGTGCTTCTCTTTCTGCAATGTGGAAACCAACTTCTACACCGTAATTCTGTATCCAGTTAGGTACTTGCTCATCTTTTATTTTGTCGGAAGTAAAATAGAACCCTTTCTCTTTTGCAAGCTTCACGAGCTTACTTCTCCCGTCTGTTTTTTTAAAACGATGCTCAATTAAAAACACCGTTGTGGGAGAAGGGTTTTCCAGATAACCGGCTATCTCATTCAGGGCGCGCATTTGGGCAGCGTCTTTCAATATCACCACCTGCCTTTCCGCAAACATGGGAAAACGACGGCAGGCATTTACTACATCTGCCCATTCTGCATCTTTGCCATAAATAACTATGAGGTTGAAATCGCGCTCTGAGGGTTGTAAAATTTTCTCTTCAAAAAAATTGGTGATGATGTCTATGTAAAAAGGCTCTTCGCCATCTACCAGATAAAAGGGGGCAAACTGTTTATTTTGAATAGACTGTAATAGTTTCTTTAGGTCTGAAGTCATAACATGAGATAATGCAACTAATCAATAATCTGAGGCTCCGGTTGTATTTGAGTAATGCCTTTCAAGCGCAGGAAAACTTTGGCAGTGGTAAGAACATCTTGCAGGCAATAGCGATTGATACGCTGTAGATTTTTTTCCTTCCAGTAAACTTCACTTACCATGCTGCCATCAATATCGTCCTTGGGTGATGGAATGCCAAGAACTTCGGCAAGCAAAGCCAAAGAAGTGTAGTGTTTGTAATCGCCAAAACGCCAGAGTTCTAACGTGTCGAGATGCGGCACTTCCCAGGGTTTTTTGCCATGAAGCTGCATACATTGGGGCAATTGCATTCCATGAATAATCATGCGGCGACAAAGAAACGGAAGGTCGAACTCTTTGATGTTATGCCCGCAAAATTTAAGATCACGAAACTGACTGTTGAATTTGGAAAGAGCTTCGCAAAAATTTACAAGCAATTCATGCTCATCATCACCGGAAAGCGCCTTCATTACCATTTTCCATTCACCATCTTTTTCGGTCAGGCAACCAAGCCCTATGCAAACCACTTTCGCAAACTCTGAAAAAATGCCCGCGCGGTCCTCAAAAAGAACGGACGGAGAAGTGTCTTCCCCATTTTTGGCTTTCAGGAATTTTGTTTTTCGAATCCACTGTTCCTGCATTCCTTCGCTCAGCATATTATAATCCGAAACGCACGATGCTGTTTCAATGTCTATGAAAAGTATATGCTTTAACAATTCAACTTTCAATTCAAAAATTATATTTGTATCCGAAAAAAGCCAAACACACAAACTATGAATGAGCAAAATACGGAAGTTAGGCACAGCAGCCAATCTCCGAAGCGAAATAAGGCCATCATCTACATTGCAATCATTGCGGTGTTGCTGGGCGTGAACATTTATTTGTTCATGAGTAAAAATAAAGTTTCAGATCAGCGCGATGAAGCCTATTCGCAATTGGATACGGTAGCCACCGACCGCGACAATATAAAGGCTGAGTACGATGCCTCACTGGCAAGACTTGATCTTTTGGTTGGAAAAAATGCACAACTCGATAGTATTGTTGCGAACCAAACCAGCGAAATCGGAAGATTGCGGAGCGAAATACAAGGCATATTGAGCAGCAGCAAATCTACTGCGGCAGATTATGCAAGAGCAAGAAGTCTGGTAACGCAGCTCAACAGAAAAGTGAAGACTTACGAAGAGAGAATTGCAGAACTGGAAAGCGACAATACACGTCTGAACAAATACAATGAACTATTGGTGGGCGAGCGCGATTCTACCGTCACAACCAACATTGCGCTATCTCAAAAAGTAAGATTGGGTTCAGTGCTTCATGCTTCCAATATTCGCATGATGCCGATTGATCTTCGCCGCGGAGGTAAA
>CALMWT010000088.1 GCA_937870855.1 uncultured Taibaiella sp.
CGTTTTGCCAATACGAAAAGTTCCACCTGTGCCGGTAAGTGAAGTACGCGTGGCATCTATGCGAGCTTCGCTGCTATTAGTTCTTTGAAATAAATGTTCGAAGGAAGTTTGCGTGTTTAAAATGGCTTTTTCGCTTCCGGCTACATGGCTCAGGGTCAAGTTGCCCTGGTAATACCAGGCTCTGTTTTTCCAGTAGTGTTTGAAATCAAATCCGCCTGAATAAGCCTGGCTGTGTAAAATATCCTTTAGATCGTTTTCCCGATTTACAGCAGTAAGTATTCCGCCAATTACCGTGTTGCCTTCGTCAATATCTTTCTGCACCCGTGCTACCAGATAATTGGTCAAAGGTTCTACCAACTCATTTCTTCTTTCTCCGTTAAAGTCTATCTCTGCATATTCCCTTTTGGTCACACTTTCCAGTATGCCTATACTCCATCCTTTTTTAGTCTTTCCACTAAATTTTGCTGCCCCGATTATGGAACTTCGTTCGGGTATTTTTGCGTACTCACCTTTTTTCAGAAAAGGGTATCCGTGGGGCGAACTTCCTATTCGGCGCGAGTAAAACAAAAGATCGGAATCATAGTCCCCGCCAGCCGCAGAGCCTGTAAGTCTGTAATCAAAAATATTTCTGCTTTCAATAAAAAAAGGTCTCCGTTCTTCAAAAAAATTCTGATAGCCATCAATTCGTACCTGCGACGGGTCGGCTTCCACTTGTCCAAAATCCGGGTTTACTGTAAAGTCGAGAATAAGATCGCTCGTCACTGCTATTTTTCCATCCACACCTGCTGAGATATTATTATCCCGACCAGTTGCGAATGGATTTCCTTCTTCTTTTTTATATCTCGCTGTCTGCGCCACCACGTATGGAGCAATTTCAATTTGCTTTTGCGATGGAATATCATTCAATCCCCGCAGCTCTCCAAAACCACTAACCCAATAGCCACCGCTCTGAGGTATGTGTTGCCAGGTACTTCTTTCATCTTTTCTAAACAACATTCGCTGCACTTGAATTCCCCAAACTTTTTCTTTTTCATTTCCGTAGCGCAATTGGGACAAAGGAATTTTCACTTCGCCTGTCCAGCCACTATCATTGATGTGAGTTTTGGCATACCAAATCGGATTCCAGTTTCCATCCCAATTGTCTCCATTATTTGAAATTAATTCATCTCCGCGCACGCCTGATGCGGAAAGCGTGAAGGAAAATGCTGTTCGCAAA
The DNA here is from genome assembly GCA_937870855.1 of uncultured Taibaiella sp. Classification (GTDB taxonomy): domain Bacteria; phylum Bacteroidota; class Bacteroidia; order Chitinophagales; family Chitinophagaceae; genus JAFIGV01. Next base: position 1,217 of record CALMWT010000088.1, read on the forward strand.
TCGTGGTAGCTGTCAATATTTATTTCCATCCAGTCGCCGGGAAATTCATCGCGCCTTCCCATACGGCTTGTGATCTGGTGCGGCAGGCTATCCAAACATTTATAGGCGATGTACAAAAAACGATTGTCGTATAAAATTTTAAAGGAAGAGGGCTGTGATGGGGCTGCTTTTTCGTGTGGCTTATATTGAATGAAATTTTCGCTCCAGTTTACATTCTCCCATGCTGCTTCATTTGGTTCACCATCAAGTTTAATAGATTGGTCAACTAGCTTTGTAGTAAAATACTGCCTTTTAGGAATACTGCTATTTGCAGGATTATCCTGCGCCGCCATTTTTTGTAGATAAAGACAAAGCAACAGAAAAACGCCGAACGCTTTTTGAAACAAGTGCATGTGGGGCTGATTACCAGAAAAGACAAATATAATGTTGTAAAGGTGTAGCGAAATCCCCCTTTTTAAGGTTCCTTTCACAGTCTCAATTAAAAGGTTTAATCAAAAAAATTACTCCGAAATTCTTTTTTCAAATCTCCTGTGTTGCTTTTAGCTTCGCACCCTTCAAAAACACCTTATGTTGGAATTTGCGCCAGGCGTGGCTGTAAAGCTGGGAATAGTAGAAAAAAATGTTGCAGCAGTTATAGAACTCTTAAATGAAGGAGCAACCATACCGTTTATTGCCCGTTATCGTAAAGACAAAACCGGTGCAATGGATGAGGTGCAGATTCAAAATATTCAGCAGGAAGCTAAGTTTCAAAAAGAGTTTTCAGAGAGAAAGATTTTTATCGAAAAGACCATAATTGAGCAGGGAAAAATGACGGAAGAGTTGCAGGAAAAAATCAATGCAGCTACGACCATCAATGAGCTTGAAGACATTTACCTTCCATACAAACCTAAAAGAAAAACCAAGGCGCAAACGGCAAGAGAAAATGGACTTGAGCCATTAGCTCACTGGCTTTTAGAGCAAAACAGTGCGAATGTATTGGACAAGGCCAATGCTTTCATCAATGAGAATGTGAAAACACCGGAAGAAGCATTGCAAGGAGCGCGCGACATCATTGCAGAATTGGTAAATGAAGATGCAGAAGTGCGGGCTAAAGTGCGTCGGCTATTTGAAAATACGGCAACAGTGCAAAGCAAAGTGCTTGCAGACATGGAAGAAAAAGGAGCGAAGTACAAAGACTATTTCGAGTTTTCCGAGCCGGTTACAAAAATTCCTTCGCATAGACTTCTTGCCGTAATGCGTGGATTTATGGAGGGTATTTTGCGCATGGTGATTGCGCCTGTAGAAGAAGATGTGCTGGCTTTAATTGAACGGCAATATTTGAAGGCAAACAACGAAGCGGCAGATCATGTGAAGAAAGCTGTCAAAGACGCATACCGCAGATTGTTGCAACCCAGTTTGGAGAGCGAATTCAGAATGGCATTGAAGACAAAGGCCGATGAAGAGGCAATCAATGTATTTGCAGAAAATCTTCGTCAGTTATTATTGTCTTCGCCATTGGGAAGCAAAAGAACACTCGCAATTGATCCCGGTTATCGCACAGGTTGTAAAGTAGTTTGCCTGGATGAAAAAGGGGAGTTGAAAAAAACCGACCTGATCTTTGTACACGAGCATAATCACAGACTCACTGAAGCAGAAAATAAAGTAAGAAGCCTGGTGCAGCAATACGATATTCAGGCAATTGCAGTAGGTGATGGAACCGCAGGTAGAGAAACAGAACAATTCATAAAAAAGCTGAGTTTAGGTTTGCCGGTTTTTTTGGTAAATGAAGATGGCGCTTCCATTTATTCGGCATCGGAAATTGCAAGAGAAGAATTTCCTGAGCAGGATGTGACTGTGCGTGGCGCGGTAAGCATTGGAAGAAGGTTGATGGATCCGCTGGCCGAGTTGGTAAAAATTGATCCTAAAAGTATAGGCGTAGGTCAATATCAGCATGATGTAAATCAGGTGAGATTGAAAGAACGATTGGATCAAACTGTAGAAAGTTGCGTGAATGCGGTGGGCGTTAACCTTAACACAGCAAGCAAACATTTATTGAGTTATGTTTCCGGCATTGGTCCTTCTATCGCAGATAACATTATAAAGCATAGAAGCGCGATAGGTGGTTTTCAAAACAGAAAACAACTGTTGCAAGTTCCGCGCCTGGGCGCAAAAGCATTTGAGCAATGTGCAGGTTTTTTGAAAGTAAAAGAAAGCGACAATCCACTTGATGCAAGCGCGGTGCATCCTGAAGCTTATGATGTGGTTTTGAAAATGGCGAAGGATTTGGAAATGGATGTAAAGCAATTAGTAGGCAACGCAGAGGTGGTAAACAAAATTTCAGTGCAGCAATACGTTTCTGAAACAATAGGGCTGCACACCGTTCAGGATATTTTGAAGGAACTGAAAAAACCAGGACTCGATCCGCGCAGCGAAGCCCAAGCATTTGAGTTCGCAAATATTTATTCGATAGAGGATGTGCATATCGGCTTGATTGTGCCCGGCGTAGTAACCAACATTACCCGCTTCGGTGCGTTTGTAGATATAGGCGTGAAGCAAGATGGATTGGTGCATGTTTCTGAAATTTCCAACACCTACATTTCCGATCCTAATGAAGTGCTGAAACTAAATGACAAAGTGCAAGTGAAAGTATTGGAGGTGGATATTGCCAGAAAGCGAATTGCATTGTCTATCAAGCAAACTATGGAAGCGCCGGTAAAACGAAACAATAATAGGCCGGAAAGGAAAGAAAGAAATGAACCCTTGCAGAAAGAGGTAAGTATTAATGATGCGCTGAATCTGCTAAAGAAGAAATTCGGGAAATAACGCAGCGCTGAAATGCTAAGAGATATTGCTCGTGCAGTCAGGTGTTGCTGGTGCCGTCAGGTGTTTCCACTGACGTAGGCGAAGAGCACTTTCCCCCAAATGCTGTCGAGTAGAAACACCCGATAGCAGAAGAAAATAACAAACATCAATTACTCCGAATTGGAATGTTCGTGGAGATTATTCCCATAAAATCTTCACGTGCTATCATTCTTGCGCCAAGACTTTCAAGATGCGGTGTATAGACCTGGCAATCTATCAAAACAACACCCTCTGTTTGCAATTGTTGCACATAATTGAGGAATGCAAATTTGCTTGCATTGCTTTCGAGGCTAAACATACTTTCACCAAAAAAGATGTTCCCCATTCTTATGCCATACAAACCACCCACCAATTTTCCACCAAGCCATGTCTCAGCACAATGTGCATAACCAAGATGGTGCAACTGAGTATAGGCTTCAACAATATCGTTCGTGATCCAGGTGCCGTCTTGATCTTTACGCTTTGTTTGCCGGCATTGATAAATTACTTCACTAAATGAAGTATTGATGCGAAAATCAAAAGTATTTCGCTTCAACAGTTGCTGCATGCTTTTGCTGACTTTTAACTCGTCGGGAAACAAAACAAATCGTGGATCAGGACACCACCACATCGGTATTTCATCGTCATTAAACCAGGGAAAAATTCCTTTGCTGTAAGCAAGAAAAAGTCTTTCTATACTAAGATCGCCACCTATAGCAAGCAAGCCATCCTCCAATGCTTCTTCAACATCAGGAAACCACAACTCTTCATCGAGAATATACAAGGACATGTCCTACTTCTGTGTGAGCCGGTTTACACCAGCTTTCGCTTGTTGATCTATATTAGATTGAAAATCGTGCTCTTTCATAGAAAGACAGTCAGTGTAGCACTTTACAGCCTCCGTTATTTTCCCTAAACGTTCATACATCATTCCCATTTGCAGTGCCGAGCGCGCAGCAAAATGTTCTTTTCTGTTGCGTCCAAGATTGATGGTTGTTTTATAATACTCCACTGCTTTTGTGTCATTGTTTAGTTCATCGTGAATGCGCCCCAATCTGAAATAGCATTCCAGCTTGTCTGTAATGTTCAGCGATTTTATGTCAACGTTTTGCAGCTTTTGCAAAGCCGGTTTATAATAACCTCCATCGCTTAGAAGGCGAGCCTGTAAAATAGGCACTGAAGGATATACATTGTTTTCAGCAAACCGGTACGCCTGTTTGTCTGCATCGGTAGTCCGAGAGCCTTCTTTCAATGCTTGTTCGCGGTGGTAATTTGCTTTGGGGTAATTCTGCTGCACGTAGTAGGCATACGCAAGTTTTTGGTGTGCATCTTTCACGAAAAATTTCCCTTTGTAGCTTGATAGAAATTTATTGAAATAGACAACTGAGTTTGCATCCAATTTATGTAAAAGTGCTGTGCCCATTTCGTAATCCATAATCGGAAAATTTTTGTAGTCGTCTATGCTTTGTGCATTTTTCAAAACCTGCAAAGCCGCATCAGATTTTCGGTAGTTGAGTGCAAAATTTGCGCGAATGAAAGAGTGGAACAAATTGTTTTGCACAGGAAACTGACTGCTGTTTACAAATCGCCAAACTTCTTCCTGCTGCGACATCAGATAAAATCGCAGATAGCAATTGTAGATGATTGCTTCGTTTCGCAAAGGCGTATTGTTGTCGGAATTATTGATGAACGAATTAAGCAACGCAACACCTTTTTTTACGCTGCCCTTCATCCCAAATATAGAAGCGAGCCATTGGTAGTTTTCAGGAATAGTTCCTACCACTGCTTCTTCGAGACCCAGGAAAATTTTGTTCTGTGGAAAATCAGGGAAGCGTTTATTGTTTTCTTTTAAAAGTAAAAACGACCTTCTGAATGTGGTGGCAGCTTTCAGGTTTTCACCAAATCGAATATGCACCAATGCCCAATGAAAATATATTCCCGCTTTGCAAACCCGGAACCAGGGAGAATTTTCATCGCCCTTCGACAGCAGGTTTAGCCTTTCATCGAAATGCCCTGCGCGCTGCTCATAATCGCGGTTGTCGCCGTTCATAAGAAGCATGAGCCAATCATCATAGTCGGCAAGATAAGTGGCCATCAGGTTGTAGGGATTAGACATTATTTCCTGGCGGATAAGTGCGTTTCCTGCTTCGAGGTTTAGCGAAAGATATTGCTGATAGGCGGCGTGGCAGCGTGAATTATAATCGAATACGTAATTCTGTGCACGCAATGTATTGAACGAAAGAAATAGGAAAGCGAGAAGCAGCCTTAGTTTCATGAACCGTAAAGATAACAGCACCTATTTTATTTGGTGGTCAGGATATTTTTAGAGGATTGTTGTAATGATTATTGCAAGTATATTTGCGGGTTAATTAATCAAAACAAAAAATAAAAAGAGTATGATTATGAAATCTATGAAGAGAATCGCATTGTCTGCAATGCTGACAATTGGCGCATTTGGTGCAGTAACCTACACCGCTTGTAACAAAGATGAGTGTAAAGATGTGGTGTGTTTGAATGGTGGAACTTGCTCGGGTGGAAATTGCAGTTGTCAAGCGGGATATGAAGGCAACAGATGTGAAACGTTAAGTATCACAAAGTTTGTGAAGGTATGGTCAGCGGCAGATCAAATAGGCAGTACGAATCTCGTTTACACAACCACTATTGCTCCTGGGCCTACAGCAACTTCTGCTACTATTTCCAATTCTTTTTCAGATGATTTTTTCGCCAACACTATCGCAGCGACTGTAAATGGAAATACAATTACCATTGCGGATCAAAAACCTGACGCGAATGGTGATTACCGAGTGCAAGGAAGCGGAACTTATCAAAGTGGGAAAATAAACTGGTCTTATTCAATCACCCAAATTTCTACCGGTTCTATTCAAAATTATACTGGCACATGGCAATAAGCTAATTGTACCATTTAAAATTGACATCCCAGTTGCTATCGTAACTGGGATTTTTTATTCTTAAAATTAAGAAGTGTATAAAAAAAGGCTGTGGGAAACAGCCTTTTTTAAATTGAACTTGTATAGTGGATAGAACTTTCTGAATGCTCCATTTACTCTTGAGAAATTCTCTTATCAAAGAAGACTATCCGCCTCTCTTTTTGAATTTATCGTCCTGTTCTTTTTTCTTATCGTCAGAAATGGTTTTATTGCCATTTTCCCTTTGCTCAAACTTTTGATCCTGTGTTGTTTTGACTGGAGTGGAAGGTGTTTGAGCTGGAGTGTTTCTTGCAGGAGTGCTTTTCCGAGGAGCGGCAGGCGCAGTATTACCATCTTTCATTGTTAGAAAAATAGAATCCGCTCTTCTCTGTGCTTCTGCATTGATGAGAGAATCGTTCTGCATCATCAGTTCCGTTCTCATTTCCTCTACTCTTGCATTTACTGCGGAATCTATTTGCGCCTGATTATCGCCCGTATCTGCTGCTTCGTTCTGGCAAGATGCAAGGGTAAGAACTGTACCCGCGATTAATAAAAGTTGCTTTTTCATTTTTGGTTTTGATTTAATTACTGTGCAAATATGTAGCAATTGTTCGTATCGGCAAAGGAGAGGAAGATAGTAAACAAAAACCCGCGAAATAATTCACAGGCTTTTTGTCCCTACACTGTGTAGGGATGACAGGGCAGCATTTTAACCTCCGTTATTTAAAACATTTTGTCTTGATTTGATTAAGGCATCAATACTTGCGTGAGCATCTTTTTTCAATCTTCTTTCCTTAACAAGCGCCACGTTTTGTTTCAAATACAAGAAGACAAACTAATTTCCAGGGCGTTTTATGGGATGTGTATTTGCTGTCGTCGCCATTATGTTGCTCCAGTCTTTCGTAGGGATGTTCAGAATAACCCTTATAAAAACTGTCGTCCTTTAAACTTTGAATTATGTAAACGTAAAACGCCATAAAACAAAAAAGCTCCAGACTTTCTGAAGCTTTTGCGGACCGGACGGGACTCGAACCCGCGACCTCCGCCGTGACAGGGCGGCATTCTAACCAACTGAACTACCGATCCAACTATTTTAAAAGAGCATTTAAAAATTTCCCACTGAACCCATCCCTACACTGTGTAGGGATGACAGAGCGGCATTCTAACCAACTGAACTACCGAACCGTTTCCCTGAAGGGGACGCAAAGATAAAGACAAAACTTTCACAACAGCAAATCTCTTTCAGAAAAAATTTCAAACCTTACATTTGTAATCCTAAATAAAAATTGGATGCAGTTTCTTGATTTTGAAAAGCCGCTTGAGGAATTATATGGGCAGATGAGCAAGCTTAAAGAAGTGCATGCCAAAAACCATCAGGTGGATGCTGCTAAAGCCATCGGAGAGTTGGAAGAAGCAATAGAAATTACAAGAGCACAAATTTATCAAAACCTTACTCCCTGGCAGCGGGTGCAGCTCAGCCGACATCCTGAAAGACCCTACACACTTTACTACATCGAAAAAATCTTCAGCAATTTTACTGAACTATATGGCGACCGGCAGGTGAGGGATGATAAGGCAATGATTGGTGGTATGGCAGAACTTAATGGTATGCCGGTAATGGTAATGGGCCAGCAAAAAGGTATAAATACTAAAATGCGCCAAATGCGCAACTTCGGCATGGCAAACCCAGAAGGGTATCGCAAGGCCCTGCGGTTGATGAAGATGGCTGAGAAATTCAATCGTCCGGTTATTACGCTCATAGATACTCCTGGGGCATATCCTGGGCTTGAAGCAGAGGAACGTGGGCAAGGTGAGGCAATTGCACGCAATCTGTTTGAGATGGTCAACCTGAAAGTGCCCGTCATTTGTGTTATCATTGGTGAAGGCGCATCGGGCGGTGCTTTAGGAATCGGAATTGGGGATAAAGTTGCTATGCTTGAAAACACATGGTACACGGTAATTTCTCCGGAATCATGTTCTTCAATTTTATGGCGTAGCTGGAATTTTAAGGAACAAGCCGCAGAACAACTGAAACTTACTTCCGAAGACATGAGCCAGTTTGGATTGGTAGATGACGTGATAAAGGAACCTTTAGGTGGCGCTCATGCAAGGCCTGAAGAAATGGCAATGATTGTGAAAGAATATTTGTTGCAATCGCTGGCAGCGCTTTTACCCCTGAGTGCCGAAGAACGCACCAATCAGCGGATAGAGAAATTTTCCAAAATGGGTTTTTACGAAGAAGCATAAAAATAGAATACAAACAAATCAAGAATGGCAAAACAATTCAGAGGTACTGGAGTGGCACTTATCACTCCGTTTAAAAAGGACAATACAATAGATTTCGAGGCGCTTGAAAAGCTGATAAACTATGTGATAAAAGACGGAGTAAATTATTTAGTGGCATTGGGAACCACTGCCGAAACACCTACGCTTACTAACGAAGAAAAGAAGGAAGTTTTAGCATTTATTGTAAAAGTAAATGCAGAGCGGGTACCTGTGGTATGTGGCATTGGCGGCAACAATACATCGGAAGTGGTGGCGCAAATCAAAGACTTCGACTTATCAGGCGTAGAAGGGATTTTAAGTGTAGTTCCTTACTACAACAAGCCTTCGCAGGAAGGAATTTACCAGCATTTTAAATCAATTGCTGAAGCCACAGACAAGGCTATTATTCTCTATAATGTTCCGGGACGCACAGTTACAAACATTCTTCCTGAAACTGTAATCCGCCTCGCAAACGATTTTAAAAACATTGTTGCTATTAAGGAAGCAAGTGGCAATATGGGACAGATTATGGAACTCATCCAGAAAAAGCCAGGCAATTTTACCGTTCTTTCTGGTGATGATGATTTAGTGCTTTCTCAAATTGCAATCGGTATGGAAGGTGTAATTTCTGTAGCAGCCAACTGTTTTGCCAAAGATTTCACCTATCTCGTAAACGCCGCACTTGTAAACAAATTCGACAAAGCACGAGATATACACTATAAATTGCTTGATGGAATACACCTACTATTCACCGAGGGAAATCCGGCTGGCGTGAAGTGCATTTTGAGCAAAATGGAGATCGGTAGCAATAATCTTCGTTTACCTTTGGTTCCGGTTTCTGCAAGTACGGAAACTAAGCTTCAAGATTTTCTGAAGACTCTGTAAGCGCCTCACTTATTTTTAAACGGGAAGAAATTGAAAGCATTTTCAGTTTCTTTTTTCGTTTAAGCCTTGCTCACATCAGTGCACCACAACGTGCGTTTGCTTTATGATGCCCATTACAAAAACACTTTGCACATTACCGATGTTTTCGCTCTGGCTCAGTTTGTTTACGTGAAAATTGTAGTAGTCGTCCATGTTCTCGGCTATCACTTTTAGCATAAAATCAAATTCGCCGGAAATATTATAGCACTCTATCACCTCGTTTAAGGAAAGAATATGCTTGATAAATTTTGCGCCTGCCGATTTACTGTGTTGTTTCAGGCTTACATAGCATATTACCATCAACCCTTTTTTGATTTTTGAATAGTCCACCAAAGCAGCATATTGCTTTATAACTCCGGTATTTTCCATCCATTTTATTCTTTCATGCACAGGCGTTGTGCTTAAATGTACTTTTTCGGAAATTTCCTTTACTGTTATCCGTGCATTCTGTTGCAACAGTGCCAGTATCGCAAGGTCTTTAGAGTCTAATGAAACGGTTTCATTAGCGCTTTGTTCTTTTTTTGCAGTGTTTGGCATAGAGGAATAGCTTTTTATCCTGCAAAGCTGTAGTTTTTTTAAGTATTATTCTAAAAAATGGATTGCTGACTGTTGCTTTATCCTGCCAGCTTATCTTTGCCAATAAATAATCTAAAAATGTCAACAACTACTCGTAGTCAAATAGACTTGAAACTTCCGTACAAAGTAAAGGACATGAGCCTTGCAGAATGGGGTCGTAAAGAAATTAAATTGGCAGAAGCGGAAATGCCGGGATTGATGGCTATCCGTGCTGAATATGGTCCATCGCTACCACTAAAGAATGCGCGCATTGCAGGTTGTCTACACATGACTATTCAGACGGCGGTACTGATTGAAACATTGGTAGCACTCGGCGCTGAAGTTCGCTGGAGTTCCTGTAACATTTTTTCTACGCAAGATCATGCTGCGGCTGCAATTGCTGCTGCGGGGATTGGTGTATTTGCATGGAAAGGACAAACACAGGCAGAGGCAGACTGGTGTATTGAGCAAACTTTGTTTTTCGGTAGTGAAGACCGTCCGCTGAATATGATACTGGACGATGGCGGAGACCTTACCAATATCGTGTTCGATAATTATACAGAGCTTGTTCAGCACATTAAGGGACTTAGTGAAGAAACAACCACAGGTGTTCACCGTCTTTATGAAAGAATGGCTAAAGGAACGTTGCCAATTCCTGCAATCAACGTAAACGATTCAGTGACCAAATCTAAGTTCGATAATAAGTACGGTTGCCAGGAGTCTTTGGTTGATGCAATTCGTCGTGCTACTGATGTAATGATGGCTGGTAAAGTTGCAGTTGTAGGTGGTTATGGCGATGTAGGAAAAGGTTCTGCATTGTCTCTTCGTGGCGCAGGTGCTCGCGTAATCGTTACTGAAATAGATCCAATCTGTGCTTTGCAGGCTGCGATGGACGGTTTTGAAGTGAAGAAAATGGTAGATGCTGTGAAAGAAGCTGACATCATTGTTACTGCTTCAGGCTGCCGCGACCTGATCACTGAAAAGCATTTCCGTTTGATGAAGGACAAAGCAATCGTTTGTAACATCGGTCACTTCGATATCGAAATTGATGTTGCATGGCTGAACGACAACTACGGACAAACAAAAGATACCATCAAGCCACAGGTTGATATGTACACCATCGATGGTAAAGACATCATTCTCCTTGCTGAAGGACGTCTGGTAAATCTTGGTTGTGCTACCGGCCATCCAAGTTTTGTAATGAGTAATTCATTCTCTAATCAGACGCTTGCTCAGATAGAACTTTGGAATAATCACGCTAACTACGAGAATAAGGTTTATGTACTTCCTAAACATCTTGATGAGAAGGTAGCGCGTTTGCACCTTGCTAAGATCGGAGTGGAACTGGAAGAGTTGACGGATGACCAATCAAGCTATCTCGGTATTCCGAAGAATGGTCCGTTTAAGGCTGATCATTACAGATACTAAAAATCAATTTAGCTAAAAATTAAAAGGGCTGATCGCAAGATTAGCCCTTTACCTTTAATGTAAAGCAAGATGAAAAACAGGTGAACTCAGTGCTGGATAATTATTCTTTGGGTGATTACTTGTTCATTCCTCAAAGTGATTCTTACAACGTAAACGCCTGGAGGTAGGTCACCCACATTCAATTGGGTTATGTCTCCTTTTGCTTTCAATACATTCTGTCCCCAAGCGCTGATGATGTCAATACTTTGTAACATAGTTTTGTCCTTCAAGTTCACATAAAGCTTATCATATGACGGATTGGGCGATAAGCTTATTTCACTAGTTGTGAAATCCTTTACTGCTACCGAAATGCCACCATTATTACAGCTACCTGCAATTAATTTGATCTCATTGAGTTCATCAGAGTAGCAGCGCATTGCACTGGCAGTTTGAAAATTTTCTGACAAAACTGACACACAATTTGTTTGCGACACACACAGAGGTATTAACCCGCTATACACGGCTCCAATCTTCTGAGCGTAAGCGCCCACTAAAGATGAACCCCAGTTTAGTTCTATCTGATTGTTCCTTGTAAAACTTCTGGTGAAGTAAGTCTTAAGTTGTGCTGTGTCATGGGTTACAGTTCGAATCGAATCAATCACAAAACAGAACATGCTATCACCCATATTTCCTGTATAAAATGCACCACCGCCTGCATGTAGCAGAGGCAAACAAACACTGTCGCCTTCATTTACATTGAAAACATACAAGGGTGTAAAGCGGTTGAATACAGGATTGAAAACAAAAGTTGTATCTGTGGTGGTATGGATATACAATGAAGGAAGATCATCCACCCTCAAACCATATCCAAATTCAGGTTGTTTTACAAGCGCTTCTTGCCGTATTTTTTTTGCTGTGCGATTTTGAATCAAGGTATCGCCTGTTACATACGAATGAAATGATCCGTATGTCATAGAATGATACCAGTGAGAACTGTCGGAAACCACAAAATTTTGCGCATAAGAAATCTTAGAAAACACAAGGATGGCTGCAAAGAGTAGTATTCTTTTCATAAAAAAGTTTTCTTTAAAGTTGAGAAAGGCCCTACAACAGGATTGTCATTGCAAAGTATAAACCCTCACAGGTTTCAAAAACCTGTGAGGGTTGCTTTAGCCATTTCAACTCCAGACGCTAATAATCGTCCATGTCAGGAAAACAATAAATTTAGTCTTTGAAAATGACGCTAAAACGACTCGCCATTTTTTTAGCCCTGAAAGGGCGTAATACGCGAACACAGGGTGTAGCCCTGTGAACTATAAATACCAATACGCACCCAGCATAACTAATATCCCCACGATATATCCCAGCCAAATTTCTGCGGGATAATGAGCGCCTAAAATCATGCGTGCGGTACCAATAATTCCGGCTATAACGAGAGCAATGAAAAAAGGTAAAGCCAGGTTTATGGGACTTGTAAACATCAGCACGAGTAGAATACCGAGCATACTTCCGGCCGCAGCCGTGTGCATACTGATTTTCACAAAAATGTTGATCATAAAAATGGCAATCACTCCCCAAAAACTGCCAAGAGATAAAACGTGCAGCAATTCTGGGTACTGCTTGTTACCGACAACCATATTTATCCAGAAATAGCACATCATTGTACCAATAAGTGGTATGATCCTGTCTTTCGAAGTTCTAAGATGAACACTATCTATGAAACCAACCGCCTTTGTCAACAAGGTTATTATTATTGGGAAAAATGCAGTACTTATAAAGAACTGCATCGTGATCAATTTTAAATTCTTTGAAGATATTCCGGCAAAAGTTGTCGGTGCGAGCCTGTAAAGAACGATAGTCATTACCGTAGGCATAAACACCGGGTGAAATACATAGCTCGCTATCGTGGCAAGTATTCTTAATCCTTTGGGGTGTGGTTTTCCTTCTTTTGCAGGTTCTATTGTGTGAATCTCGCTCATCGTTTATCCTTCCAGGTTTGGTGATAGCCATTTGGTCATCTCTTCAAGATTCATCTTCTTTCGTTTTGTATAATCCTCCAGTTGATCCTGCATTATTTTGCCTACGCCGAAATAGGTGCTTTGCGGATGTGAAAAATACCAGCCACACACCGATGCCGCAGGATACATTGCCAGCGATTCGGTAAGTTGAATGCCTGCGTTTTGGGTTGCATTTAAAAGATCGAATAACTTGTATTTTTCTGTGTGATCCGGACAAGCAGGATAACCAGGAGCGGGACGGATACCCTGATACTTTTCTTTAACCAATTCTTCAGTCGTCAAACTTTCATCTTTAACATAGCCCCAAAACTCTGTGCGAGTACGCTTATGCAACACTTCTGCAAAAGCCTCCGCAAGTCTGTCTGCCATTGCCTGCAACATGATCTTGTTATAGTCATCATGCTGCTCAATAAATCTTTGTAAATGCGGTTCTATGCCGTGAATACTTACGGCAAATGCGCCAATGTAATCCGCCCCCTCCCGACCTTCCCCGACGGGGGAGGAGTGTGGTTTAATAAAATCTGCAAGTGAAAAGCTGGGCTGGTCTGCTGCTTTTTTAATTTGCTGACGTAAACTTTCCAACTTCAACTTATTGCCTTCTTTATCTTTTACAACGATCGTATCAGGAGCTATTTTCTCCGCTTCCCAAAAACCAACCACACCCTTTGCCGTAAGCCATTTTTCTTTGATTATTTTATCGAGCAATGCGTTCGCATCATTAAATAATTTCGTTGCCTCGACACCTACATTTTCGTCCTTCAAAATGTCAGGATATTTTCCGCGCATCTCCCACGCAATGAAAAAAGGTCCCCAATCTATGTATTGCCTTATTTCATTAAGATCGTAGTCTTCAAAGACTTTGGTTCCGGTAAAAGTTGGCTTTGGTGGAGTGTAATTATCCCATTCAATTTTTACGGTGTTCTTTTGCGCCTCTTCGAATGAAATGTATTGTTTTATTGTTTTCTTCTTATCGAAGTCCTCCCGCAGCTTTTCATACTCTTTGATAGTGGCGTTGAGGAAACTTTCTTTTTGTTCCTTGTTTAATAAGCTTCCTACAGTTGTTACGCTTCGGCTTGCATCCAGCACATACACTACACCATTATCATAGTTCGGTGCAATTTTTACGGCAGTGTGCATCCGCGATGTAGTGGCACCACCAATTAATAAAGGTTGTGTCATCCCTCTGCGTTTCATCTCCTTTGCTACGTGTACCATCTCATCAAGCGAAGGCGTGATTAATCCACTTAGCCCAATAATATCAGCATTTTCTCTTTGAGCAGCTTCAAGAATTTTATCAGCAGGTACCATAACACCAAGGTCAATGATGTCATATCCATTACAACCCAGCACTACGCCAACTATATTTTTTCCAATGTCATGCACATCGCCTTTTACAGTTGCAAGTAAAATTTTTGCCGCACCTGCACCTTCTTCATTCAATGTTCCGGCAGCTTCGTGCGCCAGACGGCGTTTTTCTTTTTCTGCTTCGATATAAGGAGTGAGTACAGCCACGCTTTTTTTCATCACGCGGGCACTTTTCACAACCTGTGGCAAAAACATTTTTCCGCTGCCAAACAGATCGCCTACTACGTTCATGCCTGCCATTAAAGGGCCTTCAATTACATCAAGCGGTTTCGGATATTGTTGCCTTGCTTCTTCCGTGTCTTGTTCTATAAAATCAGTAATGCCATTTACAAGTGCGTGTTTCAATCTTTCTTCTACGGTAGTGAGGCGCCAGGCATCGTCCTTTTTTTCTTCTTTCCCTTTTGCTTTTACGGTTTCCGCAAAAGTTACCAGACGTTCTGTGGCATCAGGTCTCCTGTTCAATACTACATCTTCGCAAAGCTCCCGTAGCTGTGGTTCAATCTCATCATACACCTGCAACTGACCTGCGTTGACAATACCCATATCCATTCCCGCCTTGATAGCGTGGTATAAAAACACTGCATGTATGGCTTCCCGTACAGGGTCATTTCCACGAAAAGAAAATGAAACGTTACTTACGCCTCCACTCACTTTTGTCAACGGCATTTTTTCTTTGATGATGCGCGTTGCTTCTATAAAATCTACCGCATAATTATTGTGTTCTTCAATGCCGGTTGCAATGGCAAAGATGTTTGGATCGAAGATTATTTCTTGCGGTTTAAAACCTACTTGTTGCGTAAGAATGTGATAAGCTTTTTCGCAAATGTCTATGCGCCTTTGAAGTGTATCAGCTTGCCCGTTTTCATCGAAAGCCATAACGATAACCGAAGCGCCATAGGCTTTACAAGTATATGCCTGCTCAATAAATTTTTCTTCCCCTTCTTTCATGGAGATAGAATTAACGATACACTTTCCTTGCACACATTTTAGCCCCGCTTCAATTATTGAAAATTTTGAAGAATCAATCATCACCGGGATTTTCGCAATGTCTGGTTCGCTTTGTAGCAGATTTAAGAACGTGGTCATTGCTTTCTCTCCATCAAGCAGAGCATCGTCCATATTTACATCGAGTACCTGCGCGCCACCTTCCACCTGCTGGCGTGCAACGGAGAGCGCCTCTTCATATTTATTGTCGCGTATAAGACGTGCAAATTTTTTGGAACCGGTTACGTTAGTGCGCTCGCCTATGTTAACGAAATTAGTTTCAGGACGGACTACAAGTGGCTCTAAGCCGCTGAGGCGAAGGAATGGTTGGATAGCAGACATGTGTGATTTGATAAGCTTCTAAACAGTGGCGCAAAGGTATAGAGTTAACGAGATTTTGAGTCTATACATTTCCTTCCTTGAAAATCAAAAATCAGATTTTTGATTTTCAAGGAAGTTATAATTTGGGTAAGTACTTAGATAGAAATGTGCGGACATTACAAATAATAATCCCATCCTTGGTTTTATATTCATCAATGTCTGGTACCACCACAAAATTTTTTTTCGTGCCTAAATCAGTTATGCTTTGCAAATTTCCCTTGCTGAGAGAGGGCGCATTATTTAGCTTAACTTCAATACATGCAACCGGCTGGCTACCTTTTGCCAAAACCATATCACATTCTGCACCTGCTTGAGTCCGGTAATAATACAGGCTAAAATTGGCAGGTAATAACTGCTTTACTTGTTCTACAACATACCCTTCCCACGAAGAGCCAACCACCGGATGCCCCTTTAGAGACAGCATGTTTTGCACATGACTTAAGTAATGGAGTAACCCGCTATCACGTATATATATTTTGGGTGCTTTCACGAGTCGCTTTCGTGTATTGAAATGAAACGGCTGTAGCCTGTGAATCAGAAAAGCACCTTCTAAAAAATCAACATAACGATTTACGGTGGGTGCAGATATGCCCAACGACCTTCCAATCATTTCTGCATTCCAAACCGATCCGTTCACATGAGCCAGCATACTCAAAAGACGGGACAGGATATTACTGGTAAGCGATACTCCAAATAAAGCGCTCAAATCTCTTTCCACATAGCTTCTTGCAAACGACGCAATCCATTCAAAGGCAATTTTATCAGTACGGGCAAGTAGCGACATGGGAAAACCCCCACGTAGCCAGTGCCTGTTGCGCGAGATTTTTTCGGGTAATTCAAGCAAATTGACTGGCGATAATTCTCTGTAAGAAATTCTTCCCGTCAATGATTCTGATACTCCTTTTACCAATTCAGGCGAAGCGCTTCCAAGCAGGATAAATCTCCCGCTCTTTCTGTCTGCATCAATCACTGATCTCAATACCGAAAACAACGAAGGGATGGTTTGAACTTCATCTATGATAACACACTTGTTTTTATTGTCCGTAAGAAAGGTATATGGATCGGCAAGTTTTCTTACATCCAGTGGATTTTCGAGATCCAGATAAAGGCATTCTTTTTTTTGAATTGCTCCCAGTTGCTTTGCAAGGGTAGTTTTGCCAACCTGCCTCGCACCAAGTATAGCCACTGCGGGCGAATGCCGCATCAGTATTGCAATTTCGGGTTGTAACATGCGTTGAATCACAATGCAAACCTAAATGTTCATCCTTGAAAATCCAAAATGAGATTTTTGATTTTCAAGGATGGTTAAAAGTGGTTTTGCTACTAATTGCTTATTAAAATGAGAAATTGCGCTTCCGTAAGAATATTCACAGTGCCTAGTTTTTTTGCCTTTTCTAATTTTGATCCTGCATCTTCTCCTACTATCAAAAAATTGAGTTTGCTGCTTACGCCACTTACTATGGTGCCACCTTTTTCTTCAACCATTGCTTCTGCTTCGCTCCGCTTAAGTTGAGTAAGCGTACCAGTGAATAAGAACGCTTTTCCCGACAACGCACCACTCTCGTTCTTTTGCTTTTTGTGAAGGTTGGAAAGATTGACACCTGCAAGTTCCAATTCGTCGAGCATGTGACGATTTTCAGCAAGTCTAAAAAAATCAGCAACAGTAGAAGCCACTTTTGGTCCCACATCTTCCAAAGTCATGTACTGCTCTTCGTTCCATTCATAAAATTCCTTAAGCTGATTAATAGCATTTGCAAGCGTTTTGGCCATAGTCTCACCTACATGGCGAATACCTAAACCATAAACTACACGGTTTAGTGGTTGCTGCTTCGAGTTTTCTATTGCGTTCTGAAGATTGGTGATTGATTTTTCGCCGAAGCCTTCGATGGTGCGAATCTTATTCCAATCAATTCTGTATAAACTCGGAATGTCTGAAATGATACCCAGGTCATAAAATTTCTTTACGTTTGCTCCGCCCATACCGCGAATGTCCATTGCATCTTTACTGCAAAAATGACTCAATCGCTCTACTACTTGTGAGGGGCAAGAAATATTGATGCAACGCCATACGGCTTCCTCCTGAGGTTTTTCCAAAGGTTGCTGACATGCAGGACAAACAGAAGGAAATACAATCGGTTGCTCGGTACCATCGCGCAGTTCTGAAAGTGGTTTTACGATGTAAGGGATCACATCGCCTGCTCTTTCTACAAGTACAACGTCTCCAATATGCAAATCTTTCTCCCGCACTATATCTTCATTAAAAAGTGAAACGGAGGTGACGGTAACACCACCAATTGGAACCGGATCAATCTTAGCTACGGGGGTAATTGTTCCTGTTCTTCCTACCTGAAATTCTACTCTGCGCAATTTGCTGGTGGCTTGTCTTGCTTTGAATTTATACGCTACAGCCCAACGTGGATGATGCGATGTCATTCCCATTTTTTCCTGCAAGTCGAAAGCGTTTACTTTAATCACGAGTCCGTCCACCTCATAAGGAAGATCATCGCGACGTGCTTCAAATTCATTACAAAACGCTATCACTTCATCTATCGTCTTGAAGCGCTTCATTTCTTTTATCGGAGTGGGAAAACCCAGGTTGTATAGATATTGAAGAGACTCGTAGTGTCCATGCAGATTTGCAGGCATTGATTTTCCGGGTTCGAGTGTGTAGTCGCTAATGTGGTAAAGTATCGCAGAAAGTTTTCGCTTGCGTACTTCCTCAGCATCTAAAATGCGCAAAGTGCCGGAGGCCGCATTGCGTGGATTTGCCAGTGGCGACAAACCCTCTTTTGCACGTAGCTCATTAAACGCCGCAAATACATTTTTATGAATTACCACCTCGCCTCTGATTTCTATTTGATGAATGCCATCTTTTCCAAAAGTTGCAGAAAGCGGGATAGATTTTATCTGACGAATATTAGTGGTTATCTCTTCCCCCATAACGCCATCGCCACGGGTAGCACCCCGAAGTAATTTTCCATTTTCATAGATCAGCGAAATACTTGCTCCGTCATACTTAGGCTCAGCGCAATATTCGATCTCATTTGCCCCTGCATACTCCCTGCACTTACGATCCCAATCATAAAGATCTTCCGCATTGTAAGTGTTATCAAGACTAAGCATGGGAACAAGATGCGCAACCGGCGGAAATTTTTCACTCAATCCTTTTGCAATTCGTTGTGTTGGCGAATCAGCAGTTATTTGCTCAGGAAATTTTTCTTCGAATGTTTTTAGATTTTGGAAAAGAGCATCATACTCCGAGTCTGAAAATACAGGTTCATTTTGCACATAGTATTTCCAGTCGGCGTAGTTTATCGTTTCCCGGAGTTGTTCGATTATTTCTTCAATATTTTCGCTTGCAGAAAGGAGTAATGCTTTTCCCTGATTGTATAAATGCTTCTCTTGTTCGGCAGTGTACATGCCGCTAAGATAAGTATCAGTCAACTATGTGTTCCCACCCCCCGGCACCTTCGCGTATCAGTTCTGGTTCGCCGCTTGTGCAGTCAATAACAGTAGAGGCGATTATTCCACCAATGCCGCCATCAATTACTATATCTACTTGTTTTTCGAAAAGGT